>JBDKSR010000225.1:0-17674 GCA_039680545.1 Bryobacteraceae bacterium | reverse complement strand
AACATCGGGTCCCTACTTTGGGGAACGGCCCCAATCGCCCGCACGACCGTAGGGCGCACGCGCAACCGTGCTCGCCCTACGGCGGCAGGATGTGACCGGGCGGATCAGGTCTCCATCACGTACCTGAGGCTGCAACTGTCGCGACCCTCCATCAGGGTCTGTGTACGGATGAGCCGAAGTTTCGGATTCAGGCTCCTGGCGACGGAGTAGTCGGGGTAGCACACCATCGCGTAGCCGATATCGGCGGCATCCCCGTCCCGAAAGACCTTCGCCCAGAGACACTTCTTGACTCGGTACTCAAAAGCTTCCGGAGACATCTCAACGATTTCAGCGTCGAGCGCATGCTGCATGAGGGGCGGCATCTTCTGCATGCCTGCGGCGAGCGTCATGAGATCGGGGGTCGAGTGCGGCCGGCGGGCGGTCTTCTTCCGTACAACCTCATCGGAAGCATCGCGAAGCATGGCAGTCCATTTCTCACGCCCGATGCGCTCTCCCAATTCTTTGAGAAGGGGAATCAGGTCCTTCTGATAGGCGAAGCGGAAGATCTCCTCCCAGGTCATGTCGGCCTTGTCGGTCCAACTGAGGCCGGTCTGAGGCTGGGGCTCGGCCTGGCCGCATAGGGCGGCGTGAGCGCACGCGAAGCAGCCAGCCGTTCGCACTGGAAGGATCGAAAAGAGGGCACGCCGGCTGAACGACTGGGCTCCGGCGCCGGCGTCGAGTTCGGAAATGCTCATAGGTAGCGGCCTCCTAGCCGCGGAGAATAACCGGTGCACATGAGCTCTTTCGAAATGGGCATCGCAACGGACCGGTCACCGAAGGGTTGGACACCGGACACCATGGGACAGTTTCGGGCTGCGGCCTGTAGCGTATGGCGGCGGCGAATGAGGTTTGGCCAGCGCGGCGAGCGAGACCGCTCGTTCCCACGGTTGGGGCAAGGGATCGACCTTCTGATCTGATCAAAACTTCTCCTTTCAAAGTCGTCTTATCAGTCAGACGTTGCGGACTGCCCCCATTTATGAGCTAGAGCCGTTCTGTGGCCCAATTGCGGCCTCACTTCGGCTCGACGCGGGGGCGGGGCCCTGAAGGACGAGTAACGGGCGAAAGGCGATGTGAAAGTCGCGAGTCAGCAGTGGCGTGTGACAGCCCACCGTACTTCGACACCTGGTGTCGCTTGGCACGCCATCGTTTCAGGGGCTTCCAACTCGGGCACGGTTGCCTCCTTCATTAGGAAATAGTTCGGGCGTGTGGCAATCCACCTTGGCTTTCGACACCGGTCCGTAGGAGGGTAGGCACCCAAGGACCCAGGATAGGGTTTAGAACGCTAGGTACCGCAATTACGGTGTAACAAACGGGTACGTTATTCCTTCGAGCCTCTGCCACGTTGGTCGCGAGTAGAAGCACGGCATTTTCGTAAGTAGCTGATTATAAATATACTTGTGTAACTATTTAACGAAGCTTATGATTTTAATGACGTTTAACGTTAATCCGTTATTGACGTTATATTTGCTTTCAAGTAACATCTTTAGCTGAGGACGTTGATCTCAATCAGGTGCCGAAGCGCTCGTGGAGGGAGAACTTAAATGCTGTCTCGTGTATCGTTTCTTTGTGTCTTCATGTCAATGTGCCTTTGGAGTCAGGAATTCCGTGCGGGGATCGTTGGTACGGTCACAGATCCTTCCGGTGCTGTCGTCCCCGGTTGCGACGTGACGGTTGTGAACGTCGGCACGAACCTCGCCAGCACAACCGTTACGACTGGAGCCGGCTTCTATTCCGTATCCTTCTTGCCGCCGGGGGCATACCGACTTGAAGTGAGATGTAAAGGTTTTCGCGGTTATGTTCAGGAGAGCATAGCGTTACAGATCGGGGACAAGCCCACGATCGACGTGAAGGTCCAGCCCGGCGAAGTATCGTCGACAGTCACCGTCAACGCCGAGGCGCCCCTGTTGGAGACAAGCAGCGCGTCCCGTGGCGAGGTGCTCTCGCAACACGTGGTCGAGTCAATGCCGTTGAACGGCCGCAATGTGCTCATGGATATGCTGTTGACTCCCGGCATCGTCTTTACGAATCGGGGCAGCGGAAACGCATTCATCCGAACCACCTCTTTCGATGGAATGACCGGAGTGTCCCTGTCCGGAGGCCAGCCGCGCTTTAACGAGGTCCTTCTAGATGGCGTGCCGGACACTGGCGGCAATGGCACAATCCACTACGCACCATCCGTGGAAGCCACGCAGGAGATGAAAGTACAGACGAACAGCTTCGATGCAGAGTACGGCCGGTTCACAGGTGGCATCATCAATGTGGCGGTGAAATCCGGCTCCAATGATTTCCATGGCTCCCTGTATGACTTCTTCCGAAATGCAAAGCTGAATGCTCGCGATCCTTTTGCGACGAACAAGCCTCAATTCGGCTACAACCTCTTTGGTGGGACGGTCGGCGGACCAGTATATCTGCCAAAGTTGTACAACGGAAAAGATAAAACCTTCTTTTTCTTCAATTACGAAGGATCCCGAGAAGGGGTTGCCCGTTCTACCTCCTACACCGTGCCTACCGTTCTCCAAAGGGGAGGCGACTTCTCAGAAACCAAGGTCCTATCGGGTGGCGTCGGAGTTCCGATCACCGTCTACGATCCCTCCACCACTCGCCTTTCGGGAACTGCCTATGTGCGCGACCCGTTCCCGAACAACAGGATCCCCTCGGACCGCCTGAATACCGTTGCTCGCAACGCGATCGCTTACTATCCTCAGCCCAACGCGACGGGGGTTGCTGTGACGGGCGGCAACAACTGGCACATGGATTATCGTGACCCGGTACTCGATAACGGTATCGTAGCCCGGATAGACCAGAGACTGAGTAATAACAACCAAATTTTTGGCCGGTATTCCTGGCGTCATTCCTATGTAGGCGCCAATTTGATTAATCCTCTCAATGCGATTAACGCCGCCGACAATGATCGCTGGACAAACGGTGTGGCGATCGACGACATCTATACGGTCAGTCCGACCATGTTCGTTGACATTCGCTATGGATTCAGCCGTTTATACCAGTACAATCCTTCCCTGAGTATCGGATTCGACGCGACCACGCTGGGCCTTCCGAAATCCTATGTGCAGGATCTGGATGTAAAGGTATTTCCAATCTTCAACACGACTGGATATACGGCGCTCAGCCGTACTCCAATGGCACGGTCCGCATACGATAGCCACTCATTACTCGGCTCAATCACGAAGATCATCGGCAGTCATTCGATGAAGTTTGGTGGCCAGGTCCGGGTGCTTCGTGAGAATCAGGCCGGTCCGTCGAGCACGGCCGGCGGGAGTTTCTCGTTCAACAGCACGTTTACACGTGGGCCGAACCCTCAAAAGAGCAGTACGACTGGAGGGCATGCTTTGGCCTCATTTCTCCTGGGCTTGCCTGCAAGCGGAACAATAGGCAAGGCAGCGCTCACTGCGGGTCAAGTTCCGTATTACGACCTATACTTCCAGGACGACTGGCGCGTGACCAGCCGGCTCACGATTAACCTGGGACTCCGCTATGAATGGGAGGGCGCGAATACAGAGAGATTCAACCGATCCAACCGAGGGTTCGACTTCGCATCTGACAGCCCGATCGCGGCAGCGGCACGCGCCGCTTACGCGGCCAGTCCGATCGACGAGGTCAGCGCGGCGAACTTCCAGGTTCGCGGCGGTTTGCAGTTCGCAGGAATCGGTGGGCAATCGCGCTCCCTTACGAACTCCGATTTCAACAACATCAGCCCGAGGATCGGCGTAGCGTATCAGTTTCTCCCCAAGACCGTCTTACGTGGCGGCTATGGAATCTTCTATGCAGGCACAAGTAACTTCGCGACTTTGAGCCAAGGATTCAGCCAGAGCACATCCATGGTGGCGACGAACGATGGAGGATTGACAGCAGTGGATGACCTGAGCAATCCCTTCCCCAATGGGATCCTCCAGCCGAACGGCTCCAGCCTCGGGCTGATGACGTATGTTGGACAAGGTGCGTCGTACATCGATGTCGACCGAAAGACCCCTCGGGCGCATCAGTACCAGTTTGGCATTCAACATGAACTGCCGGGTGGTTTGCTGGTCGACGCGGCGTACGCCGGCTCGACCACGAAGGTTCTTCCTGTGGATGTGGGTCTCAACTTCGTTCCTGTGAGCATACATGATTCGGCGCGCGCGACGTACAAGTCCACCGGCCGTAATACTCTGAACGACAGTGTCGCCAATCCATTCTATGGGCTCATCGGTTCGGGGAATCTCAGTGGGAAGACTGTGACCCGTAGCCAACTCCTTTACGCATACCCACAGTACACATCGCTGGTCGCCCTCGACGAGGGTATTGGCAGCAGCAGGTATGACTCATTTCAGGTAAAGGCCACCAAACGTCTGTCCAGTGGTTTCAGCCTCCAGGTGTCGTACACAGCCGCGAAGAACCTCGAGCAGGACAGCTATCTAAATACTGGTGACGCAAACCTGGTTAAACAATTGGTCGACTATGACATTCCGCAGCGCCTCACGGCTAGTGGAACATGGCAACTTCCGATAGGCCCCGGTAAGACATTACTCAAAGGCAGCCATGGGTGGCTGTCGCGGCTTGCGGAAGGCTGGCAACTGAACGTGATCTACTCCGCTCAGTCTGGCATTCCCATCACGATCAGTACCTGTGAATCAACTGGAACTTCGGCAAAGTTAGCCGAAAACGAGCGGACACCTTCGGCTTGGTTCAATACGGCCGCATTTCGTGTACGGGAAACGCTCGAATACACAGCCACTGCGCTGCTTCCAGATGTAAGAACAAATGGAAAAAACAACTTCGACGTCTCTTTGTTCAAGACAACAACAATTCGAGAACAAATGAAGTTACAGTTCCGTATGGAGAGCTTCAACGCTCTTAACCACCCAGAATATTTCACGCCTGGCACCACGTACGGTTCCTCCACGTTTGGCGTGGTCTCCGCGGTAAACAACCTATCGAGACAAATTCAGCTTGCATTGCGACTGTCCTGGTAAGTTGAGGGATACTGGCGATGCGGAATACTTATGGGTTGTGCTTCTATCTGTGCCTGGCAGTGGGTGGTCCCGCGTTGGCAGTTGACTCAAGCGTGACGGTGGCGGATATACGGTACGCGAGCGGGATCGACAATCAATTGAGTTTGTCGGCGCGAATCGCGTATCCGCCCAGCGGATCGAAATTG
Source organism: Bryobacteraceae bacterium (assembly GCA_039680545.1). Lineage (GTDB taxonomy): Bacteria > Acidobacteriota > Terriglobia > Bryobacterales > Bryobacteraceae > JAEHDI01. Next base: position 12,480 of record JBDKSR010000225.1, on the reverse strand, counting down.
CCCGTGCTCGTGGTGATGCACGGACTTCGCGAACAGGCATCGAGCATCCATGACGACGCGCTGAAGCGCATGGCTACCGCGTACGGTAACGGTGCATTCGTTATCGCCGTCGAATTACGGGGACGCGGGAAAAGTGATGGTTCCCCTGATGTGGGCGGTCGTGAGATCCAAGACATAGTGGACGCGATTCACTTTGTGCTCAACCATTACCAACCCCTCACCGATCCGAATCAGATTCATATCGCCGGCTATTCAGGTGGAGGCGGCAATGCGATGAGTTGCGCGGCGCGTTACCCGGATACATTCAATACAGTAACGTCGTTCTTTGGAATTTCCGACTACGGGTTCGATGCCCGGTATGGATGGTATGAGGTGGCGTCCCCAGGACAACAGGCATTCCTGCGGCGTTGGATCGGCGGTACCCCAACCGAGAAGCCGGACGCCTACCGGAGTCGCGCTTCGATTTTGGCGATTGGCAACTACTCCGGTGGCTTCCTTTACCTCTTCCATGACAGGCAGGATGGAAACGTCCCATTGATTCAGTCAGGGCGTGTAGCGGAGTTGATGGCCGCCTCGGGTTTACACAATTTTCGACTTAGTATCACAGACAACAACGATAATCCTCGATGGACGCACTCTGCCCCGAATGGAAACGCGGGTGTCATTGGAGCGGAGAATATTTTCCTGCCGGACATAGTGGGGAAGAAAATCAAACCGTGGATCATCCCTGCTGCCGGTACTTTGAAGGTCGCAGGTTATGTCGAAACGAAGCGCTTCGGCGTGTGGCTTGGTGATGGAACGGCTGGGTTCGCAACTGTGACTTATGACGCTGCGAAAGCAACGTTTTCCATTGTCCCGGAGTCCGGTCCGGTAAATTGGACGTTGACTCTTAGAGACAGCAAACCCAACGTGAAGACCGCCATCGTTGTTAACGGGAAGCGCTACTCAGCGTTGGCGGATCGTCACGGAACGGTGTCTGTTCAAGGCACCGTGAATAAGGGGCGCTAGATTTCGGGCCTCAGATCGATGTTTGGAGACTTGCTGGTATGAATCGTAGGCATTTTCTGAGTGCTGCATCTGTTCTTTCGCCTGTGCTAGCGGAAGAGCGCAACATTACTGCGTTTGGGGCAGCGGCAGACAATAAAAGGAACAACCGTTCCGCGATTCAACGTGCTATCGATGAATGCTTTGCTCAGGGTGGCGGTGTGGTTCGCGTTCCGGCGGGCCGATTTGTAAGCGGTGCCCTTCGCCTCAAAACCGGGGTTGCCCTGTGGCTCGATCACGGCGCGGTACTGGTTGCTTCCAACGACCCGGCTGAGTATGAGGCGCGTCACCCGAGTGACCGTCTGCCTCGTGACTCCTGGGAATGCGCGTTTCTCCTGGCCGAGCGAGCTGAACGGGTGGCAATTCTAGGCCATGGCACCATCACAGGCGCAGGCTTTGCAAAGCCAACTGTAAAGGGCAAGGCGCTCGAACCTTTCCGCCCGCGCTTAGTCTCCTTCGAACACTGCCGTGATGTGCGGGTCGAAGGTATAACCATGCGCGACGCAGACCGTTGGACGTTGCATTTCTACGACTGCGACAGCGTGCAGGCCCAGGCCCTTCGCATTTTGGCTCGCTATGACATCGGGAATACCGACGGAATTGATGTGGATGGTTCCCGCAACGTTCTGATCTCGGGTTGCGAGATCGTGGTCGGAGATGACTGTATCGTCCTCAAGACGACGAACTACCTCGGGGAACCTTGTCCCTGTGAAAACGTAACAGTATCCAATTGCACACTCTCGACGCGCTCGGCGGGCCTGAAGATCGGTACGGAAACACACGGAGATTTCTCAAATATTGCATTCACGAATTGCACAGTGTTTGGGAGCGGCCGGTTCCGCCCGGACGGCGTTTGCCTTGAGGCTGTGGATGGCGCCCGATTGCGTGGCGTCTCGGTTTCGAATATCGCAATGCGGCATGTACGCGCTCCGATCTTTGTGCGGACGGGCGCTCGGGCAGCGGGCAGTCGTTTGGAAGACGCCGTCATCTCCAACATTGTGGCTGTAGATGCGGACATGGCCTCTTCCATCACTGGAATTCCTGGGCAGGCAACCGAGAATGTATCGGTTAGCAACATTCGTATCGTGATGACCGGCGGAGGGGAGGCCTCGCTTTCTGAGAGCCTTGTTCCTGAGAAAGAAAAAGGGTATCCGTCTGGGGGTATGTTCGGCCAGTTACCGGCCTACGGTTTCTATTTGAGACATGCCCGTGCAGTGGACCTAAGCAACATCCGGATCTCCTGTGAACGCTCCGATGAACGCCCCGTGATGATTGCTGATGACGTCACAGACCTCACAGTGGACGGTTTACACGCGCCAGGGCAAGTTCGGCTCAAGAATGTACGTGAAGCAAGAATTCGTGGCGGACGCGGTCGCGTTGTCGTAACGGGTCCACAGTCGGAGAACATTGCAGTGATCCCCGGCCATGCGGCGAGTGCTGATGAGCTCCTGCAGCGGGAAAGTGATGTGCAATCCCGGAATGTGCGTGTGTTGGGTAATTACGATCTGAAATGAGAACAGCGTCTCTGGAAAGTACGTCCACCCATGTATTGGAGAGCCTGTGAACAAATGATCCGAATCACAAAGGTGCTAGGACTTTTACTGCTGGTTGGATTGTTGCCCGTTTTCTGCGTCACAACCGTGCAAGTAGACTATCGGATCTTTCCGGGTCTCTATGAAATGGACGGACATTGGGGCGCGTTATTGGCGGCGACAGATGGCAAAGTGTACGCAGGCTTGGCTTATCACGGCGGCGACGGCCACTTAGTCTATTACGACAGCAAAATCGACCAGATGCACGATGTCGGCAATCTAACCGTTCTCAGCGGCGAATCTGGTCTGGGTGTCGGGCCTCAGTCTAAGATTCACTGCAAGATTGGAGAGGGTGCCGACGGTCGAATATACTTTGGCACCCACGGTGGGATCTGGTTCAACTACGCTCGTTTTGCAACGAAAGAGGGGTATCCTGGCGCGCATTGGATGGCATACGATCCGAAGACTGATCGGGTTGAAGATTTCGGGATAGGCCCGCGTTACCAAGGAATCAACACTGGTTCTTACGACCCACTCTTCAATCGTATCTATGGGATGACTCACCCTCGCGGGGAGTTCGTCTACTATGACGTCGCGAAACGGCGAGCAGTCAATAAAGGCCGCGTGAACAACTGGGAATCGATCTGCAGAACCCTTGCAATTGACGACCAGGGAAACGTGTTCGGCGGTTTTGGGACGGGGAAGATCTTCAAATACGATCCTCGCACAGATGAGATTCGAGAGCTGTCTCTCCAGGTGCCGATGCGCAGCAAGGGTGTGTCTTTAGGCCGTGATTACAACAAATCGGAGACGGCTTTTCGCGTGGCGGTCTGGGATAAGAAGACGAAGAAGTTCTACGGCATCGACGAGAGTGCGACGCTTCTATTCTCATTCGATCCTCATTCCGGTAAAGAGGGCGTCATCCGTGAGTTGGGACAACTTGCGATTCCCGATCTGGCAAACGGCAGGGACGTACCGTACGCCACACTGAGTCTGACGCTCGGGCACGATCGGAAACTTTACTACGGTGCTGCGGGCCGTGAGTTCGATTACGCCAGCGCCAAGGAAGGGGCTGCCGCGCACCTGATCACTTACGATCTCGACAGCAGCCGTACGACGGATCTTGGGGAAATGCGACTGCCTGATGGAAGGCGGGTCTTAGGGACGAATGCCGCCGATACAGGTCCGGATGGCACGATCTATCTTGTGGGCGCCATAGAGGTGCGTGCGGAGGAAGGGAAGCCGCTCGAAGCCGCGGGCAAGATCGGTGCGACGTACTTTCGCCTGGCGTTACTGATCTACAAGCCTCATTGAGGAATATGCGAACTCAACTTTTCGCCTTACTCATTGGCAGCGTCATGCTGAGTGCTACTGCTCGTGGTCAGCGCACGCTCGAGTACGACCATTTCGTTGTAAGTCAAGTACGGATCGACTTGCGTGAACTTGGGTATCCGCCGGTTGACGTGATCCCACCGGGCGAATCCGCCATTCGTGAATTGACAGTTGCCCCTGATGGACTTCTCTATGGCGTCACTGACGGAAAACGGTGCCATTTGTTCGTCCTCTCTCCGATTCACGGATACGTTCAGCCTCTCGGTTACTTGAAAGGCGTGAATCGGATGAGCCACGCGTTAGTGGTGGATGGCGCCGGTGCGGTCTACATGGCCGCCAGTGACACTGATGGCCATCTCTACCGCTACACACCGGACAACGACGAGCGTAAACCGATACATATCGACTCTCCCATTGAGATGACAGACCTGGGGTCCCCGGCGCCGGGCGACGGGATCCACTGTCTGGCAATTGACCGAAAGCGAAAGATCATCTATGGCCTGACTTCACCGAATGGAGCGTTCTTTACCTATGATCTTCAGGTCGCAAAGTTCTCGGTGCACGGCACTGTAGCAACAAACAAGATACCGGGGGAGAAGTTCGAAACTGAGAAGTGCCTTGGCTGGGCTATTGCCGTCGATTCGGAAGGGAACGCCTTTACTTCGGGAGAAAATGGAGCACTCTTTCGCTTCGACGCCGGGGAAAAGAGGCTGGAAAAGCTCCCGATCCGCGTGCCCGGCGTGCCAGGGAGGGAACCGTACAGTCGCGTTGACCGGTGGGCGGTAGCTGCGAAGGGCGTTTTGTACGGTGGTACTTCGGACGGTTACCTATTCCGTCTAGAGCCGAAGTCTCTCACCGTAGAGAACCTTGGTAAACCTCTATCCCAATACCGGATCCGCGGCTTGGTCGTTGCTCCCAATGGGCTCATCTATGGAGTTGGCGGCGATGACGATGATATGGCTCGCTTGTTCTCCTATGATCCGAAACACGGGGTCTACGACATTCTCGGCATGGTCGATGTGAATCGCCGGCCGTTTTACGCTTGGCAAGCTTACATCATCGATGCTATGGCCATAGGCAACGACGGCGTGATCTATCTCGGGCAAGCGGAGCGCAAGTCAAAGCTGTACTTGTACTATCCGCGTCAGGATACGGAACTGCCATGACTGCGGTGAGGCGGATGCAGCACAATGCGATGCACCTTACCTGCCGTGCGGCATAAAGATACCGCATGAAGCGCACCCTCGGACGACGATTGTTGCTGGTTTGTCTTGTGTGGCTCACGGTGGTAATTCCAGTCGTGTTTGCTGAAGGCGTTAGGACGGGCATCGATGTTCTGATAACGAATAATTGTCGCCAATTGGCGAGCAAGCGTATCGAACTTATCACGAACCATTCGGGGTTTGACCAAACGGGCCGACGCACGACCGACCTGCTCGCCAGCGCACCGGGTGTCAAGTTGGTTGCTATCTTTGCCCGGAACATGGAATCGAGGGCTATGCGAGAGCAGTCGCGGCGGACACGCCCGACAGCAAAAATGTCTTGAGGAGAAAGTTATGCGAAGAATTGCCGTTCTAATGTTGCTTGTATCAGCCGCTTTGATAGGGCAAGAATTCCGCGCAACAATTGTGGGCCGCGTTACGGACGCCTCGGGCGCGGTCATTACTGGTGCGCGAGTCGTCGTTACTAACACGGAAACCAACACCAAGACCAGTACCAGCACGACAGGGACAGGCGACTATGTGGTTCCCGCGCTCCAACCGGGCCTGTACCGGATCGCCGTGCAACACCCTGGGTTCAAAGCCTATGTGCGGGATGGAATCCTGCTGCAGGTGCAGGACAGGCCCACTATCGACGTCAAGCTCAATCCGGGTGATATCGCGACAAGCGTGACAGTCACAGCGGAGGTGCCGCTGCTTGAAACCACCACGGCATCGCGCGGGGAAGTGGTCTCGCAGCGGGAAGTGGCGGACATGCCGCTGAACGGACGCAACGTTTTCACGCTGGCAACACTCACGGCGGGTGTCACCTTCACGGAACGGGGAGCCTCCAATTCCTTCATCCGCACTACCGGCATGGACGCGATGTCGGCTATGTCCATCTCGGGAGGCGAGGCGCGGAACAACGAGACAGTACTCGACGGTGTGCCCATAGCGGGAGGCAACGGGACTATCCAGTACGTGCCCTCGGTGGAGGCCACCCAGGAGTTTAAGGTACAGACCAATAGTTTTGATGCGGAACTCGGCCGCTTCACGGGAGGCGTGATCAACGCCACCACCAAGTCGGGCACCAACCGGGTGCATGGAGTGGCGTACGAATTCATGCGCAACTCGGTTTTCAATGCGCGCGACACCTTTGCCACCGATAAGCCGCAGTTCGGCTATAACTTGTTCGGCGGATCGCTTGGCGGGCCGGTTTATATTCCCAAGCTGTACAACGGCAAGAATCGGACATTCTTCTTTATGAACTACGAAGGTTCGCGTGAAGGAGTGCCGCGCTCGGCCAATTATTCGGTACCGACGGCCAATCAGCGTGCAGGCGATTTCTCCGATACGTACACGCGCCTTAGTAACGGGCAGGCCGCGCCTCTGCTCATCTACGATCCCGACACCCTCCACCTGGAAGGCAAGGTCAGTGTGCGCGACCCATTCCCAGGGAATCGCATTCCCACCGAGCGCCTCAATCCGGTGGCGGCCAGTACCATGAAGTTCTACCCTCTGCCGAATACCCAGGGGGACTCCATCACCGCGGCCAACAACTGGCGGATGGCATACAAGGATGGCGTGCGCGACGACGGTGCGGTGGTGCGGCTCGATCATCGCCTCAACGACCGGCACCAGATCTTCGGCCGCTATAGCTATCGCTATTCCTTCGTGGGAATGAACAACGTGAACCCAATGAACTTCCTGCTTGGCACTATCAACGAGCGCCCTTCCCACGGCGTCTCCATCGACGACACGTACATGATCAGCCCAACCACAGTACTGAACATACGCGCCGGCTTTAGCCGTTTGTCCCAGTTCAACCCTTCCAATAGCTTTGGGTTCGACTCCACGACCTTGGGCTTCGTGCCCGAGTTTGTCAACAATCTCGACGTAAAGGCTTTTCCCGTATTCAACATCTCCGGGTATCAAACACTGGGGCGAGTTCCTCTGAACCTGAACGCTCACGAGACATATTCGCTTCGCGGGGGAGTGACCAAAATAACGCGCGGCCACTCGCTGCGAATCGGTGCCGAGGCGCGGGTCTTGCGATCTAACATCAATAGCCCGGCTACGGATGCGGGCGGAAGTTTCACGTTCAACAATGCGTTCACGCGTGGACCGAACGCGACGAAGGCGAGCACTACCTCCGGTTCCAGCCTGGCATCGCTGCTCCTCGGCGTGGCGGCCAGCGGCTCCGTGAGCAAGACGGCAGGGGATGCCGGGCAGGTGCCCTACTACGGCTTTTATGTTCAGGACGACTGGCGGTTGACGCCCAGCGTCACACTGAATGTGGGCCTCCGCTACGAATTCGAGGGTCTGAACACGGAACGGCACGACCGCTACAACCGTGGCTTCGATTTCTCTGTGGACAGCCCGATTGCCGCGGCTGCTCGTGCCGCGTACGCAAACAGCCCAATTTCCGACATCAGCGCCGATCAGTTTCAGGTGAAGGGCGGCCTGGGTTTCGCTGGCATCAATGGAGCGTCGCGCGGTGTTACGGACCGGGATTTCAATAACATTGCCCCCCGGATTGGCATATCCTGGAAACCGTTCTCCCGCACCGTGTTCCGCGGCGGGTACGGCATTTTCTATGGCGCTACCAGCCAGTTGAGCGAACTCAAGCAAGGATTTACCCAGTCCACCCCGTTCGTTGCGTCGTTGAACGAAGGTTTGGCGCCTCAAGACAGGCTCACCAATCCTTTCCCGAATGGCATTCTGTCACCTGCGGGCTCCAGCCTCGGCCTGATGACGTATGTGGGACAAAGCGCAAGTTTCGTGGATCTCAACCGGCAGAACCCGTCCGCTCACCAGTTCCAGTTTGGAGTGCAGCACGAGTTGAGGGGGGGAGTACTCGTCGAAGCCACCTATGCGGGAAACATCACGCATGCTCTCCCAGTAAGCGTAGCGCTCAACGACTATCCCAAGAAATATCGGGACCAGGCGTATCAAGAGTATCTCGCCACAGGGAGTAACCCGCTGCAGACCAGTGTCGCTAATCCGTTCTATGGGCTCGTAAGTGTCGGCAACCTAACCGGGAAGACTACCTCGCGCGGCCAACTCTTGCGACCCTATCCGCAATTCACCGGGCTGACCAACGTGAACCGGAGTATCGGCTCCAGCCGCTACGATTCCTTCCAATTGAAAGTCACCAAACGGATGTCCAAGGGTCTCAGTTTCAGGGCGTCCTACACCAGTTCCAAAACCCTGTTACGGAACCGTTATCTGAACGCCCAGGATACGGATTTGGCCAAGGAACTGGCCTCCTACGATATTCCTCAGCGCCTCGTGATCAGTGGCACCTGGGCGTTGCCGTTCGGCACGAAGGGGTCCATGTCGCATGGAGCGGCGGGATTTGCCGGACAACTCATCAAGGGCTGGCAACTGAACGTCATCTATATGGCCAACGGAGGTATTCCCCTGGCGATTACGGGTGCGGAGAGCGTAGGCCGCTCGGCGAAACTGGATTCATCCGAGCGCAGCATTTGGAGATGGTTCGACACTTCCGCGTTCCGCCTCCGCGAGACCTTGGAATATGTCAGGACGGCCCGCTTGCCGGATGTGCGTTCGCACGGGCGTAACAATTTCAATACCTCGCTTTTCAGAACCATTCCTGTTGCCGAGAGGGTGAAGCTCCAGATTCGTGCGGAAAGCTTTAACACCTTCAACCGGCCCGAATACGAAGTGCCGGACATGACATTTGGCGGACCTGCGTTCGGCACCGTCAGTACCTCGAATATCTTCGCCAGGCAGCTACAGCTTGGCGCGCGTTTGATCTGGTAAGGCAACGACTCCGGGCCGCCAGTCGGTGGGGCAGTTACACAGCCGGCGGCGGCCCGTTGACGGGAAAGTATCCGGTATCAATTTAGTGGAGAACGAACTGATGATCAGAAGACAGTGGTCCAGACGCGCATTGCTGAGGGGAGCCATCGCCGCACCTGCTGTGGGGATGCTAGGGCTTCGGCCGGCGCAGGCAGCCGATCTGTCGGTGCCCGACTGGATCGCGCCCGGCAAGCTACGGTGGGTATGGGCGCTCTGGGAACCCATGGAACTCTATGCGCGAGGCGGCGGGGCCGCCGGCATCGGCGACCAGCGGGCCACGGGCCACTGGGTCCGGAAATGGTACGACCGTATGCACAGCGACGAGATCCTGGAGAAGCTCGCCGCTGCCGGTGTGAATGTGGTGAGCACGCACTTCTATAAGGGGTTCGGGTTGAAGGCCGAAGCTGCCGAGATGGCACGCGTTGCGGACTTCACAAAACGCGCACATGCCCGTGGTATCCGCGTGCTTGGCTACCACCAGTTCAGTAGCGTGATGTACGAGACCATGCTTGACGAAGTCCCCAACCTGGCGGACTGGATCCAGCGCGGGCCCGACGGCAGCATGCTCACTTACTCGGGTGCCAAGTGGCGCTGGAAGGCCTGCCCCATTCACGACGAGTTTATGGCCTACCTGCGGCGTGTGATGGACCGTTGCCTTCTGGAAGCGGACATGGACGGAGTGGAGTTCGACGGCACCAGCTACGACTGCCATTGCGAGAAGTGCCAGGCGGCGTTCCGCCAGTACCTGACGGAGCACAATCCACAGCCGCTGGAACGTTTCGGAATTCCTCATTTCCGGCACGCCCGGATCCCATTGTCTTTCGACAAGAGAGACCCGCTGTGGCAGGAATGGATACGCTTCCGCATCGACCTGATGGGCCGGCGCCTGCGTGAGATGCGCGCTTACGTGCACCAGAAGAAGACCGGTGCCGCCTTGGTCACCTACGGGGACGGACCCATGGGATGGCGCAGCGACCGTACCCGCCTCCTGCCCGACCAGGGTGACTACCTGGACCTCGCGGTGGCGGAGAGTCACGATATGCCGCAAATGCTCGACGGCGAATTGGTCACCAAGGTGCCATACCTGAAAGATGGCACCTCCCTTGGCCGTGTGGTGCTCTCCACGGACTGGCTGCGCACGGATAAAGGCGGCATAAAGATGCCGGACGATCCGAAACCAGTAGAGCTGGACATGGCTGAATGTCTGGCCGGCGGCGCCCACGTGCTTACCGCCACATGGGCGCTACGCTCCGGTGACAAACGGGACGGCTCAGCGTTCTTTGAGCAACCCGCTTTCCATGAGGCCATGAAGAGCTACATGGGGTTTTCTCGCGACCACGAAGACCTCTATGTGGGCGCGCGACCGTGCGCCAACGTCTGGGTGTACCACTCGTTCGCCTCCTTGGCCTTCGACCACGCTAGGGCATACCACAGCGCGCTGGGCTTCGAGCGGGCCTTGCTGGGGCGGATCGCCTACCGTATCGCCAAGCAGATGCACCTGCCCACGCTGGGGCCAAGCGATGTTCTGATCGTGGCCAACCAGACCTGTTTGAGCGCGGAGGAGTGCCGGCAAATGCGGGCGGCGGTGAACCGAGGCTGCGGTCTCATCCTCACGGGCCGGAGTTCGGAGTACGACGAGAATTTCCGGCAGTACGAAAAGCCAGCACTTAAAGACCTGTGGACCTCTTCCAGAGTGCGGTACTTCGCCAAATGCCCCGGCATCACTCAACAGAAGACGTCGACCCTGCGGCCCGCCATGCCGACCGCCGTTGGTGAGATTCTGAGGGCAGTTACTGAGTTGGCGCGTAAGGGCCTTGCCGCCGAATTGACCGGTGGTGACCCACGCCAGCCGCTGACGTTCGTCGACGTGTATCGTTTGCCCAAGGGGACGGTTGCGCACGTGGTCTATTATGGCGACGGCAAACCTGAGGGTCTTCGCCTACGCGTGGCCGACTGGTTGGCTACGGGCAAACCAGTCCTCTACTCTCCGTACCTCGCTACGCCAGCGTCGTTGAAAAGCGTGGACGGCTGGATCGACCTACCGTCCATCTTTGGCCGATACGCGGCAATCCGGTTCGCTTAGTCCCAGGGAGGCTGCCATGCGTCTGCTGATTGTGTTTTGGCTGATGACCGTGTTGCCCGCCTTCGCTCAACGCTTTCATGAGCCTGAGTGGTGGGATCAGGGTGTTGTGTTTGTCGGTAACTGGGAACCACTCAGTCTACGACTACGCCTTGGTCTCGATGCTGTCACGGGCCTAGAGTTGCCGGCCAACGCCGTAGACCGCTACAACCGCGAGCACTCCGAGGAGACCGTCATCAAGTTGAAAGAATCGGGCGTGAACCTCATAATCGCCCATTTTTACAAAACTGGGCTTGACTCCGATCGCGAAGAAATTGAGTCCACCAAAAAACTGGGGGAACTGTGCCATAAGCATGGTCTGAAATTAGGTACTTACATCGGTGACACAATCTACACCGAGACCATGCTGCGGGACATGCCGGAAGCCGCTCAATGGGTCCTGTACACCGAGAGCGGCGATCCCGTACGCTATGGGGGCCAACCCTTCCGTTACCGGGTAGACTTCAATCATCCCGGATACGTGGAGCACATGAAGCGGGTGATCAGGGTCGCGATCGAAGAGGTCAAAACCGACTTCATTCATTTTGACAATGTGATGCGAAACCCGCCACCGCTCACCGGCAACACGCCCGAGATCAACCGCCGCTTTCGTGCTTACCTTTCTTCGAAGTACTCCGCGCAGCAACTCAAAAGCAGATTCGGTTTTGCCGACATCCGTGGAATTAGAGTGCCATCATGGTCAGGCATAACGAACCCCGCGTCCGCGAAGAAGGTGACCGATCCACTTGTTCAGGAGTGGATTGACTTCCGCTGTTACGATCTCGCGGATTATTACAAGAAGCTTGCTGACTACATACGGCAGCTTAACCCGAATGTTGTGGTTGAACTGAATCCGCACGGCATCACGGAGGCCAACAACATATTTCTCAGGGCGGCGGATCACTCACGTCTTGTTGTACACGGATCTGCCTTCTGGGCTGAAGACTCGCATGACGCGCGAGTCGACGCCGGCGGCGCGCTCTTTTCGAGAATTCGATCCTATAAGACTGCGCGGACGTTGAGCACAACTCTATTTGCCAAGTGCCGCTTTGTCAATGATCCATCCGTGAAGCTGGCGAATTCGTCGTATCGCTTGCGAATGGCAGAGGCGATGGCTTTTAATCGCAACTGCCTGGGCGATGTGGGAAAGCCGCTCGATGTATTCGAGATGCCTGACGATGCGAGACGCTACATCCGGTTCTACCGTTCCAATAACCATCAGTTTGCCGGTACGAGAAGTGTGGCCGACGTGGCTGTTTTACGATCGTTTACCTCCATGGCCTACAACAGCGTCGAGCCATATCGGGATACGCTTCTGCTCGAACAGTTGCTTATCCAGCACAAGGTGCCGTTCCATATCATTTTCGATCAGCAACTCGGCGATCTCAAGAAGTACAAAGCGCTGATCCTGGGAAGCCAGGAAAGCCTA
>JBDKSR010000224.1:0-13182 GCA_039680545.1 Bryobacteraceae bacterium | reverse complement strand
CTTTAAGTGTTGTGAGGGTCGTATTCAATTAAATGTTGCAGCATAAGGGATTTTTGAAGGGGGTTAAAAATGGTGGCAAAACTCGGGGCAAAAGTGGAACCGCCGAAGCGTTTGTCGGCGACGTCGAAGGCGCTCTGGCGGGAACTCGTGCCGGCGCGGGTGAGCGGGTCGCCACGGCTGACGATGCTATGCCAGGCGTTGGTTGCGCTGGATCGGGCGACGCGGGCGGGGAGGCGGATTGACCGGGAGGGGATGGTGATGGAGACGAAGAGGAGCGGGGTGGCGCATGCGAATCCGGCGGTGAAGATTGAGCATGACGCGCAGCAGTTGTTCCATCGGATGTGGAAGGATCTAGGTCTGGATGCGGTGGTGGATGAAGTGGAGGAGAGCCTGGACTTGCTCAATGCGGGAGGACGCCATGCCGATCGGAGCGAATAGGCCTTGCACGTTTCCGGGCTGCCGGGGGTTGGCGGTGGAGTTTGGGCGATGCCTGGAGCATCGCAGGAAGGACGATAGGGCTTCGGCGGCGGGGCGCGGGTATGACCGGAGGTGGAGAAAAATCCGCTGGACGTTCCTCTGCGAGCATCCTTTTTGCGATGTGTGCGGGGAACTGGCGGTGGACGTGCACCACAAGCGGACGTTGCGGGAGGGCGGAACGCATGACTTGGGAAACTTGCAGGCGTTGTGTCACGCCTGCCATTCGAGGCTGACCAATGAATGCCAATGAGCCGGTGGTCGTCCAAGCGGTTGTCCAGATCGCTTATTGTTGCGGGCGCCGGATGCTGGTGCAGCATACGGAGCACACGGCAGCGGAGGATCATGTGGACCGGATCCAGTATTGCAAGTGCCGGGTCTGCGGGCAGACGCTGAAACTGCCACAGGTGCGGCTGGGGCTGAACTGAGTTTCCAGATCTGGAATGGAGGGTCTTGACGAAAGTACGATTTTAGGTCATGAGGTCGGGCGCGCGGGCTGAAGCGGTTCTTCCTGGCGTCACATTCCGGCGGTATCAGCCCGCCACGAATCCCATGGCCGATCTGCATGATCAGAGGAATGGAGTCCGGCTGCGGTCCTTCGGGGCTGCCGCCGGTCTTTTTTTTGCGGTCGGCCTGATGGCGGCGGCGATGTTTGCAAGGGCTGACTGCGGGCGCCTGGAACGGCTGGGGTATGACCGGCACGAGCGCGACCTCTGCCGCGAGGACGGGCTCTATTACTTTGATGAAGTGATTGCGGACGCGGCGGTTCGCGCGATCGAGACGCGGATGAGGTTCGGAAAGGCCGAGTGGAGCGGCAAGCCGTTCATTCTTCAGCCGTGGCAGAAGTTCATCGTGGGGCAGTTGTTCGGGTGGCGCCGCGAGTCGGACGGGTCGAGGCGATTCCGCCAGGCTTACGTTGAGATCCCACGTAAAAACGGCAAGAGCGAGTTGGCCGCGGCTATCGGCCTGCTGCTGCTGGCGTATGACGGCGAAGGCGCGCCCGAGGTCTACAGCGCGGCAACGAAGCGGGACCAGGCGAAGCTGGTCTTCAACGCGGCGCGGAACATCATTCGGCAATCGCCGGACCTGAAGAAGGTCCTGAACTCCTTCAAGAACGTGGTTGAATGCGAGCGCAACGGCGGGACGTTCACGCCGCTTTCGGCGGACGCGAACACGCTCGACGGCCTGAACGTGCACTGCGCGATCGTGGACGAACTCCATGCGCATCGCGGGCGCGAGTTGTGGGATGTCATCGTGTCGGCCTGCGGGGCGCGCAGTCAGCCGTTGATCTTCGCGATCACGACGGCCGGCGTGGGGCGCGAGGGGTTGTGCTACGAGATCAGGGAGCGGGCCGAGCGGATGCTGACGCGTCAGGCCGGGTTCGACAACGACGCGCTCTTCGCCTTCATCGCGACCTGCGACAAGGGCGACGACTGGCGCGACGAAGCGACATGGCGCAAGGCGAACCCGAATCTGGGCGTCTCTGTGAAGGAAGAGTTTCTGCGCGAGCAGTGCCGCGATGCGATCGCCAGCCCTGCGTTCCAGAACTCGTTCCGTCGCTACTACCTGAACGAATGGTGCGAGCAGGCGGAGCGTTGGGTTGACATGGCGGCGTGGCGGGCCTGCGAGGACAAGGCGTTCGGGTCCGGGCAAGAGGAATGGATGGAGCGTCTGACGGGACGGCCGTGCTGGGTTGGCGTGGATCTGAGCAAGACGACGGACTTGACGGCGGTCTCGGCGGTGTTCCCTCCGGAGGGCGACGATGAGCGGTGGCGCATCTTGTGCTGGGGCTTTGTCCCGAATGATCGCATTGAGGACCGGGTGCGGCGTGACGGTGTGCCGTACGACGCGTGGGCGCGGGCCGGGTGGCTGACGCGGACGCCCGGGAACGTGGTGGATTACGCGTACATTGCGAAGCGTGTGGCGGAATGCGCGCAGCGGTTTGACGTGCGCGAGGTTTGCTTTGATCCGTGGAACGCGACGGCCTGGGCGACAGGGATGATGAACGCGGGACACGCGAACTTGGTGGAGGTAAGGCAGGGTTTCAAGTCGTTGTCGCCCGCGTGCTACGAACTCGATAAATGGATCCTGTCGCGTGCGGTCGGGCACAACGGGGACCCGGTCCTGAACTGGTGCCTATCGAATGTGACGATCCGCCGGGACGCGAACGACAATCTGGCGCCGGACAAGGCTCGGTCAACGGAGCGGATTGACTATGTGAGCGCAACGCTGACGGCGATGTCGCGGGCGATTTGCTTCCAGGACGCGCCGACAGGGTGCGGGGTGTACTTCGCATGATGAATGGCATTCGAAATACATTCGGTTCGCTTACCCGCTCAATCCGCCAGACGTTTGGTCTCGAAACGGCGACGGCTGAAGATGTGATTTTGTCCAATAGCGAGTCTGGCGTTCCCGTAACAACGGATGCGGCGATTCGTTTGGCAGCGGTCTGGGCGTGCGTGCGTGTGATATCTGAGGACATTGCAAGTTTGCCGATTCACATTTACAGGCGCAACGCTTCCGGCTCACGCCAGAAGGTGATTGACACAAGCCACTCAACTTATCGCGTTCTTCATAGCGAGCCAAACGCGGACCTTGGCCTTACAGCGATGCAGTTCTACGAGGTGATGCAGGCTTGGGCCTGCATCTATGGAAACGCATACGCCTACATCGAGAGGGACGCTGCGTTTCGGGTCAAGGCGTTGTGGCCTGTGCATCCGAGTTCTGTCTCTGTTTCGCGCGAAGGAAAGAAAAAGGTTTTCAGCGTAATGAACGCTGATGGCGTTCGGGTCCCCTATTCAACTTTCGAGATGATTCACTTGTTTGCCAGCTCTATGAGTGGGGATGGATTGACGGGAATGTCTCCCATCTCCGCAGCGAAGGAAGCCATCGGAATGGCCTTGGCCGCAGAGAAGTTCGGGGCTCGCTTCTTTAAAAATGGAACAAGGCCAAGCGGGGTGATCGAGAACGCCAACACGATGAAGAAGGATCAGGTTGAGGAGTTTGCCCGTCAGTGGAACGCGGCTTACAGTGGATCTGAAAACGTCGGGAAAGTTCCGATCCTTCACGGCGGACTAACATGGAAGACGATGAGCATCCCGCCACAGGACGCGCAATTCGTCGAGTCTCGCAAATTCCAGATTGGAGAGATCGCAAGAATCTTCAGGGTTCCTCCGCACAAGATCGGAGATCTGGAGCGGGCTACCTTCAGCAACGTTGAGCAGTTGAGCATTGATTACGTTGTCGGGACGATTCGTCCCTGGCTGGTGCGGTGGGAGCAGGAACTGAACCGCGTTCTATTCTCCGCTGATGACAAGGGTCAATGGTTTGCGGAGTTTGTCGTGGATGGCCTGATGCGCGGCGATGCAGTGGCGCGCCACAACGTTTATCGCAGCGCAATCACATGCGCAATGATGTCTCCGAATGAGGCCCGCGATCTTGAGAATATGAACCCGTATGAGGGTGGAGACCGGTACTTTATCCAAGGGGCCATGGTTCCGCTCGACAAGGCCAATCAGTCGCTGGATGCGCCTCCCGTCACTCCTGTGGATGGGGACAACACAACGATCTGAGGAAAGGGAATAAGGATGCATCTGGAACGACGTTTTATGGCTGAGGTTCGCGCGGCAGGTGGAGACGGCCAGCCCAAGGTTTTGGAAGGGTATGCGGCTGTGTTTGACCGCGTGACCGAGCTTTGGCCAGGGATGAATGAGGTGATCCGTAAGGGGGCATTTTCTGAGAGCCTAAAGCGAGGGGACGACGTCCGTGCGCTTTGGAACCACGACGCGAGCCTGGTGCTTGGCCGAACGAAGAGCGGAACGCTCTCGCTGTCAGAAGACGACAAGGGCCTGCTTTACCGGGTTCTCCTGAACGAGAGCGATCCTGAGGCGATGCGGGTCTACGGGATGATTGCCCGTGGGGATGTGGATCAATCCTCGTTCGGGTTCATGATTCCGGAGGATGGGGAGCGATTCGTGAAGGACCAGAACGGCGCGCGCGTTCGTGAGGTTTTGCGTGCTGATTTGTTCGATGTGTCGCCGGTGACTTTCCCGGCGTACAACGATACGGTTGTAATGGCGCGAGAGGCTTTTCGGCGCGCGCCTTCGACGGCGAATGGCCTTGAAGCCATCGCGATAAAACGGCACAGGCTGGGCCTGGCCTAACAAGGGGAGGTAGCGTTCGATGCTGGAGAAACTGATCGAAGAGCGCGCCCGGCTCAAACGTGAGGCCGGCGCCATTCTGGACAAAGCAGAGTCGGAAGTTCGAGGGTTGACACCGGAGGAGAACGAATCCGTCAAACGTTGCAATACGAAGATTGACGAGCTGAACGGCGTGATGGAGCAGCGCGTGAATCTGATGTCGGCGGACAAGGCAATCTGGGATCCGTCCATGAACAAGATCCCGAACGTTCGCACGGTCAAGGGCGAAGATCCCCGCGAGGCCCTTCGCTCCATGGCCAACGGACAGGTGATCGAACTGCGAGCCACAACGGACCCCCAGACTATCGGAACGGCCGCTGATGGTGGTTACGCTGTCGCGGATCAGTGGTATCCGAAGTTTGTTGAGAAACGCAAGGACGCGAACATTATGCGCCAGCTTGCGTCTGTTGACAAATCGGAAAGCGGAACGATGAACGTGATCGCGGAGGACACAAACGGAGTATCTTCTTGGGTTTCTGAAAATTCGGAAATCGCCGTGGCCAAGGAAACGCTGACTCGCGTTCAGTTCGCCGCGTTCAAGGCCGCCCGCATCGTGAAGGTTTCGGCGGAAATGCTTGGCGATTCGATGTTTGATTTTGCCAACTACATCCTGCGGCGAATCGCCTACAGCAATGGCATCCTGGAAGAGGCTGGTTTCGTGAACGGGACGAACTCTGGCCAGCCCAACGGAATCTTCCGCGCCGCCACCAGCGGCGTGACGGCTGCGTCGCAGACGGCAGTCACGGCGGACGAACTGATTGACCTCTTCCACTCCGTTGGACAGATGTACCGGCGTGATGGCGTCTGGTTGATGGCTGACACGACGGCCAAGATCATCCGCAAGCTCAAGGACGGAAACCAGCAGTACCTGTGGCAGCCCGGCCTTCAGTCCGGACAGCCCGACATGCTCCTGGGGCGTCCGGTCTATACGACTTCGTATGCGCCTGCGATGACGGCCGGCCTGAAGCCCATCCTGTTCGGATGGATTGGCGGCTATCAGATTTTCGACCGCGCCAGTCTGGAAATCCAGCGACTGAACGAACTGTATGCGGTCAATGATCTGATCGGATTCAAGGGCGTTTCGCGCACCGACGGCGACCTGACCGATACGGATTCGGTTCGCGTCCTGACGATGAAGGCCTGATGCGCGTTGGCGGTATTCGTGGTTCGTTGTTTTTGGTGAAGAACTCCGGCGGGGATGATGAGTCTCCGCCGGAGGATTCGGCGAAAAGGAAATGATCATGAAGGTCAAATTCAAGACATCCATTTCTTCCAGCGTCTGGGGCGCATTCGTTCCGGGTGAGTCTGGCGAGGTTCCGGACGCGGAAGCGGAACATCTGATCGCGGCTGGGCTGGCGGAACGGGCGGACGGGGACGGGGAGGACGTGGCGCCTCCGGAGATAGAGACGGCGGCGCGGAAGGCACCGCGCAAGGCGGCGAAGCGGTAGGGCGGGCAAGGACCAAAAGGACCAAAGGGACATCAGGGGCATAAAGGAGACAACGATGAAGCGGATTGTTTTTGCTGGATTATTCCTGGCGGCTGTGATGGGCGCGGCGCTGGGGTTCGACGGGCGCGTTGACCACTATCCGGACGGCATGCGCCTGGATACGAACGGTGCGAAGATCAGTTACATCAATGTGGTGTCGTTCTCGGCCAAAAACACGGCGACGACCACGGCGACATGTGCGGGCGTGACGCCGACCAGCACTTTCTATGCCGTCGGTAACTGGGCGGTCGGGCCTGCGGTTGTGACCACGCACACGCTGACCTGCGCCACGACAGACGTGCTGACGCTGACGACGCTGACGGCGACCAGCGGCACACTGAGGGCGATTGTGATCGGGCAGTAAAACACACGAGGAAAAGTAAAACAGCAAGGAGAGAGGCATCATGGAAATCGGGGCAATCATCCAACTGACGCTGGGGATCATCTCTGCCGCGACGACGGCGTTTGCGGCTTACCAGCGATTCCGGGCGCGGCGCAACAAGGACGGCTGGGACATGTCGGAACAGAGTCTGCGCTCTGTAATCGCGGCCATTGAACTGCTGCCGTCATCGGATGCGCGCGTCCAGCAAGCCAAGCGGATCATCCGGACTGTTGCGGACGGCATCGGCGTGGAGAAGGAAAAGTTATCCATCGCGGTCGAGCAGGTGCGGACGCTTCTGGATGAGTCGGGCTTTAGCGCGGCTCGCGATGAGACGGACCCGGCCAGCATCGAGCGATGCGCAGCGGCTCTGAAGGCGGTGAGGGGCTGAAGGGACGCAAGAGACGTAAGGGACTGAAGTGGCGTAAGGGACATAAGAATGGAGGGGGTTATGCTTCGTGATTTTCTGTGTGGCGTTGTCGGGTATGTGTGGATCGTCCTCATGGTGGCGGTGTGCCTTGGGTGCTCGACGGCTCCCGCGCGCCTGACCACTGAGGTTTTGTTTCCGATGTCGTTCGGCGCGCGCGACGGGTTGACGGTGGAATGGCCCAAGGGCGTGCGCTCGGCGGATGTGAAGACGGTTGAGATCACGACCAACGGCGAGACGCGCGCGGTATCGGTGGCTCCCCTGCCGGAGATCACGACAGGGACGATCGCAGGGAAGTGAGCAACGACGCGGGATAGTTCAGCGCTGGCGAGAACGCCTGACTCATAATCAGGAGGTCGCGGGTTCGACTCCCGCTCCCGCTACCAGCGTATAACACCGGATGCAACCAGGAGGACGGGATGGAAGAGTTATTCAAGGACTGGAAATTTTTGGTTTTCATCGGGACGCAGTTGTTCCTCGGGGGCGGCTTCTTCTGGATGGGGAACCTGATGTGGAAGATCCTGCAGAAGCACGAGGACAAGATCGAGGACCACGGAGACCGGCTGATGAAAATCGAAACCGAGCATGACTTGATCCACTCCGGAGTGATGGCTGTAAAGGGCTGCGCAAAATGAACTGCTACTGCGGACTCACGGACCTGAAGCAGCGAATCGGCGAGATCGGGACAACCCGGGACGCTGACCTGATGCTGTGCCTGGATGCGGCCTCGCGCGCCATTGATGACTTCTGCGGGCGCGTGTTCTGGACGGCCTCGGGCGCGCGCGTCTTTACGCCGCTGGCTTGTGAGTGGGCAAATGTGGACGACTGCCTGAGCGTGTCGTCGCTGAAGTCGGACGAAGACGGGGACGGTATTCCCGAGGCCGAATGGACGCAGGGGCGCGACGGCGACTTTTTCTTAAGCCCGGTTTCGGGATTTCCGAAGACGGTTCTTCTGCGCGCCGTGAACGCGAGCCGGTCTTTCGTGGCCGGCCTGATGAACTCCATCGAGGCGACGGGAGTCTGGGGCTACGGGGACGGGCGGCGCGCGGCGCCATGGGACGCGCTGGGCGTGACGCTGACGGTGGCCACTGCCGGAGGGACTACGGCGACGGTGAGCGCGGCGGGAGGCATCCAGGCGGGCAACACGCTCCTGGTGGGGACGGAACAGATCCACGTGAGCGCGATCAGCGGGACGACGCTGACGATCGAGCGCGGGGCGAACGACACGACGGCGGCGGCGCATTCGGCTGAGGCCGTGAACCGGGCGGCGTATCCGGGGAGGATCGCGCATGCGTGCTCCCTGCTGGCTGGGCAGTTCTTCCGCGACCTGGACGCCAACGGCCTGAGTCGCGAGATGATGGGCGATTACAACTACGGCAAGCTCTCGCCTGATGACCGGATGAAGCAGTTTGAGCAGATGCTGGGCAATCTGAGGCGGATGGCATGATGGACTTGATGGACGGGATGGACTTGAGAAATGAAGCATCTGCTTAAGAATCTTTGTGATGTGAAGACTTTGTCCGTCGGGGCGGCGGATGAGGATGGGCATCCTGTGGAGTCTTGGGCAACGACGAGCGGGGTTCGGTGCCGGGTGTACTCGTATGGATTCGGGCGCGAAACGCTTGAATGGAAAGAGGCCCTGATCGGCGACTACCTGTTTGACTTTGCGCCGGATCAGGCGATCACAGAGCAGGACAAGATTGTTTTTGAGGGCGACACGTTTGACGTGATTATGGTGAGGCAGTGCCGGGGATACAACGGAGCGATGCATCACAAGGTTGCGCTGGCGAGGCTGGTCCGATGATTGGAATCAAGCGCGGAAAAATTGACATTGACGATCCGCAGGCGTCGAAGGCGATCGCGGCACAGTTGACGCTGATGGGGAGCGAGGCCCTGCGCCTGATCGCCGGGACCGTCAATGAGCACGTCCGGAAGCGCGCGCCGATGCGCGGGACGGCAAGCGCGCGGACGCAAGACACGCGCCCCCTGAAGCGCAAGACGATGACGACGTATCCCGGGGAACTGAAGATCGGATCGCGTCAACATGGCGGCATAGGCATCGGCGAGATCAAGCGCGGGAAGCGTCGGGGCTCATGGTCTCTGATCATGTTCGCGGGATACGGCGGCATCGTGGAGCGCGGGCACGTGATCGCGTTGAGGGGCGAAGCGGGAATCGCCAATGGACGGCGCAAGGGGCTGTCAAAGCGGCGCCGGGATCGGACGCGAATTCTGACGATGCGAGGCAAACGGGTGAAGGGCACGTACTACGTCAAGGACGGTCTGAGGGACGCGCTGCCGAAGGTGGCTGGAATCCTTGAGGGGCTGGCCGACAAGCGCGACTGGCGCAGTCTCTACGCGAAAGCGATCGGGTATCAATGATTGATTCGGCTGTCACACTGAGGGCTTTGATCGCGGCGCAGTCGTCCATCGCTGCACTGGTTTCGACACACGTTTACGTGGACCGTCTCCCAGCGGAGCCGACGTTTCCGGCCATCACGCTCCAGAGCGCAGGCGCCTCGGAGGAAGAGGACGCGCCCATTCAGGACGCGGAATTCGAGGTGCGGGTCTGGGGCGAAACGCACGCTGCGGCGCGGGCCGTCCTCGGGGCGATGAAGGACGCGCTGCATGGCCGCAACAACCTGACGGTGGGAAGCGTTGCGGTGTACTATGTCGGGATGGAGTCTGGGCCTGTGACAATGGCGGACCCGGACACGGAATGGCTGTACCTGGCGACGCGGTGGAGGATGGTTTGCGAGGCGTAGGGAAGCGCTCAATGTAAAATGAGAAATGAGCAATGAGCAATGAAAGGGCGATGGACTTGAGGGAAGTTGAGGCGTGAAGCGTGAAGGACCGAAGATAATATAGAAAAGGGAGGGCCTTAGAGATGGCCGCTCAGAACAAACGCAAGATCATGTGGGGGCGGGCTGCCGTCTACTACGGCGACACCGGATCAACTCCCGCAACGCTGGTGGGGTACACGACGGACGACGGCGTGTCATGCAAGTTTTCCGAAAAGAAAGAGGAATTCCGCGTCGCCGAACGCGACTTTCCGATCGTTGACCTGCGCACGTCGGACGGATTTGCGCTGTCGTTCGGGATGGCGCAGTTGGAGGCGGAGACGCTTGGCCTTGCGCTGGGACGCGCTCCCGCGGCGAATGTCATCCTGATGGGCGGGGCAACGCCCAGCGCGGACGTGAACAAGGCGTGGAAAATTCTCGGAACGAACCTGAACGGGGATGCAATCTCCATCACGATCTACGAAGGCAGCGCGGCGGGCGACGTGGACTTAAAGTTCGCGAAGAAGAATCCGACGGATGTCGGCATCACGATCAACGCCCTGGACGTGGACAGCGGCAACGCCGTGAAGTTTGAATATGGAGCGAACGCCACGGTGACAATCGCCACCGGAACATTCGCCCGCACAAGCGGGACGACGTACTACAAGGTGGCCGGTGAAGGCGCGGCGGCTGACGCCCTGACGGACATCACGGGCGCGTCGCTGGTCAACGGCGAGCAGGTCACGCTGCAAATTTCTGCGGCGACGATGCCGATCACGTTGACGCACGGGGCCGGAACGCTGGAACTGGACGGCGCCGCGAACTGGATTATGACCTCTGTCAACGACTGGATCAAACTCCAGTATGATCTGCCGAACACGAAGTGGGTGGAGATCGAGCGGTTCAACGCGGCGGTCTAACCGCTCAATGTAAAATGAGAAATGAGGAATGAGCAATGAGTGAGCGCACGGAAATGGAAAAGATCACTCGGGCGGGGGTGGAGTTGGTTCTGGGTGGGAGGTCGCTGACCTTCCACCCGCTCCCCTTCGGCCCGGCGCAGGTGTGGCTGAAGCGCGTGATCGGGATGATGGGAGAAGTTGTTGAGATCGCGGACAAGGCCGAGACGCAGGAAGAGGTCATGCGGCGGTTGCAATTTGTGATGGTGGATCAGATGGCCATCAAGTGGGAACTGATTCGCGCTTGGACTCCGCTCTTTGCGTGGGACGAGATCGAGAAGGACGTCTATCCGGACGAGATCGAGACGGCGTTTGAGGAGCTGATGAAGATCGCAAACCCTACGCTGGCCGCGAAGCTGACGAAGTTGAGCGCGGCGGTCTGACGCTTGCGGAGATGTTCCTGTGGATTCGCGACCGATGGCACCTTGATCCGATATATATCTGCGAGAACTGGACGCCTGAGATGATGCAGGTTCTGATCGAGGCGGAAGGTGGCTGGCAGGAGCGGAAGCGGAAAGCGGAAGAGGACCGCGAGAGCGGATTTGAGGAGCGGCCTGCGGACGGCGGGCGCGGGGCGTTGGATGAAATCAGCGCGATGATGGGGGCTCGGTAGCATGTCAATCAATCTGGGGTCTGCATTGCTGTATTTTCAGGGCGACCGGAAGGGCTTGGACAAGGCCCTGAAGGAGGCGAAGGCTGACGTTAAGGAGGCCTTTGACGGCATGGCCGCCATCGGGAAAACAGCAATGCAGGGCCTGGTGGGGGCAGGGCTCGGATTCGCGGCGTTCGGGGCGTCGGCGGTGAAAGCGGCTTCGGAGTCGGAGGCCAAGATGGCGCAGTTGGACGCCGTGCTGAAGAGTATGAAGGGCTCTTCAGGAATGGCGAAGGAAGAGATTTTGGGCCTTGCGGATTCGCTCAAAAAAATGACGTCGTATGATGACGATGTGATCATTGGCGCGGAGACGATGCTGCTGACATTCGGCAACATCGGCAAGGAAACGTTTCCTGCTGCAACGCAGGCTGTGCTGGATATGGCCACAAAGATGAGCGGTGGCACGGCAAGCATGGAGGAACTGAAGACAACCTCCATCCAAGTGGGCAAGGCGCTGAACGATCCGATCAATGGCGTGAGCGCGCTGGCCAAGGTTGGCGTGACGTTCACGGAACAGCAGAAGGCAACGATCAAGGGCCTGCTCGGGACCAACGAAGAGCTGGCCAAATTGGGCAAAGAGGCAGGCGCGGCATATAGCGGCATGTCGAAGCTGGAGGGGCAACTTGCAATCGCAAACCAAAAGCTGGCTGAGATGACGCGCGAAGGAAAGGCCAGCGCGTCATCTGTGATGAGTCAGCGAATGCAGATAGTTGAGCTCAGGGAAAAGATCAAATCAGGCAAGGACGCGATTGAAGAGTATAGCACGGCGGCGCGAGCGCAGAACACAACCATGAGCGAAGGTCAGCGCATGGCGGCTGCTCAAAAAATCGTTATTGACGAGCTGGCGCGCGAGTTCGGCGGGAGCGCATCGGCGCAGGCGGGGACGTTTCGGGGGCAGTTGGAGAAGATCGCGATTGAATTCGGCGATATCCAGGAGGCGATTGGATTCAGGCTGATCCCGATCTTGCAGGATTTGTGGAAGCGATGGCTTGAGCCGTTGATGCTGTGGATTCAGGAGTGGGTTGAGAGCGGCGGGCTGTCGCGCTTTATGGACGAGTTCGCGCGGGTGTTGAAGGATGAGGTTGTCCCATGGGTTGAGCGGATGGCGTGGGGCGTCTATGACATCCTTACCTATCTGGGGTTGACGCCGCCGAAGATCGGCCAGGCTGAAGAGGCGACGGCAGCATGGTATCTCGCATGGCTCCCGATTGCATCCATCGGAAGCGCTCTGGCCCTGCTTATCTTTCCTGCCATCTTCAGCGCCCTGACGTTCTTGTGCAGCGGAGGGGGCTTGCTGTTGTTGTCGCTTGGGCTGGCTGCTGGCGGGGTTTACCTGGCCTTCCAAGCGATTCATGGCCTGGTGACCGGAGACTGGAAAACGTCGAACGGTTTTTATGAGTGGGCAACCGGACTCATCAATATGACGGCTCCGCTTGACGCCCTATTTTCGGCGATCTACGAAGGGGCCATGGTGACCTGGGACTTGATGGGGGTTCTCGGAGCCGTGCTTTCGTTCGACTTCAGCCAGGCTTCAACCCAGTTTGACAATCTGACTGCGTCCGTGCGTCGGTTCATAGACTCACTTAAAGAGTTGGCGTTTCAGTATTCTCCACAACGGATGGTTGACTGGTTCAACGGGGTCAAGCGGCAGTCGCCCAATCAGCAGTCTTCCTCTGGAATTTATCAGCCTCCCGATATCCTCACTGGAGGCCTCGGCAATTTGTCTATCTCGAACAGTTTCGGGAATGTGTACGTGCGCAATCAGGGCGATGTGGACCGTCTGGCCGGAGCGATATCGCGGAGGACGGTTGAGAGCCTTCGCATGCGAGGC
>JBDKSR010000223.1:0-6415 GCA_039680545.1 Bryobacteraceae bacterium | reverse complement strand
TGTGTTCGACGTGCGCGTCCAGGAAGAGCCGCGCGCGATCACGAAAGAGTCACTGCAAGGGTACGACGCTGTCGTCGTCAACTACAATGGTCCGCGCTTCCCGGCCTCGGCGGAGAAGGCATTGGAGCAGTATGTCCGCGCTGGAGGCGGGTTGGTGTCGTTCCATCACGCGAGCTACGGCACGTTCTTCGGCATGGAGTTGGACGCGAAGAACCGCTGGCATAACGGTCCGGGCAAAGGCTGGAGTGAGTGGTCCAAGATGATTGGCGCGACGTGGGACGCTGAGAAACTCGGCCACGCCCGTCTTGGAATATTCACGGTCGATTGGAAACAGCCCGGCCATCCGATCGCGCAAGGGTTGCCCGCGTCCTGGGTGGCGAATGACGAACTCTACCACCGCCTCACCTTCCTCCCTGGTGTCGAAGTGCTGGCGGACGCTTTAAGCCCGAAAGAGACAGGCGGAACGGGCAATCGCGAACCGATTGTGTGGACCAACCAGTACGGCAAAGGGCGCGTCTTCTTCACGGTTCTTGGCCATGACGCGATGGCCTTCTATCAATCGGGAACGATCAATGTGATGGCGCGGGGCGTGGAGTGGGCGGCGCGAGGCAAGGTCACTCTGCCGCCGGTTGATCTGCACCATGCAAAGCAGGGCCAGACTCGGGTGCTGGTCGTCACCAGCGGTCACTGGTATCCGACCGAGTTCTACGCGATGCTCGACAGTCTTCCCGGCGTCACCTGGACCCATGCGCCTACCCACGCCGAGGCCTTTTCCAAGCCGCTGGAGGACCGTTACGACGTCGTCATCCTGCACGACATGCTCAATGTCACAACCGAGCGCGCGCGAGAGAGGCTGCGTGCCTTTGTCGAAGCGGGCAAGGGCGTCATCGAGCTTCACCACGCCATCGTGGACTACAGCGATTGGCCGTGGTGGTACGAAGAGGTAGTCGGCGGTAAGTATTACCAAAAGGAAGGGCCGGGTCACAAGGCCAGCAGCTATAAAGAGGATGTCGAATTCCTGGTGACCCCTGCGAAGGGCAAGGAAAGACATCCGGTACTGAAGGGTGTTGGCCCGCTGTGGGTATACGACGAGCTTTACAAGGACATGTCTCTTTCGCCGAAGATCGAGGTGTTGATGGAGACGGCCAATCCGCTCAACGACCGGCCGGTCGTCTACGTCGGCCCGCATCCCAAGGCCCGCGTGCTGTATATCCAATTGGGCCACTCGGCCCACACGATGAACCATCCCGGGTTTCGTAAGCTCATGGCGAATGCCGTGGCTTGGACCGGTGAGAAGAGGTGAGACTATGACGAACGAACTTTCGCGCCGGGGATTCCTGGCGGCTATTCCGGCGGCTGCCGGTTTTCATGCGCAGGGCAGCGGCATCATACGCGTGGGCGTGATCGGCTGCGGAGGCCGTGGGGAAGCCGCCGCTGCGAACGCAATGAATGCGGGTAAGGACATCCACATTGTCGCGATGGGCGACGTACTTCTGGACCGTGTGCAGGAGAAGCTCACTGCTCTGAAGCTGAAGTATCCGGACCAGGTGGACGTGAAGGCCGATCACTGCTTCGCCGGCTTCGACGCCTACAAGAACGTGATCGCCGCTTCCGACGTCGTGATCATCGCGAATGCGGCAAAGTTTCATCCGATGCATCTGAAGGCCGCGATCGAGGCGGGTAAGCACGTCTTCCTGGAGAAACCTCACGCCATCGATCCGGCCGGCATCAACGTGTTGCGCGAAGCGTGCGAGTTGGCGAAGACGAAGGGACGGTGCATCGTTTCGGGTCTTCAGAGCCGCTACCACCCGGGCTATCAGGAAACGATGCAGCGGGTTCACGACGGAGCCATCGGTGACATCGTCGCGATTCAGGAAACCTGGCTGCGGCCACCCTACGTGCTTCGCCCGCGCCGTCCGGGACAACCCGAGCTGGAGCATCAGGCGAGCAACCAATACCACTTCCACTGGCTGTGCGGCGACGACATCCCTCAGACGCTGATTCACAATCTGGACCGCTCCAGTTGGGCCATGCATAACGCGGCTCCCGTTCGCGCCTGGGGCATGGCCGGACGATCCACGCTGAACGCCGAAATCTATGGCGACGTGCTTGACCATCACTCCGTGGTCTATGAGTTTGCCAACGGTGTTCGGATCTACGCCTACTGCCGCACGATCGACAACTGTTACAACGAGAACTCCAGCCTGATCCTGGGAACGAAGGGCCGCTGCGACCTTTTGAAGCTGACCATCACCGGCGAGACCAACTGGAAGCATCCTGGGAGCGCGTCGAAGAATCCGGCGTATGACCTGGAGCACGTGGCTTTGTTCAATGCGATCCGGTCCGGCAAGGTCATCAACAACGGTGACTACATGGTCCGGAGCACGCTGATCACTCTGCTCGGGCAGTTCAGTTGCTACATGGGCAAAGAAGTCACCTGGAACCGGATTTCCCAGTCGACCTACTGCCATCTGCCGCGCCCGGAGGACGTCCATAGCGGAATGGAGGCGCCCGTGAAGCCGGGGCCGAACGGTGTTTACCCGCTCCCGTTTACGCCCGGAGTGAGTCAAATCAACCTGTAGAAGCGGTGGTTCCGGGCCGAAGATGCGACAATGGTTCTCAATCACAAATGGGACCTGACGAATCTTCCAGAGCTGGAGAAAAGTTCCAGCGGCTCGTGGACATCATGGCGCGGTTGCGCAGCCCCGATGGCTGCCCCTGGGACAGGGAACAGACCTTCGAGTCCATCAAGGCATACACCCTTGAGGAGACTTACGAAGTTCTGGATGCGATCGACAGCGGTGACAAAGCGGCGCTCGCCGAGGAACTCGGCGACTTCATGCTGCAGGCTGTATTTCTGGCGCGGATCGCCGAGGAGCGCGGCGAATTTCGGATTGACGATTCGCTCGACGCTATCGTTTCGAAACTGATCCGGCGTCACCCGCATGTTTTCGCGGATGGCGATGCGAAAACTGCGGAAGACGTAAAGCGGCGCTGGGACGAGATTAAGCGCGAGGAGAAGCGGGAGGCGAAGCAGGCGGAGTCCGGTTTGCTTGATGACGTGCCGCGCGCGACGCCGGCTTTGGTTGAGGCGCAGCAACTCACCTCGCGGGCCTCGACCGTGGGCTTCGATTGGGAAAAGGCCGACCAGGTGTTAGCCAAGCTCGACGAAGAGATGAAGGAGCTTGCGGAATCGCGCCGGAGAGGCATACAAGAAGAGATTGAAGCGGAAGTGGGCGACGTGCTGTTCGTGCTCGTCAACCTTGCGCGATTGCTCAAGGTGGACGCCGAGCAGGCGTTGCGCGGAACGAACGCCAAGTTTCGCGGCCGTTTCGGCTATATCGAACGCAAACTGGCCAGCCGGGGTCGCGACCTCGCTGGAGCGACATTGGACGAGATGGACGAACTATGGAACGAAGCGAAGAAACGCCCGGAATAGAAGTCCGGGCGATCAACACTCACGCGGAATTCGAACAGGCCACCGAGCTCCAGAGGGTGATCTGGGGCTTCAGCGATGCCGAACTGATGCCTGTACGTCTGTTCGTCATAGCGGAGAAGGTCGGTGGTCAGGTGTTCGGCGCCTTTGATGGCGAGCGCATGATCGGCTTCTGCCTGGCGCTGCCGGGGCTGAAGGCGAACGGAATGGGGTACATCCACAGCGACATGCTCGGCGTGTTGCCGGAGTACCACAATCAGGGCGTTGGTCGGATGCTCAAGCTCGAGCAGCGGGATGATGCATTGACCCGCGGCATCGATCTGATCGAATGGACGTTCGATCCGCTCGAATTAAAGAACGCGTATTTCAACATCGAGCGCCTTGGCGCAATCGTACGCCGGTTCGTGCCGAACCAGTACGGCCGGACGACGAGCACGCTGCACGGCGGGATGCCCACAGACCGCTGCGTGGCCGAGTGGTGGATCTCGAGTCTTCGCGTGGAGACGATTCTGGACGGACAACGGCCCCCGCTGCCGGAGATCGAGGCCCGTATTTCAGTGCCCGTTTCGATCTCGGACATGCGCAAGGAAGATCCGAAGCAGGCCGCTGAGATTCAGAAATCGGTGAGGACCCAGTTCACGCGTTACTTTGAGCGCGGCCTCGCCGTCGTGGGATTCGAAAAGACAGAGACCGAAGGAACCTATCTTCTGGGGCCATGGAAATTAGAGTAGACAAAGTCACACTGCGCCTTGTGCGGATGCCGCTGGTCCATTTTTTTGAGACCAGCTTTGGCCGCACGACAGAGCGGAAGATCATCCTCGTCGAGGTTACGGCGGATGGGGTCTCGGGATGGGGCGAAGTTACTGCCGGCGAGCATCCTTTCTATAACGAAGAGTGGACCGAATCTGCGTGGATGATCGTGAGGGACTACGCCGCACCGCGCCTGTTCGGCCGCGCTCTTGACGGAGCCCGCGCCGTTGGCCCGCTCACGGAGAGTATTCGTGGCCACCGCATGGCGTGTGGCGGAATCGAGGCGGCTGTCTGGGACCTCGAAGCGCGGCTTGCCGGGGAGCCTCTGTGGAAGCGGATCGGCGGGGGATCGCGCAAGGAAATTCCATGCGGCGTCTCGATTGGCATACAGAACTCCGTGCCGCAGTTGCTCTCGCAGATCGAAACGGAACTCGAAGCCGGCTACCAGCGCATCAAGATGAAGATCAAGCCGGGATGGGACGTCGATGTTGTGCGCGAAGTGCGCCGCCGCTTTCCCAACATCCGGTTGATGGCTGATGCAAACTCGGCTTACACGCTGGACGATGCCGCCCACTTGAAGCAGCTCGATGAATTCAACCTCATGATGATCGAGCAGCCGCTCGCTCACGACGAAATCATCGATCATGCCGAGTTGCAGAAGAAACTCGACACACCGATTTGCCTCGACGAATGCATCCGGTCGGCGCACCACGCGGAGCAGGCGATCCGGATGGGAGCGTGCCGCATCATCAATATCAAGTTGGGCCGTGTCGGCGGGTTCGGCGAGGCCCTCCGCGTGCACGACGTCTGCCATGCGGCAGGCGTTCCGGTGTGGTGCGGCGGCATGCTGGAGGCGGGAGTGGGACGCGCGCACAATGTAGCGCTCTCCACGCTGCCCGGATTCGTGCTTCCCGGAGACGTCTCGGCCAGCAAGCGTTATTGGACTCGCGACGTGATTGTACCGCCGGTTGAAGTCACCCCTCGCGGCACCATCGTAGTCCCCGGCGGGCCCGGATTCGGTTACGGTCTTGACGCCGGATTCATCAGTGGCATCACCATGCGCGAGGAGACGGTCCGTTGAGCGAGGGTGAGCCAAGGGCGCTTCGAGGCGCCGCCAGAAGGGGGCGGCGCTGATGCCGGGTTTCAGGCAACTTCTCAGACAGAACCGCAACTACCGTTACAACTGGATGGGGCAGATCGTCAGCGAGATCGGCGATCACTTCAACAATATTGCCGTCTTCAGCCTGGCCGTCGAGCGGACGGGATCCGGAATGGTCGTTACCGGGATCATGCTCGCGCGCGGGCTTTCCGTGGTGCTGGCGGGTCCCCTGGCAGGTGTGCTGCTCGATCGCATGGACCGCCGTCGGATCATGATCGTGAGCGACCTGCTTCGCGCCGTGGTCGCCCTTCTGTTCATCATCACCGTGTCGCGGCCCGAGCCGTGGCTGCTCTATCTTCTGAGCGGTCTGCTGATGTTTGCCTCGCCGTTCTTCACGAGCGGACGTGCGTCCATTTTGCCGTCGATCGCCAGCAGCGAGGAACTCCACACTGCGAACTCCCTGACACAAACGACGCAATGGACGACGTTGACCATCGGCACCTTGACGGCGGGCTTCAGCGCGGCGCACCTCGGCTACGAGTGGGCCTTCTTCATCAACTCGATGTCGTTTCTGTGCTCGGCGTTCGCAATTTGGCGCATGCGCGTGCCCGGTGAACGTTTTCGCGCACAACGCACGGCGTTGACGGAGAGCGAAGTCGTCCGGCCCTGGCATGAATACACCGAAGGACTGCGGTACATGCGGTCCTGCCCACTGATCCTGGGGATCGCGCTGGTTCAGGTGGGTTGGGCGAGCGGCGGCGGAGCGGCGCAGATTCTCTTCAGCCTCTTCGGCGAGATCGTCTTCCGGCGAGGCGCGGCGGGAATCGGCGTCATCTGGAGCTTCGCGGGGGTGGGGCTGCTGATAGGCGGAGCCCTTGGGCACTGGCTCGGGAAGTGGGTCAGCTACAGGGCGTACAAGTGGATCATCTCTCTCAGTTATGTAGTCCACGGCGGGGCGTACGTGCTGTTCGCGCTCTCCAAAGAGTTCTGGGTGGCCCTGTTCTTCATCGCGCTTTCGCGCGTGGGAGTCGGCCTCTCCTCGGTGCTCAACTTCTCGCAGTTGCTGCGCCACGTCGCCGCAGAATATCGGGGCAGGGTATTCTCGACCATCGAGTCGATGAACTGGTCCA
>JBDKSR010000222.1:0-1982 GCA_039680545.1 Bryobacteraceae bacterium | reverse complement strand
GGTTACGGATCGAGCGACCACTTCTCGTTCACAAAGAGAGAGGTGCCCGTGTTGTTCTTCTTTTCCGGGCTGCACGGCGACTATCACCGGCCAACGGATACCTGGGACAAAATCGACGCCCCTGGCGCGGCAATGCTTCTTGAATATGCGGGAGCGGCGATTGAACAACTGCTCGAAACATCGGACCGCCCAAAGTTTCTGAAGAAGTACGGAGCCGGTGCTAATCCTCCCAACGCGCACTGACGATCTACTCGTTTGGAGATGGCGAACTCCAAATTCGATCAGTCACAGCGCTGGAAATTCCCGCCGCTGATTCTGCATCCGTTTGCCGAGAACTCGGGTTCCGACAAACTGGCAGCCAGCTCGCGCGCCAGCATGATCCTCCAGGGATTGCTTCCGAATGACCAATTCAACGTCGAGGAACTGAATCGCTGGATCCTTGAAGGCCGGGCGCACGAGATCCGCATGCTCTACTACATCGGTAAGGACCTCAGCCGCTGGATCGGGCAGTGTATGGAGATTGTCGAGCGGGACGACAAACTGCGCACCGAGGGTATCCGCCAGGAAAGCTTCGCCGAGATGCTGGTCGATGATTCCCCGCCGGAGGTGCAGGATAAACTCCGCAGTTGGGGCGTAACGGACCACAAGTCGATCTTCCGCCGTGCGCTCGGGCTCAATGCCGTATTCGCCGAAGTTCCGAGCATGGAACAGTTTACGGAAGAATTCATCAGGCATCACTACAGGTATGCCGACCAGATGTATGAGTGCCGGCGGCGGGTGGGCCACTACGTACAGATCCGCAGCGCTGAGTTTCCGTTTGAACTATACGCCTCAGGTGAATACGCACGGATCCTCGAGCGCCAGTGGGACGTGTGCGAATAGGACCGGTCGCAGAGCCCCGTTGATATAATTCGTTGATGCCGTTTCCCCGCGTTGCCGCCATCCGGCAACACTTTCCAGATCGCAGACTGCAAGATATTCCAGGAGACGTGCGCCGCGAACTCGCGTCGGCCGGGTTTGGAGCCGGGCTGAAGCCGGGCGCGCGCGTGGCGATCGGGGCAGGCAGCCGCGGTATCGCTAACATTGCGGTTATCGTGCGTGCCGTCGTGGACTACTGGAAATCGATCGGCGCGCAGCCCTTTGTATTTCCGGCCATGGGGACGCACGGGGCGGCAACAGCCGAAGGGCAAGCGAACGTACTGGCGAATTTCGGCATCACGGCGGAGACGATGGGGTGCCCGATTGTGAGTTCGCTTGAGGTTGTGAGCCTTGGCACAACGCCGGATGGAATCGAGACCTATCTGGACCGGCAGGCCTACGAAAGCGACGGCATGATGTTCGTGGGGCGCGTGAAGCGGCACACCGATTTTGAAGGGAAAATCGAGAGCGGGCTCTTCAAGATGATGGCCATCGGTCTCGGGAAGCTCACGGGCGCCCAGCGCTACCACGTACACGCGTACCGGATGGGAATCGAGGCGGTTGTCCGTAGCGTGGGCCGGCACGTGCTGCGATCCGGAAAGATCCTGGGCGGCCTGGCGGTGATCGAGGACGAGGGGCACAACACCGCCAAGGTCAACGCAGTCCGAGCGGAGGAAATGGAGCGGCGCGAAGAAGAATTGCTCGCGATCGCCAAGTCGTGGGTGGCGCGGATTCCCGTCCCTGCCCTGGATATCCTCATCGTGGACGAGATCGGGAAGGACATCAGCGGTACGGGGATGGACACGAAAGTCGTGAACCGCAACCCGCGCGCCGATTACAACCCGTGGCCGAACGCGCCGAAGGTCGAGCGGATTATCGCCCGTAATATGAGTGCGCTAGGCTACGGAAACGCCGTGGGAGTCGGCATGGCCGACGTCGTGACGGACCGCCTCGTCAGCAAGATCGACTGGCAGTCGACTTACGTCAACGCCTTCACCTCAGGAGCGCTGTCGGCTGTTCGTGTGCCGCTCCACTTTCCGACTGACCGTGAGTGCCTGGAGAGA
>JBDKSR010000221.1:0-5722 GCA_039680545.1 Bryobacteraceae bacterium | reverse complement strand
AGCCGCTTTCTCTCACGCGACGCCAGTTTGGCCTGTCGCTTAGTGCTTCGGCCGCCGCCTGGTCCGCAGTCCCTCCTGCCGCTCCGGCTCCGTGGATGGGCCCTGCCATTGTGAGGAAGGTCTATCTGGCGAAACCGCAGCCGACCTGGCCACGGCCCGACCTGGATTTTCAACAAGAGATCGCTTCCATCGAACCGCGCCTCGCGGAGATCGAGCGGAAGCACGCCGGCCGGATTCGTTTCGTCGGTGGCGAACTGCTCAAGGTAGGCGATGAAGTTTCCGCTTGGGCGCGTGGTCTCGAAAGTGTCGATGGTGTGTTGGTCATCGACCTTACATCGGGCATTGGCCCGTTGCTTCAGCAGTTGCACACTGTCGATGTCCCGATGTTGCTCTTCGCCCGGCCTTACTCGGGCTGGGCCTACGTTGACTTTGCGAAGTGGAGACAACAGGGCAAGCGGGTAGAGTTGGTGGCAAGCAGTGAGTTCGGGGATCTCGATCTCTACATGCGCGTCTTCGAGACTATCCACCACTTGAAGAGGACCAAGATCCTCGTGGCGGCCCCCGGCGATGGCGGACGCGCAACCGCGGAAGCCTTCACGAAGCAGTTCGGAACCTCATTCCAGTTCATCAGTTATCAGGACATCCAGGCTGCTTACAACGCGGCCGACGTTGCGCAGGCGAAGAAGGATGCCGAAGAGTTCGCGCGGCGTGCGGTGCGCGTGGTCGAGCCCTCTCCGCAGGACATCACGAATGCGATGCGCCTTTACTACGGAATAAAGAGCATCCTCGAACGCGAAAAAGCCAACGCCATCACGATCGATTGCCTCGGCGGTTTCCGTCGCAGCGAACTGCCCGCGTATCCTTGCGTCACTTGGTCCAGGCTCAACGACGAGGGTTTCTACGGCGTCTGCGAGGCCGACTTACCGGCTACCATGACGCAGATTCTGCTGACGGCGTTCTCCGGCAAGCCCGCCTTCGTCTCCGACCCTGTGTTTGACACGAGCCGCAGCGAACTCCTGCACGCGCATTGCGTGTCCGCTACCGCGATCAACGGCATCGGCGGCGCGAGCATGCCTTACGTCGTTCGCTCGCACATGGAAGACAACAAGGGTGTCTCGCTGCAAGTCCTAGTCCCCGTCGGAGAGGCCGTCACGGTCGCGAAGTTTTCGGGCGCGAAGAAGTTACTCGTCTCGGCGGGACAGGGTACCGGGAATGTCGACGCCGACCGCGGCTGCCGCACCAAGTTCCGCACGCGCGTGGCAGGCGTTCGCAACATGCTTCAGAATTACTCCGGTGGACTGCATCGTGTCGTGGTTTGGGGCGACTACATTGAGCCTCTTGACGCGATGAGCCACTTGATGGGCTTCCAGGTTGTCGACGAGACGAAGGCCTGACCTATTGGTGGATCGTGACGAGACATCTTTCCAGACGTGATTTTGTCATGGCCGGTACGCTGCTGCCGGCCACCGCGCTTGCCGCGCAGGACGCTCTTCCGGAGTCCGCCGCGATTCCGGAACCGCACTTCCCGAGCCGCCTCTATCAGTTTGTCTGGCGCAACTGGGAACTCGCCAACACGGACCGCATGGCTGAGGTCGTCCACGCCAGCCCGCAGGAAATCCTGGATCTCGGCGCGTCGATGGGGTTGCCTCCCAAGCCACAACTCTCAGTGGATCAACTTCGCCGGATTTATGTCACGGTCATCCGTCAAAACTGGCACCTACTCCCTGAGCGCCAGATCGTCCAGTTACTCGGCTGGACCGTGGAGCGTCTTCGTTTCACGCTCAAGGAAGACGATTTCCTCGACGTCAAGTTGGGCCGAAACAAGCCGCGCTGCGATGATCTCCGTTACTCTGGTCCGGCACAAGCCGAGAAACTTGCCGCATCCCGCGTCCGGGAAACCGTGCGCACAATGTTTGGCGCCTCGTTCGGCACTCCTGGTGAGCGCCTGTGCCAGTTTGTCGGTGACCTGAGTAATCCACGTTTTCATCTCCTCCGCGACCGGAGTTCGGTCCTCTCGCCGGGCGAGATTGATCTAAGTACAGGCTGGTCGATCATCCCGCCCCCGGATGGTCCGCTGCGCTTCGCGGCACAACGTTTAGGCGAGTACCTCCGTGAAGCCATGGGTGCGCGACTCGAAGCATCGCGCCCTGGCTCAGTCCCGAAGAAGTGTATCCGCTTCGACACGCACGCGTCCGGTCACACTCGTGAAGGTTTCGAGGTCCGCGTATCTCCTGGCGAGATCATCATTTCGAGTGGCGACGATGCCGGCGCCATCCAGGGCATCTTTTGGCTGCAGGATCGTATGGAGGAACGCGACGCTCCGTTTCTTCCCACCGGATCTACGGCACGCCGCGCCGCCTGGAATCCGCGTTATCTCTATTCGTACTTCGCCCTGTACGGCGATCCGCTGATGGAACCGG
This sequence comes from Bryobacteraceae bacterium, assembly GCA_039680545.1. Lineage (GTDB taxonomy): Bacteria > Acidobacteriota > Terriglobia > Bryobacterales > Bryobacteraceae > JAEHDI01. The sequence continues at coordinate 3,302 of JBDKSR010000221.1, read as the reverse complement.
AAGCCGATCCGTTCCCCGACGCCTATCTTGAAAAGCTCGCCCGGTGCGGCATCAACGGCGTCTGGATGCAGGCTGTCCTCAACACGCTGGCTCCGTCCAGGCAGTTCCCCGAGTTCGGCGAAGGGAGCGAGACACGGCTGCGCAACCTCGACGCGCTGGTCAAACGCGCCGCGCGCTTCGGCGTTCGCGTTTATCTCTATCTGAATGAGCCACGCGCGATGCCTGATGCCTTCTTCAAATCCCATCCCGGCATACGTGGCTCGTCGTCCCATGGTTTGTACGCGATGTGTACCTCGACGCCCGAGGTTCGCGACTGGATCAGGGAATCCGTCACCCATGTTGTGCGCCGCGTGCCGGACATCGGTGGCTTCTTCGCCATCACGATGTCGGAAAATCACACCAATTGTTTCTCGCACGGCGGCGGATGGGGGCAGAAGGCGCCCAACGCTGGAGACTGTCCGCGCTGCTCCAGGCGGACGGGTTGGGAAGTGATTGGCGAGCTGTTTGAGACCTTCCGTGCCGGTGTCCGGGAAGGCGGTTCTTCAGCCGGCGTCATCGCCTACGATTGGGCGTGGGGAGATGATCTCTCCGCGCGCCTGATACCGGCTCTGCCTCGTGACACCGGCGTGCTCAGCATCAGCGAGTGGGATCTACCGATCGTCCGCGGCGGCGTCGCGCAAAAGGTTGGAGAGTATTCAATCTCCGCCGTCGGACCTGGCCCGCGTGCATTGCGAAATTGGGATCGCGCCCGCGAGAGCGGCAACCCTCGGCTCGCGAAGACTCAGTTCAATAACACCTGGGAAATGTCCGCCGTCCCATTCATCCCGGCGATGCAACTCATCACGCGCCACTGTGAGCATCTCGCAAAAGCCGGTATCGACGGCGTCATGGCCAGTTGGACCTGCGGAGGCTACCCCTCCCCGAACCTGGCCGCCGCCAAAGAATTCTACTTTGAACCGCGAAAGCCTGCCGGCGAAATCCTTCGCGCTACAGCGGCACGCCGCTATGGGCGAAAGGCGGCGCCAGAGGCCGTCGAGGCGTGGCATCAATTCAGTATTGCGTTCGAAGAGTTTCCATACGGAGTCGCGATCTACATCATCCCGGTGCAGCACGGCCCTGCGAATCTGTTGCGGCTTACTCCAACCGGCCACAATCCCGGCATGATTCTGTTTCCGCACGATCGCTACAAGATCTGGTGCGGCACTTACCCGCCAGAGGTCGTTAGAAGCCAGTTCCAGAAGATGGCGGAGATATGGAATGGCGGCCTGGAACTCTTCCGTAAGGCGATGGCGAAAGCATCCCCCGCGAAAAAGGCTGCAGCCGCCGCTGATGTCGCAGTTGCCGAAACCTGCTATAACCATTTCCGCAGCGTGGCAAATCAGATCGAGTTCTACATGCTCCGGGATAAGTTGGAATCTGCCTCAGGAAGCGGCCGCGCCGCGACGATTACCCGCATGAAAGCGATTGCCGCGGACGAAATCGACTTGGCGCGGCGGCAGTTCCCCGTCGCACGCGCCAATTCCACAATCGCGTTCGAAGCTTCGAATCACTACTACTACACGCCACTCGACCTCGTGGAAAAAGTTCTCAATTGCCGCGACGTGATCGCCCAACTCGACCGCATGTCCGGTTAGTACTCCATGTCGGAGCCGTGCCCGCTGGGCATCGGCTCACTCTTTTCCGGAATCTCGCAGATTAGCGCTTCGGTGGTCAGCATCAGCGACGCAATTGAAGAGGCGTTCTGGAGCGCGGTCCGCGCGACCTTGGTAGGGTCGATGACGCCGGCCTTTACCAAGTCTTCGTACACGCCGCTCTCGGCGTTGAATCCGAAGTTCGGGTTAACATCAGCCCGCACCTTCTCAACGACTACGGCGCCTTCAACGCCTGCGTTCTGCGCGATCTGCCGCAGAGGCTCCTCGCACGCGCGCTTCACGATGTCCACCCCGACCTGCTCATCACCAGGAAGTTTCAGGCTTCCCAGCGCTTTTACCGCGCGCAGCATCACTACGCCGCCGCCCGGCACGATACCTTCCTCGACCGCCGCGCGAGTGGCGTGCAGTGCGTCCTCCACGCGGGCTTTCTTCTCCTTCATCTCTGTCTCGGTGGCCGCGCCGACCTTGATCACGGCCACACCGCCGGCCAGCTTCGCCAGCCGCTCCTGCAACTTCTCGCGGTCGTAGTCTGACGTGGTTTCTTCGATCTGCGTGCGCAGCTGCTTGATGCGCCCTTCGATTGCTTTCTCGCTGCCTGCACCTTCGATGATGGTGGTGTTGTCCTTGTCAATCGTCACGCGCTTGGCACGGCCCAGGTCGTCTAGCTGGACGCTTTCCAGCTTGATGCCGGTCTCTTCCATGATGGACTTGCCGCCGGTGAGGATCGCTATATCATCGAGCATCGCCTTCCGGCGATCACCAAAGCCCGGGGCCTTCACCGCGCAGGCGTTTAATGTGCCGCGCAACTTGTTTACAACCAGGGTTGCCAGAGCCTCTCCCTCCACGTCCTCAGCGATCGCCAACAGGGGCTTACCGCTACGCGCAATCTGCTCCAACAAGGGTAGAAGATCCTTCATATTGCCGATCTTCTTCTCGTGAATCAGGATGTACGGCTCTTCGAGCACGCATTCCATCCGCTCCGGGTCGGAGACAAAGTACGGAGACAGATACCCGCGGTCGAATTGCATGCCCTCGACCATATCGATCGTTGTCTCCATGGTCTTGGACTCCTCCACGGTAATAACGCCGTCCTTGCCCACCTTTTTCATCGCCTCGGCGATCCGTTCACCGATAGTGACGTCGCCGTTGGCTGAGATCGTGGCAACCTGTGCGATCATCTCCCCGGACACCGGTTTGCTGTACTTCTTGATTTCCTCGATGACCACGTCCACGGCTCTCTCGATGCCGCGTCTCAAAGCCATCGGATTGGCTCCGGCAGCCACGCTCTTCACCCCAACTCTGAAGATGGACTGCGCCAGGACCGTTGCGGTGGTCGTGCCGTCACCGGCCACGTCCGAGGTTTTCGATGCCACCTCGCGCACCATCTGCGCGCCCAGGTTCTCTACCGGGTCGCGCAGTTCGATCTCCTTGGCCACCGTTACCCCGTCCTTGGTGATCGTCGGGCCGCCGTATTTCTTCTCCAGAACGACATTACGCCCCTTGGGGCCGAGTGTCACCTTAACGGCGTCCGCCAACTGGTTAACTCCCCGCAAAATCGCCTGTCGGGCGTTCTCGCTGTAAACAATCCGTTTTGCTGCCATGTGTGACTCTCCTGGTCTTTCTGCTTCAGCTTCAGATCTCAGCCTTCTT
>JBDKSR010000220.1:0-2057 GCA_039680545.1 Bryobacteraceae bacterium | reverse complement strand
CTTCGCCTTCCCCGGCGAACGTGGCCTTGAACTTCTTGAGGAGGACGCGAGTCTGGTTGGACTGGATGTTTGAGACGAAGACAGGATCGCAGATCTTGTCGATCATATACTGTTCAGCCGCAAGTCGTATTGCGATACTTAGTACGATCTTGTTCTCGAAGTTCATGCCGTTGTCGGCGTTCAGGCATTGCACGGCTTCTGCATGGATGACTTCGTAGATAGGTGTTGTGGAGTCACGTGCTGTGTCGTTTCCCCCGAAGACCCTGTGGAAGATCTTGTCAAGGTCGACTTGGGATATCCGCCAGGAGTCCGTTTTCCAGTGGAGGAGCGCGGTGAGTGTGAGAAAGTCGGGATCACTGTCGCCTTTGGTGTACTCGATGATGTTTCTGATGAAGGGAATACTAGCTATCTGGGCTTGTCCCCACGCGTGAGACACGAGTCTAGACACAGGTGGCCGGGCAGCGATTTTTCGCTGGACAGCTTGTTTCAGGTTTAGCAGAATCGCAACAGCTGGTGAAACAGAAGCGAGCTCTGCTGGAGAGCAACTCGTGGAGGGACACCCAGCCGAAGACTCGTCAAGGCGAGAATCGTCGGAACGCACCTCCCGGCGGACCGAATGAGCCGGGTTAGTGGCCGACCAACGGGAGGCGGTCATGACCCCGGCTTTTCGACCCGGTCTCGTGTTGACAGATCTTCTCTTTTCTCGAAAACTCATGCTGGGATCTTCTCGCTCGCGCCCAGTCGCTCGAACTCCGCCGGCGGACGGTAGCCCAGCGCCGAATGCAGCCGTTTCGTGTTGTAGGTTTTCTCCAAGAACATGCCGATGCCGCGCCGCGCTTCCGCGATGTCGCGGTACTCGACGCGGTAGACCTCCTCGTGCTTGAGCGTCTTCATGAAGCTCTCGGCCTTGGCGTTGTCGTACGGGTTGCCCTTGCGACTCATGCTGATCTGAATCTGGTGGTCGCGCAGCAGTCGGGTGTAGTCGCCGCAGGCGTACTGCACACCGCGGTCGGAATGGTGAATCAGACCCGGCGGCGCGCCCCGTTTATCCAGCGCCATGCGGAGTGCGCTGATCGTCAAGCTCGATTCCAGCGTGCGCTCCAGCGCCCAGCCGATCACACGGCGCGAGTAGGCGTCGAGAATCACGGCCAGATAGACGAATTCCTCTTCCAGCCGGATGTAGGTGATGTCGGCCACCCACAGCTGATTCACCGCCGTGGGCACGAAGCGCCGGGTCAGGTTGGGGTAGATGCGGAAGTCGTGCTCGGAATCCGTCGTCACCACGAACTTCCGTTTCCGCAGGCACAGCAAGTTGTCCTCGCGCAGGATGCGGCCCACCCGCTTGTGGTTGACCTCCCCGCCTTGCCGCTTGAGCTCCGCCGTGATGCGCGGACGGCCGTAGGCCGGGAAGCGGAGGGCGATGCGCTGGATGGCGTCACGCAACTCGACGTCGCGCACTGGCCCGGCCGCCTCCGGATCGAAGCGGTAGTAGCTCGCCCGGCTGACACAGGCCAGCGCGACCATCTGTGACGTTGTCAACGCGCTGCCCCTTTCCCTTTCGCGCCGGATCGCTGAGTAGAGCGCGGATTGGCTGTCTCGGCCTGCGACTTCCGCAGATCTTCGATCTGTCGCAAGCAGCCCTTTAAAAAATCGATCTCCATCGCCTGTTGACCGATCTTGCGCTCCAGTTCGGCTATCGGCGATTCCTCCCGGCGCCGCCGTCCTTCACCGGAGAAGGCTGTGTTGGGCCGCTCCTCGAACTGGCGCCGCCAGGTGTGTAGTTGGTTGGGATTGACTTCAAGCTCCCGGGCAACTCGGCCTACCGGGAACCCGGCTTGCAGCCGCCGGACGGCGGCTACCTTGAACTCTCGCGTGAACTTCCGGCGCGGATCCGCCATGACTCAGATTCTCCTTCGTGGATTTTCTGAGTCTAAACCCGTGTCTCAAAATTGGGGGCAAGTCCAATCCGCTTGCGGGTGTTGTCGAAGAAGTGGAGTTTCCAGTCGTTGACGAAGACGTTTTGGATACCTTTGGCTTCTTCCACTATGATGCCATTC
>JBDKSR010000219.1:0-1889 GCA_039680545.1 Bryobacteraceae bacterium | reverse complement strand
ACGAGATCGCCACGAACTTCGGGTACACAGTGCCGTGGGTCAGCCGGATCATGAACTCCGACGCCTTTCAAGCCCGGCTTGCCCTTCGCAAGGAGGAACTCCTCGACCCGGTGATCGTCGCGTCGATCGAGGAGAAGTTTCGCGCCCTCGCGTCGAAGTCCCTCGATGTTGTCCTTGACAAGCTTTCTGTGACGAACTCGGCGGAACTTGGTTTGAAGGCGCTCGAGATCAGCACAAAAGCCCTCGGCTACGGTGCGCGGCAACAGAACCTGAGCGTTCAAACGAACTTCGTCGTTGCCCTCCCCGCGAAGGCGGCTGATGCCGGCAGTTGGGCCTCCGCCCACAGCCCGCATGGGCAAGTTATCGACGCCGGAGCACTTTGATGGCAGCGCAAGCAGAACAAACAGTCCTGTGGCAGCCACAGCCCGGCCCGCAGACCGCTCTGCTCGCCTGCCCGGTGTTCGAAGTGTTTTACGGCGGCGCGCGGGGCGGAGGAAAGACGGAAAGTTCAATCGGGGACTGGCTGCAGCACAGTTCCGAGTACGGGGAAGCCGCGATTGGGATCTTCTTTCGCCGGAAACTGGTTCAGCTCGCGGAAGTCATCGCGCGGACGAAGCAGCTCTTCCCCAAGCTCGGGGGCAGGTATAATGAGCAGCAAAAGACCTGGACAATGGCTAACGGAGCTCGTCTTAAGTTCGCCTACCTCGAGAAAGACGCCGACGCCGAGGAATACCAAGGTCACAACTACACCCGCGTCTATGTCGAAGAAGTCACAAACTTCCCCAGCTCCGCTCCGATTGACAAGCTTCGCGCAACTCTACGTTCTGGCAGTGGTGTTCCTGTCGGTATGCGTCTTACTGGCAACCCTGGTGGCGCTGGGCATAACTGGGTTAAGCGCCGCTACATCGACCCGAACCCCGGTGGATACCAGATCATCACCGAATCCACTGAAATCGAGCTGGACGGCGTAAAACAGACAGTCTCCCTCGACCGTGTATTCATCCCGTCGAAGATCGGGGACAATCAGTTGCTCATGCGCAACGACCCGACCTACATCCTCCGCCTGCGGCAGTCCGGCTCGGAAGCCCTCGTTAAGGCGTGGCTGGAGGGGAACTGGGACATAGTAGATGGTGCGTTCTTCGACGAATGGGATGAGGCCCGTCATGTCCTTCCTTTTCAGGACTTTGCTCGTGTGCTGGTTAACTCCGGTATTCTTCGCTTCCGCGCTTTTGACTGGGGTTCCGCGAAGCCGTTCTCGTGCGGCTGGTACGCTGTACTTGATAAAGAATACGAGTGCGCTGATCGTGTCCTCCCGAAAGGTGCCCTCGTTAAGTATCGTGAGTGGTACGGAGCCAGCGGACCGAACAAAGGCCTGAAGATGACGGCTGATGCGGTCGCGGAGGGGATTGTTAAGTGGGAAAGAGGGGAGAGGATTCGATATGGCGTGGCTGATCCAGCTATTTTCATCCGTGACGGCGGACCTTCCATCGGTGAGACTATGGCGGTTCATGGCTGCACTTGGCGCCGCGCGGACAACAAAAGGAAAGCGGGGTGGGAGCAGCTCCGGCAAAGGCTAGTCGGCCATGGGGGCGTGCCGATGTTGTACTTTACCGACGCCTGCGAAGATACCATCCGCACCCTCCCCACTCTCCAGCACGATGACACCGACCCGGAAGACCTCGACACTGAAGCGGAAGACCACGCAGCGGACGAAACTCGCTATGCCGTCATGTCTCGCCCTTGGGTGCCGCGTGTATCCGCTCCGCCGGCTTCGAGCTTGCCAAAACACCCCGGTTCTTACACGATCGACCAACTTATCGAGCGCAATCGCCAGCAGCGGATCGCCGCCGAAGAATTCTAAGGAGCTTTCATGACGAATCTGTTCTCTG
>JBDKSR010000218.1:0-4356 GCA_039680545.1 Bryobacteraceae bacterium | reverse complement strand
AGGGCGAGGGGCTCTGGATCGCACCGTGCGAGGCGATACACACCTTCTTCATGAACTTCCCGATTGACGTTTTGTTCCTGAGCCGAAAGAAGAAGGTATTGAAAGTCCGCCGGAATATGCCCAAGAGCCGCCTCTCCGCGTGTCTTTGGGCCGATTCGGTGCTCGAACTACCGGCCGGAACGATCGAGAGCACGTCTACCGAGCGAGGCGACATGCTGGAGTTCGAAGAAAATCAATAACCGCTACCCGAACACACTCGGGCGATCCATCAGGCCCGATCACGGACAAGTCGAGTTGTTGGCAAGACAACGCGGATGGAAACGGCTCCGGGGCACAAACCCTTTTTATACAGAGTATTGAGCCACAAGCCCGTTCCCGTATGCAAAGACGAGAACACCAGGGGCGGACGAGAATATGGTTGGCGGCTGCTGACCCGTATCTTGCGGCGAGGGCAGTTCCAGAGTCCGGGTTTCCGTAACGGCGTGACGGACGGCATCCACTCGCAGCAGCGTCACCTGCCGCGGGTTGAGGGGAGAAGGCACGATCCAGATTCCGCCTTTATAGTCGGAGGCAGCGTAGATGATGCTGGTGGGTTGCCCAAGCGCCACATCCTTTCTCCCCGCCGCCTTCATGTCCTTGCGCAGGGACTCCAGACGCCGTTCTTTCGCTTGCAGGGCTTCCTGAATTCTGCTGTGTGTCAACCGGCTGGACCGGGCGTTCACAAAAGAAGCATCGATCGAGTCGATCCTTGCCTCTACACGGTCGAGCAGGACCCATTCCGAGCCGTTGCGAAGCAGACCCAGAACCCCCGCTGCCGGGATGTTGCCTTGAGGTTCCGGTGTTTGAAACACGCCCGAGGGCCGGTTTTCCCGGCGCGGACCACCACTCCACGCTTTCCAGAAAAACACCGGCCCAGGGCCCACCGCGCACACCGCGTGCTCGCCGGCGCTCACGGCCAGCACAGCGCCGGGCGGGTCGAGTTCCACTTCACGGATGACTGCTCCTTCGGCGTTGTACTCGGAAAACAGCAGAACCCGCCGGTCCAGAATGGCTTCAACACAGCAGACGCCGGCATCCGAGACCGGGACAAGATTCATTAGGAAGCCTTTGCCGGGATGTGCCCACAGGATTTCTCCATTCGCTGCGTAACAACGGAGCGAGGTCGCCCCGCGGAACAACCCCGCACGCCAGTAGGCCAGGTATCGGTCACCGATTGGCTGGACCCGGATCAACAGCTCATTGGGTTGACTCTTGGAAAGCTGTATTTGCGTTAGTTTCGTCGCGGCTGAGAGTCCGTGCGGGACGAACGGGGCCAGGAGAGGAAGCAACGCCTCCCGGCGCCGCATGGAAGCGAATAGGCCTGTCAGAGACATAGACCAAATCCTCTATTGGGGTTGGACTGCCGGATGGCCGACAACCGTTTCATTTTCCTGGCACGCCGGTATTCTCCAAGATTGGGACAGATAGCATGTCCGTGTTTCCGCGCCATCTTCGCCGTTCACCCACCTTTCGCGCTGGTGTACCGCAGTGGCTCCTGTTATCCCCTCTGCAAGCCAGTGGCTCCGGCCGCGATCGCTTGAACCTGGCCAGGCGACATGCTGGAGTTCGAAGAAAACCAGTAACCGCTAGCCGAACACACTCAGGCGCTTCTGACTTGCGCGGTAGCGTGAACCGCGAGCTACCACCAAAACGTCGCGAGCGGATATGGTACTGGAACTCGGGGCGAGCTTCCGATAGGAACTATTTGGAGCATCTTCTATGATTTAGGATATTCAGGCCCTATACTATTTATCGAGGAGAAATCAGTGATCCCCAAGAGACTTCTTCCCCTGGCGCTGTGCGCGGTGTCGAGTTGTTTCGCGGGTTCGATCCCCGTCACGAGCGTGACGGCATCGGACTACCTAAACGCCTATTACCTTCCCGAACATCTCATCGACGGATCCGGGCTATCCGCCGGACTGCACGACAACTACTTCGGCAATATGTGGTTGTGCTATTACGTCAACACCCCGACAGCTACCCTTGACTTTGACCTTGGCGGGCTCTACACGTTGGACAATACCTTCGTCTGGAACTACAACTGGGACGCAATGCTGGACCGCGGCACTGAGACACTGACCATCCTCACTTCGGCCGATGGAATCAACTACAGCACGGTAGGGGATTTCTCGCTGACCCAGGGCACCGGCGCTCCCATTTCAGCGGATACGCTGTCCCTCGGGGGAACGCTGGCGCGTTACGTAAGGTTCAACCTGACGTCGAACTACGGGGATTCATCCTATATGGGGCTTAGTGAGGTGCAGTTCGACGGCAACGCTTCTTCTTTGCCGGAGCCGGCAAGCGCAATTCTTGTTCTCACCGGACTGGCCGGGGGTGCGCTCTGGCGGTTGCGCCGGCGCCCGAGCCGGTAGATCCCGGCCACAATCACCCGCGCCGAGTCAGGAGCGGCACGCTCTCTACCCTAAAAGTCTCCAGTGTTCCTTCAGGATGCAGCGGTCCATGACGACGAAGAGACCGGCGTCGCGGGCCTTGGCGGCGGCCTCCTCGTGGATTACGCCTTCCTGGAGCCAGACCGCCTGCGCGCCGATCTTGATCGCGTCCTCGACGATTTCGGGCACGAACTCGGACCGCCGGAAAACGTCCACGATGTCCACTTTTTCGGGGATGCCGGTCAGGCCGGCGTAAGCCTTCTCGCCGAGCACTTCCGCTTCGTTGGGATTTACGGGGATGATCCGGTAGCCTACTCGCTGCAAGTACTCGGCAACGCCATAGCTTGGCCGCTGTCTCTTGTGCGAGAGGCCTACGACCGCGATCGTGTGCGAACGCTCGAGTAGCTCGCGAATCCCGGACATTTTATTAGTCCGCCAGCTTTAGAATACGCCGGAAACGCGCCACCTCGGTAGGAGTCAGGTCGCGTACCTGGCCCGGCCGCATCTGTCCCAGTTCCAGGAACCCGATCCGCATCCGGCGCAACTTCTCAACGAGGCGACCTAAATGCTTGAACATGTTCCGGATCTGGTTCTGCCGGCCTTCGATGATCTCGACTTCGTACCAGGGATTCAGACCACGCCGGGACAGCCGTAAGCGAGCCGGAGCCGTGCGGCGCCCGGAGAGCGGGAGCCCGTTACGGAAGGCCTCTTCCTGGTCCGGTGTGAGCACCCCGTTGACCTTCACGAGGTAAGTCTTCGGGACATGAGTGGCCGCGCTGGTGATCCGGTTGGCAAACTCGCCGTCGTTGGTGAGCAGCAGCAAGCCCTCGCTGTGATAGTCGAGGCGGCCTACCGGAAAGACGCGCGTGTGGACCGGCCGAAGCAGGTCCATGACGGTCCGGCGCCCCTCCGGGTCATGAACGGTCGTGACGCAATTATCCGGCTTGTTCATCGCCAGATAAGTGAAATGTTTGGGTTGCTTCAGGCGGCTACCGTCGACCCGTATGTCGTCGTGCTCGAGGTCAGCTTTGCTGCCGAGCTGGTCGACGACTGTACCGTTTACGGTGACGCGACCCTCCTGAATCAACACCTCCGCCTTCCGGCGACTAGTCACGCCGGAGCGCGAGAGGATTTTCTGTAAGCGTTCTTCCGCCATTATTCAGGAGTAACTTCCTCACCCTTCTCAGATGATAGGACCGCGTTTTCGGGTTCCGGAATCTCAGCGGCCGCCTCGGCGGCAGGCTCACCGGAAGCTTCGCCGTCAACAGGTTCATCGGCGGATTCTTCCGCGGCCGGTTCAGCTGAAGACTCAGCGGCAACGCTCTCAGCGGGCGACTCTTCGGCTACCGTCTCTTCCGCGGGCGCTGGAGCATCACCAATTTCCGAAGTCTCAGGAACAGTGGCCTCAGCAGGTTCGGCGTTGGGCGCTTCCGCGGCAGGTTCGGCGAACAACTCTCCGGCAGAAGTCTCCGTTGCGGGAGATGCCTCATCGGACAGCGGCTCGTCGGAGATCGCGAGACGCCCGAGTTCCTCGAATTCCTTCAGCGTGGGCAGCTCGTTCAAGTCCTTCAGGCCGAACTGGACGAGGAAGTCCCGGGTGGTCTTGTAGAGCATGGGGCGGCCAATGACGTTCTTGCGACCGGCGGTGACGATGAGTTTCCGGTCGAGCAGCGTCTTGAGGACCCCGGCGCCCTGCACGCCGCGGACTTCCATGATCTCCGGGGCCGTGATCGGCTGTTTGTACGCGATCAAAGCAAGCGTTTCGAGCGCGGGAAGCGACAACTTCAACGGGGGCTTCAGGTTTTTGACGAAGGTCCGGATCGTTTCGTGATGCTCGGCCTTGGTCGTCATCTTGTAGCCGCCGGCCACCTGGCGGAGGGTCACGCCGTGTCCGGGCTTCTCGTATTCGGCTACAAGTTCATCGAGC
>JBDKSR010000217.1:0-2006 GCA_039680545.1 Bryobacteraceae bacterium | reverse complement strand
AGTGCTTCCAGCTTGTCGTGACCGATCATCGCCGCAGCCTCGGCATTGACGACGTGCTCATCCTCGGTCAGCAGCGCCGGCACGTTGTCGGTGTTGCCCTGCCACTCGCCGGGCACCTTGCCGCCCTGCCGGATGTCCTGCACATCGCCCGAGTTCCATGCTTCGGAGTATTTCGCGGCAGCCTCTTCGTCGGACATTTGCGTTCCGACCTGCCCGCCCGAGTTCCAGAGCTCAAGCAGTTTGCCGACACCGTAGGCAGCGCCGACCCACGGAAGGGCCGCGCTTGCCGCGCCAAGTGCAGCCCCCGCACCACCAGCCAGCGCAGAAGCGCCGCCGGAAACGGCTGCGTCGGTCGCGGCGGTAGTGGCGGCATCCGTTACGGCAGTCGTTGCGGCATCGGTTGCGGCAGTCTCAACCGCTTTTTGCGCACCCGCTTCAACCGCCTTTTCTGCAACCGCTTCGCCGGCCTTCTGCGCTGCGACCTCGCCTGCTTTCTGCGCGCCAGCATCGGTAGCCGACTTGCCGGCCAGCTTGGCGCCAGCCTTGTAAAGCCCGTTGATTTGGTTTGCCGTGCCGATAGCTGCACCCACCGGGTCGCCCTTTGGTGCCTGCGCAGTAGGCGGAGGGGGCGCAATGGCCTGCATCTGGAAGAAGCCTTGATTCTGCGATCCAGCGCCGCCGCCCATCATGTGACGCTCAACGCGAAGCCCGCGCGGCAAGCAGATACGGCCGCCGTCTTTCTTCGTTGTGGGTTGGTTGTAGAGCCCATACCCGGCAATGCCCGCGCCCACGGCCGACCCGATGGCGTTCTGCGTCATCGCTGCGGAGTTGGCTTGCTGGTTCGCCTGCGCGTTATACACGCTACCCAGGCCCGATGCGGCGTTACCCATCTGCGTGGCGGCCTGGTTCGATTGGCCGGTGAAGGTGCCCACCGCATCCTTCGCGACGTTGAGCTGATAGTTGTCGGCCTGCTGCCGGGCGGCGTTCTTGCCAGCGGCGAGCCGTGCGGCGTTATTCAGCTCGGTAGTGCGCAGCGAGCCAGCAAAGCGCGAATCGTTCGGATTGACGCCCATCGACATGAGGTTGCGCGTCGTCGCCGCACGCTCTTGCGCGTTGGCCGTACCCATGTCGGTGGCAGCGCGGGCGGCCTGAGTCTCGGCATAGCCCGGGTCGAGGACTTGCTTGGTTTCATCGACGTAGGACTTGACTGCCCCCGGCAGATTCGCCTCGGCCTGCTCGCGCAGGAGGCGGGCCGATTCGGTCTGTTCTTTGTAAAGCTCTTCCAGGTTGTCGTACTTGGCCGACCCTCCGCCGCCCTTGTAGAGCCGGCGCAAACCATCGGGACCGTAGCCGTCGTATTTGTGAATCATCATGTAGGTGTCTCCAGAATGGCGACCTGATACGCGGTATCAAATCCAATGCGCCGGTACAGCCTCGCAACAGATGCGCGGCACCGGGTTTCGATCCAGTCGGCCTTGAGGGTTTGCGCTGCGTGCTTGAGCGCATCGAAAGCTTCCGCGCCGCCTCGCCCTGCCCCGTATTGCACATAGAGCACGCGCTTACGGGGGTATTCGACAAGGGATGCAGTGACGACGAATTGCACAGTTGAATCCACAACCACGCCCAGCGCAAACATACCGCCGTTCGCAATGCCGCCCTTGATGTCTTCGAGCGTGAATTCACCCCTGCCGTAAGGCATTGCCTGACCTATCAGGCTTTCAATCTGCGGCCACAGAAGGCCGGTTGCCAGATCCTTGGGGATTACGCCGATGTATCGCATTTGCGGGCGAACATATCACCTGAATCAATGCGATAAAGATAAACAGGGGGTTGCCGAAGAGTTTTTATTGGTACAGAGGGATGTAAAACACTTCGCTGTCTAGCGTGACTTCCATGAACTTTCCAGTCGCCGTTTTCGTGGCCGTCACGACAGCGCCAACATGCACCAACTCGCTGGCGTGCATCCCATCAAGGAGGTCCGCATTAAGGTCTGTGCAGAGGGCTGC
>JBDKSR010000216.1:0-3225 GCA_039680545.1 Bryobacteraceae bacterium | reverse complement strand
GCCTTGACAAGCCGCACTCCCAGCGCGCCGTCTTTCATCAGCCGTCACCTTGGTCGGATCAACGTTGTCAGGCAAGACAAAGCTGCGCACAAAGCGGCCATACGCACGTTCGATGCGGTGGAACTTCTTGCCCTGCTCCTCTTTTTCCAGTTTGCGCTCGCCGCTGATGGTGAGCACACCGTTTTCCGCGCTGACGCGCACGGCATCCTTGGGGACCTCCGGCAGATCCAGCTTGAGGAGGAATGCGTTCTCATCCTCGCTGATGTCCACCATTGGTGCCCAGTCCGCCGTGGTCATGGCTTCGTTGCCGGTACGGGCGCCCTGTCGCTGGGGTATTCGTCCGAACATCGTCGCCAGGCGGTTTTGCAATTCATCCAGTTCCCGGAAGGGGTCCCACGGAGTCAATGCAGACATATCGGTTCTCCTTGAACAATGCCGGCGAATTGGATGACGCACCGAACAGAGCCGCCGGCTTACTCTGAATGGCACCTACTACTGTTTTCAGTTCCGAACAAGTCCTTGAGTCAATTGACGGATATCGCTTTCGTCGAGCGTTTCCCGCGCCAGCAGTTCGCGCGCACAACGCTCCAGCACCGCGCGGTTGGTGTCGAGGATCCGGTAGGCGCGCTCGAACACGCCCATCACGATGTCGCGGATGGCCTGATCGATGCGCGCCTGGGTCGATTCGGCCACCCGGCAGCCGCCGTGGGCCAGTTCCGGTGTATCGAGAAAGCGGGGCCGCTGCGCCTCGAAGGCGATGTAGCCCAGGCCCTCGTCCATGCCAAAGCGGGTGATCATGTCGCGGGCAATGTCGGTGGCCCGTGCGAGGTCATCGGCAGCCCCGGTGGACAGCTCGCCGAACACGAGCTTCTCGGCCGCACGACCGCCCAGCAGCACGGCGATCTTGTGTTCCAGAGCGGCGCGCGTCATCAGGAAGCGGTCTTCGGTGGGGCGTTGCAGCGTGTAGCCCAGCGCGCCGATGCCGCGCGGGATGATCGAGATCTTGTGCACGGGGTCGGTGCCGGGCAGCGCCAGCGCCACCAGCGCATGGCCCATCTCGTGATAGGCCACGGTTTCCCGCTCCTTGGGATTGAGCACTCGGTTCTTCTTCTCCAGGCCCGCCACGATGCGCTCGATGGCGGCGGTGAAATCCTGCAACTCCACGGCGGACGCTTTGCGCCGGGTCGCGGCCAGCGCGGCCTCGTTGACCAGGTTCGCGAGGTCTGCACCCGAGAAGCCCGTGGTCAGCGCAGCCACCTGTTCGAGATCGATATCCTGGGCCAGCGTCACCTTCTTGACATGAACCTTCAGGATGTCCAGCCGTCCCTTCTTGTCGGGCCGGTCCACCAGCACCTGACGGTCGAAACGACCGGCGCGCAACAGCGCCTGATCGAGGATTTCCGGCCGGTTGGTGGCGGCGAGGATGATAAGTCCCACCGAGCTGTCGAAACCGTCCATTTCGGTGAGCAACTGGTTAAGCGTCTGCTCGCGCTCATCGTGCCCGCCAATCGGTCCGCCGACACCGCGCGCGCGGCCGAGCGCGTCGAGCTCGTCGATGAAGATGATGGCCGGGGCCTGACTGCGGGCTTGCTTGAACAGGTCGCGCACGCGCGCCGCGCCCACGCCAACGAACATTTCGACGAATTCCGAGCCGGAGATGGAAAAGAACGGCACACCGGCTTCGCCGGCTACCGCCTTGGCCAAGAGCGTTTTGCCCGTACCGGGCGGGCCCACCACCAGCACGCCCTTGGGAATCCGCGCCCCCAGGCGGCCATAATCCTGCGGGTTTTTCAGGAAATCGACGATCTCGACCAGTTCGGCCTTGGCTTCGTCCACGCCGGCGACATCCGCGAAGGTGACGCCCGTGTTTTTCTGCATGAAAACCTTGGCGCGGCTCTTGCCGATGTTCAGGAAACCACCCATGCCCTGCCTTTCGGCAAAGCGGCGGAACAGGAAGAACCAGACGCCGAAGAACGCCACGGCTGGCAGAATCCACGACAGGACGTCACGCAGCCAGGTGCTTTCCACCACGCGTGCGTAGGGCACGTTGTATTTCGACAGACGATCGGCCAGCTCGGGTTCGACCCGGGTGGCGACGATGGTGGTCTTGCCCCGGCTGTCAGGCGATTTCAGGCGCCCGGTGACCGTGCGGTCCGACACCAACACTTCGGCGACGCGCCCTTCGGCCAGCGCTTTCTCGAATTCGCTGTACGGCACAGGCTCGACAGTCTTCGCCGCTTGCCAGTAGTTCTGCAGCATCAACAGCAACAGGAAGGCGACGATCCAGTAACCGATGTTCCATTGATCTTTCTTTTCCATGACCGGTGTTCCTCGAAGTTTGTGTCGCCAATAATTGATAAGAACTTCCTTTTTTGGCGTGAAGTATATTTAGCGGTTTCTTGTATGTCAAGAAGATATAGGCCACAAGATATAGGAGATGGATGAGCTGACCGGAACGTTTCAGGAGCATCCTGAATACCTTGTGACGGAAAATGGCTTCCAGCTTTTTAAGCTCCAACGGCGGCGCGACACGGAACATGCCGCCATCGCCATAAAAACACCCGTCCGTCAGAAGGATATGGCAGTGGGGATTGAATCCGCGGAAATCGCCGAAGGTCTAAACGGCAATGACGGCGCCGGGGACGGGTTCTTTTTCCGGCACGGCCTCCTGCATAAAAACTTTCTAAATGTTGCCAGTCCAAAGGCGTCGACACCTGCGCCTCCTGTTCCGAGTACGCCTGCTCAACCCTCTCGGCCTCCATTCAACTGGCGCCCGAGGCGGGCAGGACGCTGGAAAAGCTGCGGCAATAAAAATTGCCCCCGTCTGCCCCGAACATTTCCCTCTCGGAATGCGGGAACATACCCGTCTTGCGCTTTGGCCGGAATGAATATCATCTTACGACCGTCCGGGCCTGATCGGCAGATACTTCGCGTAGCGGGGGGAGAGGTCCTTCGTCGCGACGTATTCGTATTCGCGGGTAAACATATTCCAGACATCGGAAAGCGCGCGGCCGAGCGCGTCGACGGCCGCGGATTCGAATCCGGCCGCGCCTTTGCGAAACTCCTCGATAAAGACGTCCCGGTAGCGTTCCATCCGGTACGGCGGGCCGGTTTCTCCCTGCCTGAGCAGGCGGAAAAACGCCGCGGCCTGCGCGCGTGAAAGCGGCGCGAAGGAAGGCTCCAGATGCAGAAGGTACCTGGCCCAGCGGGCAAATAAAAGCGGCG
>JBDKSR010000215.1:0-2235 GCA_039680545.1 Bryobacteraceae bacterium | reverse complement strand
GTGAAACCGGGAATCGTATTGATTTCGTTGATGTAGAACTTGCCCGTGGCATTTTCCAGGAACAAGTCTACGCGGGCCATGCCTTCACACTCGACCGCGCGGAAACACTCGACGGACAGGCGGCGGATTTCCTCCGTCTGCGCCGGCTCGAGATCGGCGGGAAGCCCGAACTGCGCCTTATCAAGCAGATACTTGTCGTCGTAATCGTAAAAGTCGCGCGAGGGGAAGATCTCGCAAGGCAGCGAAGCTGCGGGCTTATCGTTGCCAAGCACCGAACACTCGAATTCCCGGCCGACAATCGCGCGCTCGACGATAACTTTTCTGTCAAATTCGGCGGCGAAACGCAGCGCGGCAGCTAGTTCCTCACGCGTACGGGCCTTCGAGATGCCCACCGAGGAGCCGAGGTTGGCGGGCTTCACGAAAACAGGGAGAGGAACCTGTTTGCAGACGGCGCCGGCGTCCAGTTCCGACGGCCCGAGGGCGACGTACTCGACGATCGGCAGGCCCCGCTCACGGCAGACACGCTTCATCAGGTCCTTATCCATCGAGACCGAGGAACTGAGCACGTTCCCGCCGACGTACGGGAGGTCAGCAAGTTCGAGCAGCCCCTGGACGGTCCCATCCTCGCCAAACGTGCCATGCAGCACCGGGAAAACGATGTCGATTCCCGGGTTCGCGCCTGGCTCGGGCAGAATCGGGCCCGGCTGCCAGCGGCCTTCCTTCGTAATGAAATACTCAACAACCTCGTACCTTGAAGGGTCAATCGCGGCTATCACCGACTTTGCGGAACGCAGCGAGACCTCATGCTCACCGCTTCTACCGCCGTAAATGACCGCTACTCTCAATTTCATTCCACGTCCTTAATTCGAAGGCACACACCTCAAAGAATCCGCTTTCCCATGGCCGACATGACCAGTTCCACGGCCAAACTTGCCGTCCGGTTGGAGACGTCAAGGACGGGATTCACCTCCACGACCTCCATGGAAGTCATCAAACCTGTATCGCCGATGATCTCCATGGCGAGGTGCGCCTCGCGATAGGTAAAGCCGCCACGCACCGGCGTTCCCACTCCGGGCGAATCCTGCGGGTCGACGCAATCCATGTCCAACGACACATGGAAACCGCCGGAGCCCGCAGAAGCGATCCGGGTGGCTTCTTCCATTATCGCCCGTAGGCCACGTTCGTCGATGTCGCGCATGGTGAACGCGCGCACACCGGACTCCCGAACGTGGGGCTTCTCAAGTTGGTCCACGGCGCGGACCCCAACCAGGGCCACGCGCTTGGGATCCACTTTGGGCGCGTAGCCGAAGATGTGCGTCAGTTCACGCGGTCCCATCCCGATGCAGCAAGCGAGCGGCATACCGTGGACGTTGCCGCTGGGACTCGTGTCCGGAGTGTTCATGTCGGCATGGGCGTCAATCCAAATCAGGCCCAGTGACTTCTTCTGCTTCCGGAAATGCCGTGACATTCCGGCGACCGTGCCCACGGCCACAGAGTGATCGCCTCCCAAAACGAGCGGAACCTTGCCCTGCCCTGCCACCTTCTGGACAAGGGTTGCCAGCCGCGTACAGGCCTGCGCGATTTGCGGGAGATAACGGCTCCGCTCCGGGCCGACCGGCAGGCTCTCCGGCTGTTCCACTGCTACGTTGCCCAAGTCTTCGACTTCGTAACCAATCCCGGCCAACCGGCTATTGAGATTGGCAAGGCGAATCGCCGAGGGGCCCATGTCCACACCCCGGCGTCCGGCTCCCAGGTCCAGCGGAGCGCCAATGACTGCAATGTGAGATTGCCGCATGCCCGCTCCTTGCAGTGCGGCCGGCTACGGACGGGTGCGATACAGCATCCGTGGAAACGCGATCGTTTCCCGAACGTGCTCGAGTCCGCAGATCCAGGCCACGCAACGCTCTATACCCATACCGAACCCGCCGTGCGGCACCGTGCCGAACCTGCGCAGGTCGATATACCAATCAAATGCCTCTTTCGGAAGGCCCTGTTCCTCGATGCGCCGGAGCAATAACTCGGGATCGTGGACGCGCTGCCCGCCCCCGATGACTTCGCCGTATCCCTCAGGGGCAAGGACATCCACGCCCAGGGCGACTTCCGGACGTTCCGGATCAGGCTGCATGTAGAATGCCTTGATCGCGGACGGGTAACGGTCCACCATGACAGGGCGATCGAATTCCTCGCCAAGCAGAGTCTCGTCCGCCCCGCCGAAATCGCCGCCCCACTGAATCT
>JBDKSR010000214.1:0-18262 GCA_039680545.1 Bryobacteraceae bacterium | reverse complement strand
CGCGGCAACGCCGGCGTTGAACAGGGTCTCGACAACATCCTGAGAGGTCGCGCAGGTAAGGCCCGCTTGCTCACGGATGTGCGGCAGCGCAGTATTCTGGCCCAGATTGCGGCAGAGGCGCAGCCCGGATCCGATGTAATCCTGACCATCGACGAGCGCATGCAGCATATTGCCGAGCGCGAACTTGCTAATGCGGTCACGAGCAACTCCTGCACGAGTGGCAGCATTGTCGTGATGAACCCGCATACAGGCGATATCCTGGCACTCGCCAGCTACCCGGCCTTCGACCCGAATTCACCAGTCGGTTCGGCGGGAGATATGGAAAGCCGGGCCAATCAGGCGGTGTCGGTACCCTTCGAGCCGGGTTCCGTGTTCAAGGTAATCACCCTCACGGCCGCCCTCGAGACAACGCCACTCCGTCCCGAATCGATCATTCCGTGCGGCAGCGGGCGCATCAACCTGTTTGGGCGGGTGATTCGCGACCACCGCAGCTATTCGTCCTTGTCGATGGCAGACGTGCTCGCAAACTCAAGCAACATCGGAGCCATTCAGGTTGGGCTCCGTGTCGGCGAGCGCCGCCTCCTCGAGTACGTCAGGCGGTTTGGATTCGGTACGACCACGGGCGTCCCACTTCCGGGCGAATCGGCCGGCCTGGTACGAGAGCTGAAGAACTGGGGGAAGTCGTCAATCGGTTCGGTGGCGATGGGACACGAGATCAGCACAACCACTGTACAACTCGCGCAAGCAGTGGGAGTGATTGCCAACGGAGGCACGGTCGTCGCGCCGAAGCTGGTTTTGAAAGTTCGCAAACCGAACGGAAGAACGGAAACGGAACCGGTCAAGCCCGGGCATCGAATCATTCAGCCTGAGACAGCCATCACCATGCGGAAGATGATGGAGGGCGTCGTGCTGCACGGCACGGGTAAGCTCGCTCGTCTCAATGGCTATACGGCCGGAGGGAAGACCGGATCCGCACAGATCTTTGATTTGCAGAACAAGCGCTATACGCATCAGTACAACGCCTCGTTTATGGGATTCGCTCCGGTGACCAATCCCGCCCTGGTGGCGGTGGTTACTCTGAACGGTGCGTCCCGATACGGCGGAGCAGTCGCGGCCCCGGTATTCCGGGAGGTCGTGACGGCGGCATTGCGGTTGATGGATGTTCCAAGAGATCTTCCCGACGCTCCTCCCTCGCGGGAAGATGGGCCAGTCGAATTCGATGACCTGGCTATCGCTGACCTGGGGTCCCCGGCTCCCACGCTCCCGGAACCGGGGATCCCGGATCAAGTCGCGAGGGTGGAGTTATGGGGCCCGACAATTCCCGATTTTCACGGCAAGACCATGCGCGCGGTCGTCGAGGAATCCTCGGAGAGGGGACTGCCGGTGTCGTTGATCGGAAGTGGAATCGCTCGGGCGCAGATGCCCGCGGCGGGCAGCATCCTGCCGCTTGGCGGGCGAATCACGGTGCAGTTCGCCCGGTGAGCCGCTGCGCAACACAGTGACAGAGAAAGGTATTGCGGTTTGCACGCAGGGCGAGGCGGAAGGCAGAGAGGAGCCTGCCGGATCGTGTCCGCGGGACCGCGAAAGGGGAGACCGGTGAATGCCGGCGGGAGCATGATTCTCCAGGAAGTACTCACAGGAGTCCGTTTACGGACGGAATTAACGCCCGAGGCGGCGCAAATCGTCGTGAAGGGGCTGGAGTACGATTCCAGGAAAGTAACGTCACAAACTCTTTTCTTTGCCTTCCAGGGCCAGAAAGCGGACGGACGGCAGTTTGCCGGCCAAGCGCTGGAGCGCGGGGCATCGGCAATCGTCAGCGAATCGGCCAAGCCGGAGGGTTTTGAAGGCGTCTGGATCGAAGTCGAGCACGGCCGCGAGGCGCTCGCGCAGTCTTCCCGAAACTTTTACGGGGCTCCGGACGATCGCATCACGCTCATTGGAATCACCGGCACGAATGGCAAGACGACGACCTCCTACCTGGTGGATTCGATCTTCCGCGACGCGGGGGAATTGACCGCGCTTGTCGGCACCATCGAGATTCATGTAGCAGGCGATGTCCGGAAAACGAAGAATACGACGCCGGATTCTCTGGACGTGTTCCGCATCCTCTCCGAGCTTGACCACCGTGGAGGCAGGCATGCCACAATGGAAGTGTCCTCTCACGCGCTGGCCCTGGGTAGAGTGTATGGCATACACTTCCAAACCGCGGTCTTCACGAATCTGACAAGGGATCACCTGGATTATCACCGGACAATGGAGCAGTACTTCGCGGCAAAACACAGGCTATTCGAAGGCTGCGGGTGTCCCCCGCCCCGCTTCGCCATCCTTAACGAGGACGATGAATACGGGCGGGCGATCGCGACCGCTCCGGGAACCGAGCGAATTACGTACGGAATCGAGCGGGAAGCAGCGCTCCGTGCCCTGAACATCAGCAGCGGACTGAACGGTCTTGAGTTCGACGTAACCTACGGTGGAAAACGCACGCGGATTCGTTCGTCGATGGTCGGAACGATCAACGTCTACAACATCGTCGCGGCTTTCGGAGCAGGTCTGGCGCAAGGATACGAGATGGACCAGATCGCACATGGGATCGAACAGTGCCACGCCGTTCCAGGACGATTCGAACGCGTCGATGAAGGCCAGCCCTTCCTCATCATAGTGGACTATGCACATACCGACGACGCCCTTCGAAACGCTATCCGGGCCGCACGCGGGCTCTCGCCTCGCCGCATCATCACGCTGTTCGGATGCGGCGGCGATAGGGACCGCACCAAGCGGCCGTTGATGGGCGCGGCAGCCGCCGAGTTGAGCGATTACGTCGTCCTGACATCCGACAACCCGCGTTCAGAAGACCCGCTGGCGATCATGAACGACGCCATGGTCGGATTGCGGCGCTTCGAGACGCCGCACCACGCCGAGCCGGACCGGGAAACAGCGATCCGGCGGGCTATCGAGGAAGCGCAGCCCGGGGACATCGTGATTCTGGCAGGGAAAGGGCACGAAGACTATCAAGTGCTGAACGACCGGACCATCGAGTTTGATGACCGGGAGGTAGCGCGCCGCATCCTGCGAGGTTTCGGCTACCGGAGGGAGAAAGCGTGAAGTTCTCTCTCGCCGAGGTGTTCGAAGCCGCAGGGGTGACCCCTGCCTCTTCGGACAGCGAAGTCACGGGATGGAGCATCGACTCCCGTACGCTTCAACCTGGCGATTTGTTTTTCGCTTTGCGTGGGCCGAACTTTGACGGCCACAACTACGTCGCGGGCGCGTTCGGCAAGGGAGCCGTGGGCGCCGTCGTCGAGCGGCATGTCGATGGCCAGGCGCCTCTCCTGGTTGTGCCCGACACTTTGGCCGCCCTTCAAAATCTCGCGGCATGGGCGCGGCAGCGTTGGGATGGCCAGTTGGTCGGAGTGACGGGCAGCGCCGGAAAGACCACGACGAAGGAGATTATCGCGGGGCTGCTGGCAACCGCGATGGCCGTGGGCAGGACGGAAGGAAATCTAAACAACCACGCCGGAGTGCCGCTTTCGATTCTGCGCCTTCCCAATGACGCGCGGGTGGCGGTGATCGAGATCGGCATGAACCACGCAGGCGAGATCCGGCAGTTAGCGCGGATCGCGAAGCCCGACATCGGGGTGGTGACCAATGCCGGTCACGCGCACGCCGAGTTTTTCGATTCGGTAGATGGCGTGGCAGCAGCGAAACGGGAATTGATTGAGGAACTGAAGCCCGGCGGCATAGCTGTGCTGAATGCAGACGATCCGCGGGTTATCAGTTTCCGCGAAACGCATCCCGGCCGGACAGTGTCGTATGGGCTGGCGCCGGCGGCCGATGTGCGCGGCGAAGATGTGGAACTGACGCCCGGCAGCGTGCGTTTCCGCGTCGGAAAAGTTCATTTCGAAAGCCCCTTACAGGGGCGGCATGGCGTGCAGAACCTTCTCGCGGCGATCGCCGTGGCGGGCTGTTTTGGCCTCCCACCCGAGCGATTGCAGGAAGCGGTCCGGTCCCTATCTTCGGGCAGCATGCGCGGAGAACGTTTCGAGCACGCCGGAATCACGATTTTTGACGATTGCTATAACTCCAACCCGGAGGCCGTTCGGGCCATGGTCGATGTCCTCCGGGTCACGCCGGCGCGGCACCGATGTGCCGTGCTGGGGGAGATGCTCGAACTCGGACGCTCATCCGAGTCCTTACATCGCGACGTCGGCCGTTATGTCGTCGGGTGTGGGATTAACTTGCTCGTTGGGATACGCGGCGCGGCCCGCCACATGGTGGACGAAGCGCAGAAAACAGGAATGCCGGACAGCGCCGCGTTCTTTTTTGACGATCCTTCCGAGGCCGGCGCAGCACTGCGCGGGCTGCTCGGGGAAGGCGACGCGGTCCTCTTCAAAGGATCGCGCGGAACCCGGGTCGAGCAAGCTCTTGAGGCGTTCCTAAAGTAAAAGTAATACTACGATGCTCTACTGGCTGCTCTACGAACAGCTTTACCCTGCGGTCATACCATTTCCGCTGTTCCGATACGTCACGTTTCGAACGGCGTTCTCGAGTATGACGGCCCTGTTCCTCTGCATTGTGCTGGGGCCCTGGATGATCAATATGCTCCGGAAACTCCAGATCGGACAGCACATCCGCGAAGACGGACCAAAGTCACACCAGAAGAAGGCCGGCACGCCGACGATGGGCGGGCTTCTGATTCTCGTCTCGATTGTCGTTCCCACGTTGTTGTGGACGAATCTGACGAACCCCTATGTCTGGGTGGCGTTGTTTGGACTTGTGAGTTTCGGTTTGATTGGCTTCTGGGACGACTACTCAAAGATCCGGAAGCGACAGAATCTGGGACTGACGGCGCGACAAAAGTTCGGCTTGCAGGTCCTGGCGGCCCTGCTGGTGGGAGTATTCCTGCTTTCGCTGCACGCGATGGGACTTTACTCGACCACGATGAACGTGCCGTTCTTCAAGTGGTTCAAGCCGAATCTGCTGATTGATTCGCTGTTGGCTCACCCGTACAGCTATCCGTTCGCATTCGTGTTTTTCTTCGGCTTCCTGATTTTCGTCGTGGTCGGTTCCTCGAACGCCGTGAATTTGACGGACGGGCTCGACGGGCTCGCCATCGGCCTGATGATCATCGCTTCGAGCGCTATGACGGTGCTCGCCTACGCGAGCGGACACGCTCAGTTCGGCAGCTATCTCGACCTGGTCCGCCTCCCGGGCGCTTCCGAGTTGACGATCTTCTGCGGAGCAATGACCGGCGCCTCAATTGGCTTCCTTTGGTACAACGCGCATCCGGCCGAGATCTTCATGGGCGATGTAGGCTCGCTCGCACTTGGCAGCGGCATGGCGACGGTCGCGGTGCTGATCAAACAGGAGATCCTGCTGCTGTTCGTCGGAGGAGTCTTCGTTCTGGAGGCGCTTTCCGTGATCCTGCAGGTGGGCAGCTACAAACTGCGCGGCAAGCGCATCTTCAAAATGGCTCCGCTGCATCATCATTTTGAGGCGCTTGGCTGGCAGGAATCGAAGATTATCGTGCGTTTTTGGATTGCAGGGTTGGTAATGGCGCTGCTGGCGCTGACCACCCTAAAGTTAAGGTAAGGCAATGAAAGTCTCGGGGGCAAAAGTTGTCGTGGTGGGGCTGGCGCGTTCCGGGCTGGCTTCGATACGCCTGCTCGTGAAAGAAGGAGCGAGCGTCGTCGCCACTGACACAAAGCCACTCGCGGAATTGCCAGGAGCAGCGGAGACCATCAAAGAAACCGGGGCGAAGTTTGCCTCCCAGTCTGCGGAAGCTTTCGAGAGCGCGGATTGGGTCGTGATCTCTCCCGGCGTGCCCGCCGACATTCCGTTGCTTGAGGACGTGCGCCGGCCTGGAATCGCAGTGATGGGTGAGGTGGAACTCGCCAGCTATTTTCTGCAAGGCAAGACGATAGGAATCACGGGTTCGAACGGCAAGACGACGACGACCGCCCTGACCGGTCATATCCTGCGCGAATGCGGAATACCAGTCCAGGTCGGCGGGAACATCGGGGCCCCGGTGGCCGGAATGGTAGCGACGTCAAAGCCGGATCAGTGGAACGTCCTGGAGCTTTCGAGCTTCCAACTTGAGACGATCGAGCGGTTCCGTGCCGACATCGGCGTTACGGTAAACGTCACCCCGGATCATCTCGACCGTCACCACACGTTCGAAAACTACGCGGCAGCAAAAGGGAAGCTCTACGAGACGCAACAACCGGGCGATTCCGCCGTTCTGAATGCGGACGACGCAACGTGCGTTGGATACGCGGCGCTCTCGCGTGGGAAGACGTGCTGGTTCAGCCTGAAACGGCGCGTGGAACCCGGGTTCTGGCTCGAAAATGGACGCCTTTTCGCGAACGGCGAGCCATTTCTCGACGCGGCCGACATTCCCATGCGAGGCATTCACAACGTCGAGAACACGCTGGCCGCCTCCAGCGCGGCATGGATTGCAGGCGCAAGACTTCCCGATATCGCCGCCGCCGTGCGGGTGTTTCCCGGCGTCGAGCATCGATTGGAATTCGTACGCACGTGGCACGGCGTGAACTTCTACAACGATTCGAAGGCCACCAATGTGGATGCGACTGCGAAGGCAATCGACGCCCTCCCCGGACCGCTGTGGGTGATCCTCGGCGGCAAGGACAAAGGCAGCGACTACCGGACACTTGGCCCGGCACTCGCGGCTAAGGCAAAGGCGATTCTGTTGGTCGGCGCGGCGACGCCAATCATTGCGGATCATCTCAACGGAGTTGTGAAGATGGTCGACTGCGGCACGATTGACGCTGCTATAAAGCTGGCAGCCGCCGAAGCCAAAGAGGGAGACACGGTGTTGCTGGCGCCGGCGTGCGCAAGTTTCGACCAGTTCACAGGCTACGAGCAGAGGGGACAGGTCTTCAAGCAGCTCGTGCGGGCACTCTAGCGGAAGGGAACGAGATGGCGCAGCGAGTACAAACCGACTGGATCCTGTTCTTCACCATCCTCGCGATGGTGGCGTTCGGACTGTTGATGGTGTACAGCGCGTCGTCGGTGGTGGCCGATGTCCGCTATGGTTCCAGCACCTATTTCCTCATGCGGCAACTGGGCTGGGCAGTCGGCGCCGTCGTCCTGATGATGGTACTAAAGCGGAAGGATTTCCGTACGTTCAATAGCCCGTGGTGGGCGTTCGCCTCGATTGGAGTAGTGCTGGCGCTCCTGCTGCTTGTCTACTTCCTGGACCCCAGGGCTCACCGCTGGTTGCGCATCGGTTCGGTCGGCATTCAGCCCTCGGAGTTCGCCAAACCTGCGCTGGTCATCTTCCTCTCGTATTTCGTGACGCGGAGAGAACAGGTGATCAACAACCGCTACACGCTGCTGCCCGCCGCAATGGCGGTCGGCTTCGTTGCTGTTGCCGTGGTGGTCGCTGATCTCGGTACCGCGGTGGTGTTGACGGCGGCGGCTGGGGCGATCTTCTATGTGGCGGGAATAAAGCGCCGCTATTTCATCTTCGCCTTCCTGATCGTGGCGGTTGCTGTGGGCCTGGCAATCATATCCAAGCCCTACCGCGTGGTGCGGATCTTTGCTCACGTGGATCCGGAGTTCAAGCTGCTCGAGACCAAGGCAGTCAAGCTGTTTGACTCGGAAGGGAAATTCAAGAGATTCCTTCAACGGTCCGCTGCAAGCCGGGATCCGGACTATCACGTGCGGCAATCTTTGATCGCAGTAGGCTCGGGCGGCCCCATCGGGCTCGGTCCGATGCAGGGGCGGCAGAAGCTTTTCTATCTTCCGGAAGCACACACAGACTTCATCTATGCTGTAATCGGCGAGGAACTCGGATTGTGGGGCTGCCTCATGGTTGTGGCCGGGTTTCTGGTCATTCTGTGGCGCGGGCTACGGCTGGCCTTCAACACGCCGGACCGTTTCGGCCGCTACCTGGCATTAGGTGTGACAACGGTCGTAGTGGCCCAAGCCTTCTTCAACATCAGTGTCGTCCTGGCTGTGGTACCGCCCAAAGGCATCCCTCTCCCCATGATCAGCTACGGCGGGAGTTCGCTGATGAGCACGCTGATATCGCTTGGCCTCCTTCAGAGCGTGGGTGAGCATTCGGGATGACGGAATCACTGACTTTCGTTATGGCAGGGGGCGGCACGGGCGGACACGTCGTCCCTTCCCTTGCGGTCGCGCAGGAGCTGCGGAAACGCGGCCACCATCCGATATTCATTGGAACCAGGCACGGCATGGAGGCCAGACTTGTCCCGGCCGCTGGCTTCCCCATTGAGTGGATCGAAATCGGCGGATTGAACCGGGTCGGCGTGACGCGGGCGGCCCGAGCTCTCTGGCAGTTACCTTGGAGCGTTGGTCGCGCGGCCAGGTTGCTGCGCTCGACGCGTGCGGCGGCGGTATTCAGCATGGGTGGATATGTAGCCGGCCCCGTCATGATTGCCGCCCGGTGTCTCCGCCTGCCGGTTGTGGTCATGGAACCTAACGCGATGCCGGGAATGACGAGCCGCTGGATGGGAAACCTCGTCCAGCGAGCCTTGCTGACATTCCCGGAGGCCGAACGCTATTTCCCAGCCGGACGAACGGAATTGACGGGCTTGCCGGTGCGCCGGGAGTTTCTCGAACTGCCGTCCAAACCCAGGGAGGCTACCTTCACGCTGTTGATCACCGGCGGCAGCCGTGGGTCCCGGCGGCTCAATCAGGCGGCGCGCGCGAGTTGGCCATTGTTCTCGAAAGCCCGGTTTCCAGTACGATTCATTCACCAGACCGGAGTCGAGGGCCACGCCGAGATAGAGCGTGCGTTTTCCGAGTCAGGCATGGAGGGCGAGATCGTTCCATTCATCCGCGATATGCCGGAAGCCTTCGCGAAGGCGGACCTGCTCATCTGCCGTTCCGGTGCAGGGGCAGTCGCCGAACTGGCGGCGGCGGGGAAACCGGCTATTCTGGTTCCCTTCCCTTACGCGGCGGATCAACACCAGTTGCGGAATGCCGAGGCGGTCGAGCGGTCCGGTGCTGCAAAACTGGTGCTCGACGCCGAAATGACAGGCGAGCGCCTGTTCAACGAGGTGACTGCTCTGGCTGCTTCCGAGGGCCAAATCGAGCGGATGGGGAGAGCGGCTCGTGCTCTCGCGCGGCCGGATGCGGCCAAACGGGCGGCAGATATCGTAGAGGAACTCGGGCGGCGCGGGGATAAGCATTGACAGGGAGTCCGGAAAGCCGGAACAATACAGTATAAAAATGTTTTTCAGGCTTCAACACGTGCATTTTATTGGAATCGGCGGCATCGGCATGAGCGGTATCGCCGAAGTGCTGCTCAATCTTGGCTACGAGATAAGCGGCTCTGATGCAAGACTGAGTCCGATCACCGAGCGCCTCAGCAAACTCGGGGCGCGCATCAGTGAAGGACATGCCGCCGCGAACGTCGTTGGAGCGAAGGCTGTGGTCGTCAGCTCCGCCATCGATCCGCGGAATCCGGAGCTAGAGGAGGCCAGACGCCTCCAAATTCCCATCATCCCGCGCGGCGAAATGCTGGCCGAGTTGATGCGATTGAAGTACGGGATCGCGATCGCTGGAAGCCATGGCAAGACAACCACGACTTCCATGGCCGCGGCCGTCTTGAGCCACGCGAAACTGGATCCCACTGTCGTGGTCGGTGGGCGCGTCGGAACGATGGGCGGATCGAACGCGCGGGTGGGCAAGAGTGACTTTCTCGTGGCGGAAGCAGACGAGAGCGATCGCTCCTTTCTGAAACTGGCTCCGATCCTCGCCGTCGTGACAAACATCGATCGCGAGCACGTCGATTGCTACTCCACAATCGAAGACACGCTCGGGGCGTTCGTCGAGTTCGTCAATAAGGTTCCGTTCTATGGAGCAGCTATCCTCTGCATCGATGACGGAAATGTGCAGAAGATCCTGCCCCAGGTGAACCGGCGCACGCTGACCTATGGGACAAGCACGCAGGCCGACCTCGTGGCGTGCGATGTCTCCTGCGGCCCTATCTCAAGCGACTTCAACCTGCAATTTCGTGGTGCGGACATCGGTCGTTTTCACCTGCCGGTGGCGGGAGCCCATAACGTGCTGGACGCTACCGCGGCAGCCGCTGTCGGCCTGGAACTGGAGATCGATCCGTCTTCGATAGCCGAAGCGCTCGCTTCTTTTAGCGGAGTGGACAGGCGATTCCAGGTGCGAGGCCGGGAGTGCGGCGTCACCATAGTCGACGACTACGGACATCATCCGACGGAAATACGCGCAACCCTCGCGGCGGCGCGGCTGGGCGGTTTCCATAAGGTTTATGTTATCTTCCAGCCCCACCGTTACACCCGGACGCTGTACCTGATGGACGAATTTGCGCGATCGTTCAATCAGGCGGATTCGGTCTTCGTCCTGGATATTTACGCGGCATCAGAGAAGCCGATCGAGGGTGTCACGGCTGAAACGCTGACCGAGCATATCCGCGCCTTTGGACACCGCGGGGTGCGCTATGCGGGAACCGTCGACCGGGCAATCGAGGAAGTCCTCAGTTCCGTGAAGGAAGGCGATCTGGTGCTGACCCTCGGCGCCGGCAATGTCTGGCAGGCAGGAGACAAGATACTCGAAGGTCTGCGAAAACGAAAGCAGTAGTATGGCCAGGAAGCAGAACACAGAACAGAGTCCAACCGGAAGGAATTGGCGCGCCACCTTGCGATATGGGGCCGCGGTGGCCAGTATTCTTCTGCTCGCCATCCTCGGGATCTGGATCTTCAATCGCGTCGACCAGTTTCTGGCTGGCGATCCGCGCTTCCAACTGCGTGAAACGAGCGACGATGGCGCGCGGAACACCGGTATCCAGATCGAGGGCGCACGGCACGCATCGCGTTCCCGCATACTGAGTGCCTTCGCCGGAGACACCGGCCGAAGCGTGTACCTCGTGCCTCTGCGTGACCGGAGATTGCAGTTGCTGGGCATCGATTGGGTTCGGGAAGCTTCGGTATCCCGGGTGTGGCCGAACCGGTTGCAGGTTCGTATCATCGAACGAATCCCCGTGGCATTTATACAGTTGCCAGACTCGGAAGACCCGCGACAGTTTCGCGTCGCACTCATTGACGCCGAGGGAGCCATCCTGGATCCCCCCGAGCGCGCCCGCTTCACTCTGCCGGTGCTCACCGGCATCCGTCGCGAGCAGAATCGCGAGATGAGAGCCCGCCGCGTCAAAAGCACAATGCGTCTCGTCAGCGAAATCGGCAAATTGGCGAAAAACATTTCCGAAATCGACGTCGCGGACCCGGAGAACCTCAAGGTTGTTCAGCAGATCGACGGACAGGCTGTAATCCTCTGGTTGGGCAATAGTAACTACCATTCCCGGATGCAGAACTTTCTGACCCATTACCCCGAGATCCGCCGGCGGCTCGCTCAGGCTACGACGTTCGACTTGCGACTGGACGACCGGATCACAGCAATGGGAGGGGGAACCGGTGGCTGAGGTAACGTACGCAGTCGGACTGGACGCCGGAAGCAAGCACACACGATGCCTGATCGGCACTGTCGAGGATTCCTGTCTGCGTTTGCTCGGTTTCGGAGAGGCGGAATCCGCGGGCTGGACCAAGGGCCGAATCGCCGATCCGGCCGCTCTATCGGCGGCGGTCGCCAGGGCTGTCGTCGAAGCGGAGAAGACGGCCGGCGTATCGGCTGAAGCTGCCGTTGTGGGAATCGGCGGAACCTCGGTGGAAGGTTTGAATAACCGCGGGCTTTACGAGATGGGCCGTCCGCGGCAGATCGAGGAAGTTGATCTGCGTTACGCCGTGGAACGCGCATGCGGCGTCCAGCTTCCGGCTGACCGGATGGTGCTTCAGTTGTTCCCGCAAGATTTCGCGGTCGACGGACGGGCAGACTATCGCAACCCGAAGGGTACGGTGGGCTCGCGGCTGGAGTCGTTCGTACATGTCATAACCGCTTCGACACAGGAACACGAGGCGCTTGTGGGCGCGGTGAATCAGGCTCACGTCGCCGTCGAAGAAACCGTCTATGAGCCCGTGGCAGCGGCTTACGCGGCCGTGCGGCCGGAAGAGCGGACCGAAGGCGTGGCGCTTGCCGACATTGGGGCGCATTCAACGGACCTGGTCGTGTATGATGGCGACGCGTTGGTGCATGTCGCCGGCCTGCCGATCAGCGGTGATCACTTCACGCGCGACGTTTCGTTCGGCTTTTGCGTTGCCTATGACGAAGCGGAGCGAATCAAGGAAGAATGCGGCTGTGCGATCCTCGGCCTTACTGGAGACAACAGCATCATCGAGGTTCCATCTCCTGAAGGACGGGCTCCGCGTGAAGCGCTTCGCCGCGAGTTGAACCTTATTCTCGAAGCGAGGGCTGAGGAACTGTTCCTTTATATTCGCCGGGAACTCGCCCGCGCGAACATGGAACAGGCGCTGACCGAGGGTATCGTCCTCTCGGGCGGCGGCGCGCGGCTGACGGGAATGTGCGACATGGCAGAGCGGGTTCTGAACTGCCAGGCGCGCAACGGTCTTGCGACTGGGATCCTTGATTGGCCCGAAGAACTCGATACGCCGGCGTGGACTGTCGCCGCCGGCCTGATGATGTACTCCGCCCGGTTGAAACATCGGACGGAATCCGACCGGAGAGGCGGCGGTTTCCTGAGCCGTTTTTTCCGATAGGGTGGTGAGCGGACATTAGTCATGCCACGCCGCCCGCGAGGAGGTTTTATATGGTGCTCGATCCTGATGCGGAAGGTCTGAAATTCGAGATCGACCAGGAAGTGTCCACCGGCACGAAATTCAAAGTTATCGGCGTCGGAGGCGGCGGCTCGAACGCCGTCGCGAGGATGATGCGGGAAGGACTCGATGGAGTCGATTTTTACGTCATCAACACGGACACGCAGGCGCTGGAGGCGGCGCCGGTTCCGAACAAGCTCGCGATCGGGACCAAGCTCACACACGGACTCGGCGCAGGCTCGGACCCGGCTCTCGGCCGCGAGTCCGCCCTTGAAGACACCAAGCTGATTGTCGACATTCTCGAAGGCGCGGACATGGTGTTCGTCACTGCCGGGCTTGGCTGCGGCACCGGCACGGGCGCGACGCCTGTCGTCTGCTCTCTCGCAAAGGAATTGGGCGCGCTGACCGTGGCGGTAGTCACACTTCCCTTCTCTTTCGAAGGCTCACAGCGCATGCAACAGGCGATGCGGGGCCTCGAAGAGCTCGTCTCGACGGTCGATACCGTCATTCCGATCTATAACGATCATCTGCTCGAACTTGTGCCGCGTGGCACCAGTTTTGGAGAAGCATTCCTCGTCGCCGACGACGTGGTTCGTCAAGCCGTGCAGGGGATCAGCGATATCATCTCGAAAACAGGTCTCATCAACCGCGATTTCTCCGACATCAGAGCCACGATGCAGGGCATGGGCTATGCGCTGATGGGCACAGCATCAGCAACCGGAGAACACGCGGCGGTCGAAGCCGCCAGACTGGCTATCAATTCCCCGCTCATGCAGGAGGCCGGAATCGAAGGTGCGCGCAGTGTGCTCGTGAATATCACGGGCTCGGATCGTCTGGCGCTGCACGATGTCCATGAGGCGTGCTCGCTCATTCGCGAGGCGGCACGGAACGACGAAGTCCAGGTCAACTTCGGCGTCGCACTCAACGAATCGATGAACGATACAGTTAAAGTCACCGTGATCGCCACTGGTTTCCCTCACGGCGTGCTGGACTCTATTCCGAGGCACAAGGCGGAGCCCAAAGCTGCTGTTACGCGGCCCACTGTTGCTCCTGTCGAACCACCTGCGCAGGAACCGGAGATGCAGGAGGCGCCAGAACCGGAGCCGGAACCCGAACCTGAATTAGAGATCAAGCCTCCGGAAGAGCCGCCCGCTCCCGAACCGCCGGAAGTCGGCGACGACATCGATACACCGGCGTACCTGCGCCGCGACAAACTTCTGTTCTGAGTAAACTGTGGCAGGTCACACAGATAGCGGGGGCCAACGCCGCGTCGGCGGCTTTTACTTGCACGCTGTAATCAACTGCCCCCGGTAAGCTTGACTCTCCAGAAACAGGGCGATACCGTACAACAAGGTTCGTC
The DNA here is from genome assembly GCA_039680545.1 of Bryobacteraceae bacterium. Taxonomy (GTDB): domain Bacteria; phylum Acidobacteriota; class Terriglobia; order Bryobacterales; family Bryobacteraceae; genus JAEHDI01. The sequence continues at coordinate 4,222 of JBDKSR010000214.1, read as the reverse complement.
ATCGAGGCGGGGCCGAAGTCTCATTCCCCGCAATTACCCGGAGGATTCGTATGGACCAGTCGAATTTTGGTCTGATGTCGCGACGGGCGTTCACCGCCGGTATGGGTCTCGCGGCTTCCGCGAGACTGGCAGAGCCAAGTGCCGGACAGGGTGCGGGAAAGAAGGTCAAGACGATCGACTGCCACGCGCACTTGAGCGGCCAGCGCAGTCCGCATTGGATGGAGCGCGATCGGCAACTCATCGACGCCGCCGACCGGCTTGAGATTGACCAGCTTTGCTGCTCGACGCTTGGGCCTGTCCGCCTCGGACACCCCGAAGACTTCCGCCAGTACAACGATTGGACGGCCGAAGCGATCAAGCGCTTCCCCGGCCGGATTCTCGGCTGGTGCTTCGTCAACCCCGGTTACGTGAAGGAGGCGCACGACGAGATCAGCCGGTGTGTCGAGAAGCTCGGCTTCGTCGGCGTGAAACTCTATAACGACTACGTCGCGACGGAACCCGTGCTGTGGCCCCTCGTGGAGCAAGTAATCGACCTGCGTGTGCCGATCCTGCACCATGCGGGGCATTCCTTCTCGCTAAATGTGTCACAACCGCGTATCAGTGACGGTGGTACGTTTGCCGAGCTTGCGAAGCGATATCCGGAGGCCATGATCATCTGCGCTCACATCGCCGGTGGCGGCGACTGGGAATGGACCATCAAAGCGCTCCGCAACGCACCCAGTGTCTCACTCGATACAAGTGGAAGCGTGATGGACGAAGGCATCGTCGAAATGGCGGTACAGACGCTCGGCGCTGATCGCATCCTGTTCGCGTGCGACATGTCCATGACAGCCAGCGTCGGCCGCATTCGCTCCGTCGATCTCAACGATGTCGATAGAGCGAAAATTCTTGGCGGCAACTTCCAGCAACTTTTAGCGAGGCGGAGGGCGTAATGATCGACGTAAGCGCATACTTGGGACACTTTGCATTCCGGAAACTCCGGCACAATACCGGACCGGGGCTCCTCCGGCTGATGGATCGGTTCGCAATCAAACAAGCCGTTGTATCCAGCGCGGCTGCCTTGGCCTATCGCAACCCGCAGGGCGGCAATGAAGACGTCGCGGCAGAGGTAGAAGCCGACCGGTCGAGGCTGATCCCGTTCACCGTGCTCAACCCGGTGTACGCCGGCTGGCAGGACGATCTGAAAACCTGCCATGAACAGTTCGGCATGAAGGGGCTGCGTCTCTACCCCAACTGGCACGGGTACAAGCTGTCTGATCCGAAGTGCCGGGAGCTCGTCGAAGCAGCCACGGAGCGGAAGATGGTGATCACGATCCCCGTTCGCGTGGAGGACCCGAGGCAGCGAAGCTGGCTTGCCAACATCCCGGATGTCGAGTACGAAGATATTGCCGGCTTGATCCGCGCATGTCCCAAAGCCAGGTTCATCGTGCAGAATGGCAGGGGGTACATCGGTTCGGCCCTGTGCCCAAAAGATAAGGAAATGCCCAACAATTTCGCGATCGACATCGGCAGGGTCAGCGTCGAGTTCGATAACGAATTAGCCAAGCTCCTGGCGACGCTCGGCGAGGACCGCATCCTGCTGGGCACCGGAGTGCCCTTCCACTATCCGGGTCCGGCGTTGGTGAAGATCGAAATGCTGGATGCCACTGACGCAGTGAAAGCTAAGATCCGCTCCGGAAACGCTGTACGATGGCTGGATCTTCCTGCCGGTAAGTAATCAATGTCAGAAGGGGCGGTTGGTGCACCGCCCCAATCTAATTGCTGGTGCGGGCCACCAAATCGCCGACTTTCTCGACGATGATTTCCTCGACAGCCGCGCTGAACACTCCCGGTCTGGCGAATAGAATCAAGGCCTCGCCGCCTTCGTAGCCGCCTTCCTGCGAGACTCGCTTCGACGGTATATACGCCAGGATGTCATTCGAGTATCCGGCCACCCAGGTATCGTCGAACCCGTACTGTCCCTTGAGGCGCAATGAATAATCGACCACCGTTTCACCGCCGAGGACGATGAACTTCAAGCTTTTTCCAAACTGCCAAACCTGGACCGGATAGGGGTAAGAGGCCGGGAGCTTCCCGTTCTGGTCGAGTTCGTCGAGCAGAACCCGGGCCGGCTTCCGGTACATCAACTGTTTGGCTTCCAGCCGCTTCTGCAGTTCTTCGCGCGTCAGAATGTTGTGGAACGGCACGTCCACGCACTCTAAGGCAGTTCGAAGCGGACCGGCAACGGGCTTCATCTTGCCCTTTAACACCTGCTCGGCAGCAGCCGCGAGTGTCTCGCCGTGCTTCCGCGCCAGGGCCTCGCCGCCGCGCGGCAGCGAGTTCGAATCCGCCCCGCAACCCTGCACGAAGAGCGCGGTTGCTCCCGGGTGCGCCTTCTCAATTGCTTCCCGGGCAAAGCCGGGCCAGTCGTTGCTGATCAGATAGTCATTTAGCGCCGTGGCATGGCAGGCGTAGCCCACCACGACAACCCGCAGCGCGCCCTTGGCATCCCGCACGGCCAGGACCGGCACATCGTGATCGACCGGACCGGGCAGAGATCGCCGTGACACCCGGCGGCGATTCACAGCGATGCCGGCCAATCCCTGCCCGAAGGTAAGGTTGGCGGGCGCCAGGTCATGAATCGCCTTTCCGATGGCGTCCATGGTCTTCTCGACAAACACTTTCGAGTAACGGCGCGAAGCTTCCCGCAGCGCGTCGTTCATGTCGTAGATCGGAGTCAAGTCTTCACTGACCACCGGCGCGGAATGCGTATGAGAGACGTTGAAAACCAGGCGATCCCGCGTGATCCCGTAGAGTTTCTCGCACCGGGCCGCCAGTTCCTCAGCCATCTCGCGCTTGATACCGACCAGATCGATAGCAACCAGCACGGACGTCTTCCCTGTCTCGTCCTGCAAGGCCAGGGCGCTGACGAAAATATCCTGCCGAACGCCTTCAGAAGGCTTGGTTCGGGCAGCAAAACCAGCCAGCCACATTGGCTCACTCGGCGTAATCGCCACCTTGGCGACGCCCGCCTTCCAGCCCGTTTGGGCAAACGCCGGCACAAGGCTGGCAGCTAATAGAAATAGAGCACCTATACGATTCATCATCTCAGCGATCCTGACGAAAAGACGTAACTAACTATTGCAGCACAAAAAAAATCGCGCCATCACCCCAGGCTCTAGGGCGATGGCGCGTGGTCATACCGAGTGCTGATTTAGCAGCTCGATCAGTCATTCAATTTCAACGAAAAGATCCAGGTGCGCGTTGCATCCTGAGTCGAGATCGTTCCGAAGGTACTGCTTGTTGGGGTCATTACAGGCGTGGACAGGTTGGGATGGTTCCACGCGTTGATGGTTTCCGCACGGAACTGCAGATTTACCCTCTCTACGATCGGGAAGGTTTTGAAGAGTGAGAAATCCCAGCGCGCCTGTCCATCAGCACGCAAGTTGCTGAAGTACCAGGGCGACACACGGATGTTTCTCGACAACTGATCCGTACTCTTCTTGTTGAATCCAGCATCCGTATTGAACCACCGGTCAACACTCCGTTCACTTTTCGAAAGTCCGACTTGCGTCGAATCGCCGGAGAACAGCGTCCAGACGTCGCCCCACGCGAGTGAGGGACCGCTCTGACGCTGCACCATCCCGTTGAACTGCCAGCCACCGGCGAAGAAGTTCAAGACGCCCGGCAGATTCGAGCCAAACCGACGGCCCTTTCCGAATGGCAGTTCCCAAATACCGCTGATGACCAGCCGGTGGGGTCTGTCCATGGTGGACAGCATCTCATACGGCTGAGGATCACTATCATTCATGTAGTCGGTCGCTTCCATCATCCGCGAGAGCGTGTAGGAAAGCGACAGCGTGTAGCTCTTCGCGAAACGCTTTTCCATGCGGAGTTGGGCCGAGTGATACCACGAATACCCGGTCTCCTCGTACGAATACACGCTTGAGAACTGAGGATAGGGCACCAGAAGTCCGGCGCGCGAGATGGTCTTGCCGTAAATCGGGTCCGTTCCATAGAACGGACTCGTAAACGACTTGGCCAGGTAGCTGTTTGTCGTGTTGTCACGCGTCCCTGAGGTGCTCAGATATTTCGCGGGTAGGAAATTCAGTTCCCTCGAAATCAGGAGACGGGTAGCGCGGCTTCCGACATAGGAAGCGTCCACCATGAACTGCCCAGGGAACAGTTTCTGGAATCCGAAGGACCATCGTTGGTTATACGGGTTCTTGCGATTCTTCTGGAA
>JBDKSR010000213.1:0-3309 GCA_039680545.1 Bryobacteraceae bacterium | reverse complement strand
ATCAGATAGTGAGGCTGACGCCCGCGCCGTGGTAGAAGTAGCTCGCTACGGATACCCTCGAAAATCAATCAATTGTACGTTTGACCGCGACGGTTTGAACGTGGGCGATACGGTACAATTTACGTCTAGCCTGTTGGGGATCGACAATCAGTTTGTTGTTAAGAGGTTACGCATCCGATGGCCAGCTACGCAAGACAAAACGAGATACATGGCAGAGCTGGGCGAGTTTCGACCAGACCTGATTGACTATTTGAGGAAATCATGAGATTCATTGCCATCCTGTTCGCCGTCGCTTTCTCTGCGTTCGCCCAGAACGACGCTTCCACGACTGACGCCAAAACCGTCTCCCTCGCCTGGGAGGATGCCCGCAACCCGGCGGGAGTCTCCTACTCCGTTTACCGGAGCAACTCGACGTGCTCGGCCACCTCGTTGTTTGTGAAGGTTGCGACGGTCCCCGCCAAAAGCTATGAAGACACCGGCCTCGCGCCCGGCAATTACTGCTATCGCGTCACCGCCGCCCTGAACTCTCTGGAATCCACACCGTCAAACTCGGTGGATGTGACAATCCCTTTGCACCCTCCGGTTGCCCTGTCTGCGACGGTGAAATGAGCGAAACGGACCGGGTAGCTTGTAATCTGTATCGCAACGCCTGTTTGATTGGAAAGCCATGAAACACACTATTATGCGACTCATCCTCTCCCTCATCCTCGCCCTCCCCCTCTTCGCCCAACTCGACATCCCGCTGATGTCCAAGCGCCCCGGCCTTTCGCGAAGTGGCCTCGCGGCGGGGGTGAACGTGACGGGCGGCGTCGATACGCAGTCCATCGCCTCCATCCCTCCCGGCACGGCCACGCTGGTGCGCGGGGCCAACACAGGCGCATCCACGGACGATCCGACCGTCTCCCTCGCAGGCTGGACGTTCGACTCCGGGGATCGCGTCTCGGGCCTCCCGGCGAAGGGCGCGGCGTGGACAACCACCAATTGCTCAGGGGTCGAGTGCTACACCGTCACGAGCGGCGGTCAGGAGTACATCAACGGCGTGGCGCGGAGGAATCGTGCTCACTGGAGCGAAAGCGCGGCAAGTTGGACAACTTACTTCACATCTGAAAATACCGTGGTCAGCGACAACGCAACAGATCCAAACGGCACAGTGACGGCAGATACGGTGACTTTCGGAACTGGAAATACTGGGTACCGCTATCAACTAGGATCGTGCGTGTCTGGGCTGGCGTATACCGCATCGGCTTATGTATGGTCTGCAAGCAAAACGGAAATAGGTTTTCGGATGTTTGACGGGAGCGCGATGAGCACGCGCTCCAGAATAGTATTGACCACAGCACCACAAAGAGTAGCCGTAACAGCACTTTGCACCGCAACTGGAACTTTGTCGTATGGGCTAGAAAACCGATCTAGTGTTGTCGGTGGAGCCGCTTTAGACGCGGGTGATGTAGTTATTTGGGGACTAATGCTTAACCTCGGTTCCACCGCCCTCGAATACCAAAAGACCACCGACTCCCGCGAATGGCTGTTGGAGACGCCCGGCAACTACGTCGGCCTGCTGACCGGCTGGTACAGGTGGGACCGGGTGCTGAACCCCGGCGAAGTGCTGAACAACTACCGGGCGTGGCTGAAACCGCGCATCAACTCAGTCGGCAACACGCTTCCATAGGAGACACCATGATCCTCACAGACCCCGGCAAGATCCCGATCAAGGGCAAGGCCCCGACGAAACTAGAGGCCCGTGCGGCCCGCATGGGCGCATGGGCGAAGCCGGCCCAAAAGGTTGACCGCGACAAACTCAGGGCTGAACGCATCGCCGACTACACGAAGGCCCACGGTCAGCCGCCAACGAAGCCCAAGGCCAAGCCCATCGAAGCCGAACCGAAAGCGAAGGTGCAGAAGTGATCCTCATCTGTGCGAATCGAGCAGCCTACGACCTCCTGAGGGATGACGTGGTTTGCACTCCATCCATCGACGGCAGTTCTCCCGTTGCGTTGCAGGACGAACCCGCCGTGGCCGCAGACGGGCGCTGCTGCATCGAGCACAGCTTTGACGAGGCGACCGCCGATTGGCTCCGTGCATACACGGCTGGCGACAACCCCGCCGTCGTGATCGTGAATGAGTTGCCCGCCGATTGGTACACCACACCGGAGCCGCAGTGAGGTACTGGCTCATTGCCGTGGTCCTGCTCTGCCTCTGCCAAACCGGGCGGTCGCAGGACCGCGCATACGAGTGGTCCGTCGTCGCAATGGGTGCGTCTCAGGTGCTCGACATCCACTCGTCAATGGGTGGCTACGAGTTGAACCCCGTCCTTGGGCGCGGGCGCTTCGGGGCGCGGCAAGTCAGCATCAAAGCCGCCATCGTGGGCGGGGGTCTGCTTGTGCAGTGGATCGCACTCAGGCGCTACCCAGAGCATCGGCGGAAGGTCGCGTGGGTCAACTACGCGGCGGCTGTCGGCACGGGCGCGGTGGCGTTGCGGAACTACAAACAATGAACGGAGACGTGCGCATGAGCGAGTACCAACTGTTGAGCGATCAGATGCGCGAATTGCACGCGGGGGTGATGTCTCTCACCCGCGACTTTTCAGAGTTCCGCGGGGAGGTCCGCGTCGGCATCGAAGGGATGCACCGCCGCCAGGACGCCACCAACGGAAGGGTGACTTCGCTTGAGGCCGACAGGGCGCGGATGCTTGTGAATATGGCAGCGCAGGACGCCTTCACTCCGGGGATGTTCAAGGCGCTTGATGAGTTGAAACAGACTTGCGCCAGGCGGCACGAGCGGTTGAACGACGTGATCGACGACATCCGCGAGGACGGCGATGAAACAAGGCGAGAAGTGGACCAGGAGCACAATGTCAAGGCCGGACAGGGCAAGGTACTCGCGTTCCTTTGGGCTGGTATCTGCACGATCGCGGCGCTGATGGCGTTCGCGTGGGAGAAGGTGTACGTCAAATGGTTGGCTTGGGGGAAATAGATGAGACAGATCATACTCGCGCTTACGTTCGCGGCCTTGTGTTTCGGCCAGACTCCCATCGTCCCCGGCGCGTCCATCCAGGCCGCCGTGGATGCCAACCCCAACGGCACGGCGTTTGTCATCAAGGCGGGCGTCCATCGGCAACAGGCGGTCCGCCCGAAGCCCGGCAACACGTTTGTTGGCGAGGCCGGAGCGGTGTTGAACGGCTCCCGCGTCCTGACCGGGTGGGTGCGCACAGGCAACTACTGGTACGTGGATGGTCAGACCCAACGCGGCCAACAGATCGGGGTCTGCGACGACGCCTTCCCGCGCTGCCGCTACCCTGAGCAACTGTTC
>JBDKSR010000212.1:0-5439 GCA_039680545.1 Bryobacteraceae bacterium | reverse complement strand
ACACAAGCCCAAGCCATCTGTTTGCGATGGGCGGCAGCGCGGGCGGGCTTCTCATGGGCGCCATTGTCAACATGCGGCCTGACTTGTTCAAGGGTGTGGTCGCGCGGGTGCCTTTCGTGGATGTGGTGACCACGATGCTTGACGGCAGCATCCCTCTAACGACAGCCGAATACGACGAGTGGGGTAACCCGAACGAGAAGCAGTATTACGACTACATGCTGTCGTATTCTCCCTACGACAACGTGAAACCGCAGAACTACCCGAATCTTCTCGTGATGACCGGTCTGCATGACTCCCAGGTGCAATATTGGGAGCCTGCGAAATGGGTGGCGAAGTTGCGGGCGGTGAAGACCGGCCACAACCGGCTGCTGCTGAAAACTGAGATGAACGCCGGCCACGGCGGTGTTTCCGGGCGCGACAAAAGGTACAAAGAGACCGCCTTCATTTACTCGTTTTTGCTGGATACGGCCGGAAAATAGGCCGATGCGGCGCGTTTATCCCGGCTCCTGGTAGAATAGTTTTAACCCTCCAGGATGAGTTCCAGAGTCAATCTAGCAGACGTGTCGGCGCAACCTGAAACGAAGCAGGTTGTTCGCATGAGTATGTTGACGTTCATACTCATGTCGCTGGGGCACTTCTCTGTTGACCTGTATTCCGGGGCGCTGGGCGCGCTGCAACCGCTGCTCGTTGACCGCTTCGGAATGAGTCTTACGCAGGCAGGGATCCTCGGGGGGACGCTGCTTCTTTCGTCGTCCGTCCTGCAGCCGGTCTATGGTTTTATCTCGGACCGGTTCCATACACGAGCATTCACAGTCCTCGCGCCCGCCGTTGCCGGTATTTTCATCTCGGCGCTGGGACTTGTTCCATCGTTCGGCTGGCTGCTGCCGATGGTGCTTCTCGGCGGGACCGGCATCGCGGCATTCCATCCGCAGGCCTCGGCCCGTGTGGCATTCGGCACGGCGGAACGGCGCGGCTCGGCGATGGCGGTCTTCATCAGTGCCGGTACGCTCGGCTATTCGGTCGGACCCGCTGTCTTTTCGATCATCGCGAGTACCTTTGGCCTGTCCGGCACGTATTGGGCCGCCCTTCTTGGCATTCTTGTCAGCGTTTTCCTCGTGAAGGTACTGCCTCCTGCTCCGGCGCCCAGCGCGCGGGCTCGCGGTCACTTCGACTGGAAAGCGCTTCACGCTGTCTGGAAGCCGCTGACCCTCCTGTACGTGCTCGTTTTCATGCGGTCGATCGTTCAGATTACGTTCGGCCAATTCCTCTCTCTGTATCTGCACATGGAGAGAGGACTCCCGGTGAACACCGCCAACTTCACGCTCTCCGCCTACCTGGCTGCGGGGGCCCTAGGCGGTTTCATCGGCGGTCATCTTGCCGATCGTTTCGGTGGGCGGAGTGTGATCATCGCGTCGATGGGCGGTGCGGTGCCGTTCCTCGCGCTGTTCTTCTTCGGTAGCGGCTGGCTATCGCTTGTGGGACTCGTCGTGGGCGGATTCGTCCTGCTGTTCACGATCCCGGTAAACGTTGTGATGGCGCAGGAACTGGTCCCGAGTCAGGCTGGCACAGTTTCCGCTCTGATGATGGGATTCGCCTGGGGCGCGGCCGGCTTGGTCTTCATCCCATTGACCGGCTGGGCCTCCGATCACTTCTCGATGCACAACGTGCTCGCGAGCCTGATGGTGTTTCCGGTGCTAGGTTTCTTCCTGGCCATGAAGCTGAAGAAATGAACCAGCGCGCTAAAGCGGTCTGCCTGTTGAGCGGAGGCCTCGATTCCTCTACGTGCCTTGCTTTCGCCCGTAAAGAGGGCTACGAGTGTTACGCGATCACCTTCGATTACGGCCAGCGGCATCGCGTGGAACTCGATGCGGCGAAGCGTGTAGCGGAGAATCTGGCTGCGGCCGGGCATCTGGTCGTTGTCATAGACCTGCGCGCCATCGGAGGCTCTGCGCTGACAGCTGACTCGATCGTTCCGAAGGGCCGTTCCGCGGAGGAGATGGGGCAGGGCATTCCCGTCACCTACGTGCCCGCCCGGAACACCATCTTTCTCTCGTTCGCGTTGGCATGGGCGGAAGTGCTCGGCGCATCGGACATTTTCATAGGCGTCAATGCGATTGATTACTCCGGCTATCCCGATTGCCGCCCGGAGTACATCGAGGCCTACGAGCGCATGGCCAATCTCGCCACCAAAGCGGGTGTCGAAGGGCACGGCAAGCTGCGAATCCACACGCCGCTGCTTCATCTCAGCAAAGCCGAAATCGTGCGCCTAGGCGCCTCTCTTGGGGTCGATTTCGGGCTCACGCATAGCTGCTATGATCCCGATGAGAAGGGCCGTCCGTGCGGCGAGTGTGATTCCTGTCAGCTCCGCCGCAAGGGTTTCCAGGAAGCGGGGATTGAAGACCCGCTGGACTATCGCGCGTGAAGATATCGGAAATCTTCTATTCGATTCAGGGCGAGGGCGTTCTCGTGGGTACTCCGAGCGTGTTTGTGCGCACGAGCGGCTGTAATCTGCGCTGTGTCTGGTGCGATACGCCGTACACGTCCTGGCAACCCGAGGGCGACGCGATGAGCGTTGAAGCGATTCTCGAAGAGGTGAAACGCTTTTCCGCCCGGTACGTGGTCGTCACCGGGGGCGAGCCGATGATCGCTCCTGATATCGTCCCGCTCACAGAAGGGCTGCGTGCCGCCGGTTATCACATCACGATCGAGACTGCGGGCACGGTGTATGCGCCGGTCGCTTGCGACCTGATGAGCATCAGCCCCAAGACGTCGAATTCGACGCCGGTCGATCGCGACGGGGGACGCTGGGCGGCTCAGCACGATCGTCTTCGCATCCAACCCGATGTTCTGCGGCGGCTGCTTTCCGGGTACGACTACCAGCTCAAGTTCGTCGTGAAGCAACGGGACGATCTCGCCGAAATTCTGGCGCTCGTATCCCAGTTAGGTGCTGTACGCGAGAAGGTCGTCCTGATGCCCGAGGGAACAGACGCAGCCACGCTCCGCGAACGCGCACTCTGGATCGTCGAGATCGCAAAGCGCGAGGGCTTCCGCTTTGGCCCCCGTCTTCACGTCGATCTTTGGGGCAACCGGCGCGGCGTCTGATCACCGCTACTTCCGCATCAACCAGATCTCCGACACCTGTGCGCCGCGTCCGTTCCCGCCGATTCCCGGCTCCCGATACCACTGCAAAGTCAGCTTGCCATCGGAGGTCGCCGACGGCGGAATGTCGAACTCCAACGGTCGCACGGGCTTCGGTTTCTCCATCAACGGATGGACCTCGACGCCATCGGCCAGCATACGGATCTTGCGTGATGCCGCGTCTCCCGCGTAAACGACTCGCACCTTGTAAGTCGCCGCCGGATCGAGATCCGTATAACGCATTTCGAGCGGCGATTCATACAGGGCCTCGGCGTGGTGCCACCATGACCTCGGCCGCCGTGGATCGTACCGGAATCCGACCAGTGACGAATGCCAGAACTGAGGATCTTCGTCGTCGCCCATTCCACGCACGACGTGCGGCTGCCGCGACGGATCGCCCGGATCGTCGTAAAAGCCGCCCGATCCAGGGTTCGTCCAGTTCACGATCTCATTGATCCCGCGCAGACGCGCCGCCTCATCGGACTTGGCTCGCAGTTCTGCGAACTGATCCACCAGCCACAAACGGCTGTTGAGCGGCACGTCCAGTGTGTCGAGATTCGCTCCCCGTCCCACGTCGATCGCCTTGTACCTGGGTACGCTCAATTGCATACGGACGCTCTGATACAGCGCTTCGGCCAACTCGAAAACGCGTGACCGCCACTCGTGGGCGACTTTCACCCTGTCTGCCTGAGCGAGAATCTCTTCCGCTTCGCGCATCGCGGCGAGCGACCCGGTCTCGTGTGCTGACCGCAGCCGGTCCATCGCTCTGTCTTCGAGTTCCGTCTCGTAAATCAGGCGACTGCGTGTGTACGCGTCGTAGTAAGCGCGATAGCGTGCCTGCTGGAATCGCCAGTTGAGCAAATCCGCGGGCGACGCGGCTCGTTCCATTGCCTGGAACTGCGCCAGGGTCGTTTCGACGTTGCGGTTCGCCGCGAGCGGTCCCTTCCAATTCCGTTCGAGCGCGAGCAATCCCTGCGCGAAGGAATCGGCGTACGGTTCGCCGATGAAATAACGGCTGTAATCGCGCAGAATCTCGATGACAGGTTTATCCGGATCCCAGCCAAGTCCGCTCCAGACGATCTTGTTCACGTCATCGTTGCAGCCCTCCGAGTAGGAGAGAAAACCAATCGTGAGCGGCTGCGTGCGCCGGAAGATATTCGCCTCGCCTAGCGGCCGAGGGTTGATCGACTCGCGTGCCTCTGTAGCGGCGTATGCCACGTCCCAGTCAGGAACCGGGAACTGGCAATGGAAGCTGTGCGTGATGTCGGGATAATGGCGGATCAGGTACCGTTCGGGTACCGCTTTGCGAAGCTCGGGCAGCGGCATCGGCGCTTGCGGGCCATACACGACGCCGGTCAGCCACGCGGGCTGCTCGTTCTTTAGGATTGTGAGAAACTCATCCATCCATTCCTTTCGGAAACCTTGCGGCGACAGCCACCATTGCGCCTTTGGGTGATAACGTCGCAGGTTTTCGGCCTGCCGTGCGAGCAGTGTCATCATCTGGCGCGGCGGGGTGTGCCCCGGGTCGCCGCCTGGCACGAAAATGGCATCGACACGCGGCAGCCGCTTGAATACCTCGCCCCACTCTTTGACGGCGGCATCGATCGCCTTTTCGTAGGAGTAATCAGGATCAAGCGCGGGGTACCAGATCCACACATCCAGCCCGTAGTCGGCGAGGATCTTCGACATCCTGGTCATCATTTCCATGGGAGGCAGCGGGAAATGCGGGCTGTCGACGTCGTCGTCCGAGCGCGGCGGGATTAACTCCACGGCATTGGTCCCGAAAACGGCCAAGTCCCGTATGTACTGTTCCCACATCGCGGGAGTCCATGCGTCGTAGGAATTCGTCTTCGGACGATACCCAAGCTGGTGACCCCGTAACCGGTATTTCGGCGCGGAGGCTACATGGTAGCCGTCCGGAAGTTCGACCGCGCCCTTCCGCATGCGTAAGTTCCGCAGCAACTTACCCACGCCGAACAATGTGCCTCTTGGGTCGTTCCCGAGAACGAAGACTGCCGGTGCGCCATGTCCCGTAACCGATAGAATGCGATACCCTTCCGCACCGGAGAGCTTTGGGGCTGCACTGACCTCACGTGAGTATCGTCCCGCAGCCGCTTGGCCGATTCCAATGAACGTTTTTGTCTCGGCAGGGGCTGTCTGCACGACCTCCCACCTCACCTGCGTTCGCTTCTCGACTTCTTCCACCAGCATCTCGACGGCTTTCTTCTCCGTAGCCCTGAGCGTTGCCGGTGCGACCACCACCGCGTTACTCAAGTCCGTGGCCGCTGCGGGCCAGACGAT
>JBDKSR010000211.1:0-4474 GCA_039680545.1 Bryobacteraceae bacterium | reverse complement strand
TCACGATGGCGCGGCTCGTCTCGGCATCGCCGCGACCTCGGGCATCTGCTTCCCCGAGGGCACGCGCGACACGTTCAGCACTGTCGTGGCTCCCGGCAACTTCCTGGAGACGGCGAACACGATGGGCCTGCCGTATTACTCCCGCCAGGAACCGAAGGAATTCGGCCAGGGCATCAAGGTCTGGGCCGAGGGCAACTGGCTCCCGATCTGCAAGCGGCCAGAGGTGTGTGTCACGGTGACGAACACCTAGTTCGCCCGCATTAACGGGGGCTCGGGCCACGACCCGGCCCCCATCTTTCCATAACTCAGAACAACAAAAAAGGAGCTACACCATGCCGAGAAAAGTAGTGCGCGGAAGCGAACTGATTACCAAGGATCTGGAGGTGGGCGGGAATCTTTCCGTTACCGGCACGCTCACGCCCGCGCTGGGCACGGACTTTGCCGATACCGTCACCGTTCACGACCCCGACACCGCCACCAAGAAAGCGCGCCTCGATTGCGTCGGCGTGACTGCCGGGCAGACGCGCGTGCTCACTGTTCCCGATGCCGATTTGACGATTGTGGGAACGGCTACAACGCAGACCCTCACCAACAAGACCCTGACCTCGCCCAAGGTCGGGACGGCTATTTTGGATGCCAACGGCGCCGAGTTGCTGAAGGTGACCGCCACGGCTACCGCGGTAAATGAGCTTACCCTCGCCAACGCGGCAGCGGATGGCGCCCCGACACTATCCGCCTCTGGCGACGACGTTCACATCGGCATCAAGCTCACGCCCAAGGGCGCGCAGGGGCGCGTGCTGCTGGACAGCGAGTTTTTGTCCAAGCGCATCGCCTCCGCTTTGAACACGGCGAGCAATCTGACCTACAGCGCGGCGCAGGTCATCGGGGGAATTGTGCTGCGCGATTGCAATGGCGGCAGCCGGGCAGATACCGTACCGACTGGGGCCGAACTGGTGGCGGATCTCCCCGGCGCGGTTGCGGGGATGTCCTTTGAGTTCGTGCTGCGCAACACTTCCGATGCCGTCGAGACCATCACAGTAACAGCCCCCGACGCCTCCGTGACCACCTCGGGCACCATGACCGTGGCGCAGAACAACACGAAGATTTTCCTTATCGTGCTGACCAACGTGGCCGCGGGCACCGAGGCGTACACCATCTACAGCATCGGGTCACTGACGCACTAGATGGCGGGGGGCGGCTCACCAGCTGCCCCTCCCCTTAATCGGAGGATCACATGGAATCGCCGTTCAAAGCCTTCACCCTTCAAGCCGCGACCACCAAAAAGGACGCGGTTTCGCTCGCGCCCGCCACGTACAACCTCAACCGCTATCGGTATCTGATTGTTACGCTGACCGTCACCGAAGCCGAGCGCGAGTCGGGGAACGAGACATACGACTTCTACATCACCACCGAAAACGCCGCTGGTGCGAAGTGGGATCTGGTTCACTTCCCGCAAGTCGCATCCACCGGGGCTAAGACCTTTGTCGCCAGGATTCAGCGTGACCTCTTGCCGCAACAGGTAACGACAGCGGCCCCCGGCGTTTCCACCACGGAATCGGCCACGCTGGCGGTAGTTTCCGGCGGTACGGATGCCATCAAGTCACTTGGCGCGGGCGTCCTCCGTCACGGCCCGTGGGGTGAAAAGCTCGGGTACGAGCTTGCTGTCGCCGGGACGATTGCGACCGGCATCTCCTACTCGATCAGTGTTGAAGCGGGCGCGTAATGGCTGAAGCTGATTTCCTTGCCGATATCGCAGACGGCTATGCCGACTTGCTTGATGAGATCGGCGGGTCCGTCACCTACAGCCAGCCCCCGCTCGACCCATTCGCCCTCACAGTGATCTGGAGCGAGCGCACGGGCGAACCCACGACCGCCTGGTTTCGCTTGTCCGATTTCCCGCTGCTCAACGGTGAAACCGCCACGCCGCGCAAGGGCGACGAAATTACGCGCGATGGCCATGTGTACCGCGTGGTTGGTGATCCACCCGCAGTCAAGGACGGAACCGGCGGCGCAACGCTTCAACTCCGCCTCGTCACAAGAATCCCCTAATGCCCCTCACTCGCAAACTCGCCCTCGACTTCATGCGCGACTGCATGGCCGAGCCCACGTATGGCTTCAATGCCATGTTTGCCGCGCTGCGGGATACCTACGCAATTTCGGAATCCGTAGAGATCGACTGGAGCGCCGAGTCGCAATCCGTATTTTTTGGGCAGATCAGTTTCTCTGATGTAGGCCTCTCTGCGCTAACTGGCCGCGTGACACTCCAGTTATCCACGGGTGGCAGTATGTGGACCGGAGAAACCAAGGGCTCTAAGTGGTCCGGTGTTATTGAGGGGCAGGTGCTCTTTATCGTCCACTACTCCCACGAAGAGCGTGATGAGGACAGCGTAGAGAGTGGCGACATCATTGAGCGATGGGTGCAGATAATCGAGGACGCTGTTATCACGGTGTTCGCGCGCACCACGATTCCCTGGAATGATTACCCCGGCCTGTCGTATGGCGGCCTGCCGGACTGCCCACAGTTGCCGGATGCAGACTTGAAGACTGATGGGTGGAAGCTATACATCCCGATCCGCCTGAACATCAAGATCGACGCCAATTAGGAGACGCCATGGCTTACATTTACGGACGAAACGATTACTTCTTCGTGGCGAAACAGAGCGACTACAAGACCATTCGCCACACGGACGGCACGGCGTCTCTGGCCGCCGCAGACGCTTGCCGACACCGAACCTTCACCGCAACGCCGAACCGGGCGCGCATCAATCCGACCTACAAAGAGGCTGGCTCGGCGCAGGTCTTTATCGAGCAGTCGCGCGCCGGTCGAATCTCCGGCTCGGCCTCCGTGGCAATGCCGCTGTTCTCCGGCTCCGGCGCGGGCATGGAACCGGATTGCGGCCCGATCTTTGAATCGGCTTTCGGAGCCGTGGCTATCAGCAACGGCGTGAGCGTTACCTACACGCGCGCCGCGCAGAGCGCCGCTCTTGTGCCGCTCGAACTGTGGGGCTTTAACAGCGCGGGCAAGCGCGGTGTGTGCGCGTTCGGCTCCATCGTGAACAAGTTAGTGCTCTCCGGCGGGCAGGATACCGCGGATCTCTCGGCCGATTTCATTTCCTACGCGGTGCTCGGCCAGGACCGTTGGGGTAGCGCGCTCACGGCGGAAAAGGGCGGGCTTACGACATGGCCTTTGATGCCCGCATCGCCCGTCTACACGGGAAGTGAGATGGCTGGGTTTACGTGCAAACTCACGCTCGATGGGACGGCGTATCTGTCGCTGCGCGATTGGTCCGTGACGATCAACCCGAACAGGCAGTACGACGTGAACCACTGCAACATCGATGGCACGGAGTATTTCTCGCAAGATCCGTTTCAGGGGATGCCGGAATACCTACTGGCGTTCTCTACTTGGTCAGTGGACACGGCGGCGCTCGACACACTGCTTGGCAAGATCGTGGGGCGAACGGCTTTTGACGCCACGCTGGTGATCGGCGCGACGGCGGGAGGCACTTACACGCTGCCGATGAACAATCTGGTGTTGCCTCCCGAGATCAGCGGCGACGGTTTCTCGCACGAGGACGGCGACGAGCGCAAAGCTATCGTGGTCCCGACACTCCGCGCACAGGCGACCAGCACGGCGGCAGTCGATGAGATCGGGCCTCTGGTGATCACGTAGGCGCTTATGGACACCCTGACGAGAATTGAATTTCACTCCAAGGTCGTGCCCGGCGCGGTGGCTACCTTCCGCCGCGCCAGTGCAACCAGCCGGGCGCGGTTCCTCGATATCCTCGCGGAATCGCGCGTCCGAATCCGTGATCTTTACCGCCAGCGCAAGCCGCTCGATGAGGAGTTCGGGGCCGCGCGCACGAAGGCGAACACCGAAGCTAAGGCTGAGGTGGATCGGCTCATTGAGGCCGAGGGCGTCACCCGCGCCGAGGCCGAGGCGCGCGTGCCGGTCAAGGTAGATTTCCCAGACGAGAAGTTCGTCGAATGGTCCGACTTCACAGACGAAATCTCTAGACTGGAGCGGCAGACTGGCGGATGGGGCACGCTCCGTAGTTTGCTCGTGTCCATAGAGGGCTATACCCTCGGCGGAAAAGTGCCGACCGCGGAAGAGTTGATTGCGGAGGCACCGTGCGAGTTGACGGACGAACTCGTGTCGGCAGCTAATGAGATTGCCTCGCTTTCTCCAACAGAAAGGGGGGAATCGCCCTGGCCTGGCACTTCGGTGCAAGCGGCGGCTGGGC
The DNA here is from genome assembly GCA_039680545.1 of Bryobacteraceae bacterium. Taxonomy (GTDB): domain Bacteria; phylum Acidobacteriota; class Terriglobia; order Bryobacterales; family Bryobacteraceae; genus JAEHDI01. Next base: position 230 of record JBDKSR010000211.1, on the reverse strand, counting down.
CAAAGAGCGATACGACTGCTGCCGCTGCCGGAAGCGCCCCGGCGAGCGCCTGAACTGTCGTAAGTACTTCCCGCAAGACTTCGACTCACTGAGTAAAGACCGTTGGTGGACGGCTGAATACGAAACCGACAAACACCAGCGCTACTACCCGCAGAACTTCCGATGGGACGAATGCCCAGTCTCTGCGCTCACCACGCCGCATAACTTCGATGCGGTGGGCATAGTCCAGA
>JBDKSR010000210.1:0-1957 GCA_039680545.1 Bryobacteraceae bacterium | reverse complement strand
GCCTTACGGCGACGCCTGGTATCCCTATTTCATGCGCAGGCTGGCGGAGCGTCCCGCGAACGTATTCTTCCTGGCGCGGAATCTGCTGCGCCAGTGATCGCGTTTCGCCCTGCTAGGCGGTCTTGTAGAGAACGAGACGAATCGCCCAGGGTGCCACTTCGCCGAGTTCGAGCAGGCTGCCCTCGGCATTCGGAGCGGTCGGAATCACCGTGACGGGACGTTCTTTCCCATCCTCCGCAATCTGCACGGCGGACGTCGTGTGTCCCGGAAGGCGTAATGTGAGTTTCTCCGCGGGGTCAAGCGACGCGTTGATGAGCACTACCGCTTTCCGCCCCCGTTCACCGTCCCGGCACCAGATCACCACCTTGGAAAAGCTATCGACGGAGGCAGGGAGGCTATCTTTGCTCAACCAGCGGCAGATCGATCGCATCTGCGAAGACTTGGCCAGGCTGTGCATCTGCGACCACGGATAGTAGCCCGCCACCACAACGCGCCCGCCGAGTTCGTTGGTGGAGGCGAACATGCACGGGCCGAGATTCTGTGAGCCGTAATCCGCGAGGCGTGCGAGCGGATGCGCGGTGGAACCTAACGGGATCAATCGGTGGGCCGGTTCCCACCAGAAAGATTGCCGGCAGTCGCGCGACCATCCACCAAAACGGCCATTCAACGGGTCCTGAGTCAATACCTCGATTGCGTCATGCTCGATGACGTCAGCGCCGCCTACTCCCGTCAGCGTTGCCAGCCCCATTTGGCGCAGATGGTACCAGGCCGGGACGTCCATGAGCACGCCGCCTGTGAAAAGTTGCTGCAGCTCATTTCGCGAGAAGGCGAGAACACTCGCCCCGGCGAGAGCGGCGACGGACGCTCCTTCGCGGGCGTAACAGATCGGGATGCCGAGCTCGCCGAGGACGTACGGTTCACCCAGCGGCACCTTGGGGCTCGCGAACCACTTGTCATCGGCGTTCGCTGCGATCTGCGTGTCCTGGTTCCACGCAGGCCAGACGCCGCGTAAGCGGCTCCTCCCCAGTTCGGCGCGCATGACCGAGTACAGCGGCCGGTACTTCGCGACTTGCGCGTAAAGAGGACCGTACTCATCAAGCGGATCGGGCGTCATGGTGAGGATGTTGAACGCCGTGCCGGTGGTCCCTGCTGCCATGTGCGCGGCGGCTTCAAGCACCGTTGTGTGCGCGCTCTTGCGCAAGCGCTGATAGGGGAAGTTCTCGAGCTCCGACTGGATCGTTTTCACGTCAGGCGGCAGCGCGGACACCTGCCTGCCGATGGCGTGCGCCTTGTCCACCATGTCCATCAGCTTTTCGTCGGAGTAGAAACCGCCGCCAGGACGCCAGCGCACCTCAACGCCGCGCGAACCGGCCAGGGTCTTAGCCCACTTCGCAAAGGCGTAGCCTTCGTAGAACCGGTCGCCTGTCATAAACCCGATCGGCAGAGCCGGATTCACTTGATGGACGGCGTCCTCGATCGTCTTGAAGAGTTCATCGATGAGGATGCGGTTGTGCTCGATCCACTTTCTCCGTATGTCGAGTCTCTGTTCCAATGTGCCGGAGTCAAACGCCAGCAAAAGGGACTCGCGCGTGTATTCCCTGTCGGTGTCGGTGCAGAACCTCGAAATACACGTGTTACAGAAACAGGAATAAGTGATCGGCTTGTGCCCGAGTAGCCGTACGTCGTCATCGACCCAGATAAAGTCGGGCTTCGCCTCCGCCATGATCGTGTAGATATCGGCGGCGTAATCGTGCAACTCCTGTTGCGCTGGGCAGAACACTCCCTGGCTTACCTTGCCCCAGGGATCCATCGCGCGCTGCCACGGTGCGATCAGAGAGTTACGAAGATTCTCCTCGTGGTGACCGATGGTTGCGAGGATGTTGATGCCGGCCTTCATACCGGCCTCACGCACCCTGGGCATGATGACGGCGAGGCGCTGGGCGCGACGCTCCATCTC
>JBDKSR010000209.1:0-2192 GCA_039680545.1 Bryobacteraceae bacterium | reverse complement strand
TCACCTGCGTTCGCTTCTCGACTTCTTCCACCAGCATCTCGACGGCTTTCTTCTCCGTAGCCCTGAGCGTTGCCGGTGCGACCACCACCGCGTTACTCAAGTCCGTGGCCGCTGCGGGCCAGACGATCAAGAACGCAGCCAGCGCGTATCGGAACATGTCCCGTAGTCTCCTTCTTTCACATGCTACGATGAGAGTTCCCCGTTATGACTGAGGCGGTTCCAGATATTCTCGCTAAAATTGTCGCCAGTAAGCAGGAAGAGTTGGCGGGAACTCATAGCACGCGGGAAGAGTGGGAACGGCTCGCATCGGCAAATCTCAATGAAATCCGCAACTTCCGAGAGGCTCTGCTCACTCATACACCTTCCGTGATTGCTGAGATCAAGAAGGCCTCTCCCAGCAAAGGTCTCATCGCTTCCACGTTCGATCCCCCGGCAATTGCGCGCTCCTACGAGCAGGGTGGCGCCGCCGCCCTTTCGGTCCTCACCGACCGTAAGTTCTTTCAGGGCGAACTTTCCTATCTGCAGGCCGCCCGTGCCGCGGTCCGGCTTCCTGTCCTGCGTAAAGACTTTACTTTGAACGAGTACCACGTGGCGGAGGCTGCTGCGCACGGAGCCGATGCGATTCTGTTGATCACGGCGATTCACACGGTCGAGAACTTGCGCCGCCTGCGGGAGTATGCCGCCCAATTTGGCATGGCCGCCCTTGTTGAAGTGCACGACGAAAGTGAATTGGCAGTCGCGCTCGACTCCGGAGCGACGATTGTCGGCGTAAACAACCGCAACCTTCGCACTTTTCAGGTTTCTCTCGACACTTCGCTGCGCCTTGCCGGAAGCATTCCGGACGGCGTCGTACGCGTCAGTGAGAGCGGCATCGAATCTGCGGCCGACGTTCACCGCCTAAGCGCTGCCGGATACCAGGCGTTCCTCGTCGGCGAACGCCTCATGAGGGCCCCCGACCCTGCCGCGGCCGTGCGGGAATTAAGGGCATGATCCTCAAGATCTGCGGAATCACGAACCTCGACGACGCTCAAGCCGCCGTCGACGGGGGTGCGTCCGCGATCGGCTTCAATTTCTACCGCAAAAGCCCGCGTTACATCACTCCCGAAGACGCCGCCCGCGTGATCGAAATCCTCCCGGCGTCTGTCTTGAAGGTGGGTGTGTTTGTGGAGGAAACGCCCGCGCTCGTCGAGGAGATCGCCGCGATAGCCGGGTTCGATGTCGCCCAGATTCACGGCAACGTGCCGCCTGGGAACCTCCCTCGCTCACTTCGCGTCTGGAAAGCATTCCGCATAGATGCTTCGTTCCGGCGGGAGTTGCTCGACGCGTATCCGGCGGAGGCATTTCTCTTGGACACGCCGTCGGCGACAGTTCACGGCGGCACGGGTGAGACGTTCGACTGGTCGCTGGCCGTGGGGACAGGGAAACGAATCGTGTTGGCGGGTGGACTGGACGCATCGAACGTGCGTGACGCCATCCGCGCGGTGCGGCCTTGGGGTGTAGATGCCTGCTCCCGTCTCGAATCTGCCCCGGGACGGAAGGATCACCGCAAGATGATTGAATTTCTGAAAGCAGCTTTAATGGAGACTGACTCATGAACTCGCAGCCGGATGCAACCGGCCATTTCGGGCCTTACGGGGGACGTTTCGTCCCAGAGGTGCTTATGGCGCCACTGGAGGAACTGGAAAAGGCCTGGCGCGAGGCTCGTCAGGATCCGGCCTTCCAGGCTGAACTGGACGGTCTGCTATCTAACTATGCCGGGCGGCCGACGCCGCTGTATTACGCCCGGCGTCTCAGTGAGTCGCTCGGAGGAGCGCGTCTCTACATCAAGCGGGAAGACCTGCTGCACACGGGCGCGCACAAGATCAATAACTGTTTAGGCCAGGTGTTGCTTGCACGGCGCATGGGGAAACGGCGCATTATCGCGGAAACGGGCGCCGGCCAGCACGGCGTTGCCACTGCCAACGTTTGCGCCCTGTTCGGACTCGACTGTGTAGTCTACATGGGCGAAGAGGACATGCGGCGCCAGCGCCTCAATGTATTTCGCATGAGAATGCTCGGCGCCAAAGTGGTTGGCGTCAGCTCTGGAAGCCGCACTCTTAAAGACGCGATCAACGAAGCCATGCGTGATTGGGTGACCAACGTCGCGGATACGTACTATTTGCTCGGTTCAGCCTTGGGCGCGCACCCGTATC
>JBDKSR010000208.1:0-4449 GCA_039680545.1 Bryobacteraceae bacterium | reverse complement strand
ACGAACGGCGAGATTGTCATCGGCAACGCGGACTGGATGGTCGCCTGCGCTTGCTCCGCGGGGCCGGCCTTCGAAGGCTCGGGCATCAAGTGCGGGATGCGAGCCTCGCGCGGAGCCATCGAGGAGGTGGAGATTGGCCCTGACCTCTCGATCGCACGTTACAAGGTGGTAGGCGCCTCGAAACCCGCCGGCATCTGCGGCTCGGGCCTGATCTCTCTTCTCGGCGAGTTGTTCGTGCGGGGCCTGGTCGATCAGGCAGGGCGCTTCAACATGGAATCCGGGTCGCCGCACCTTGCCGAAACCGAACAAGGACGCGTGTTCGTAATCGAGCGCGGCGAGAGCACCCTCAGTGGCGAGGATCTTGTCATCACCGAGGCCGATATCGAGAATCTGGTGCGGACCAAGGGCGCTATTTATGCGGCCTGTTCCCTGATTCTGGATAACGTCGGGCTTAACTGGGATGCCATCTCTCGCGTTTACATCGCCGGGGGCTTTGGCCGGTACATCAATGTGTCTGACGCGGTGCTGATTGGCATGCTGCCCGATCTCGAGCCGGTACGCTTCCGCTACGTCGGTAATTCCGCGCTCACCGGTGCTTATATCGCGCTGCTCAGCCGCGAACGCCGCGCCAGGCTCGGCGAAATCGCCGCCAAGATGACCTACGTGGACCTAAGCTCCGATCCGCGCTACATGGACAATTACGTGAAGGCCCTGTTTCTGCCCCACACCGACATGCACCTCTTCCCAACCGTAGCGCGCAAGATGGAAAGCGTCCGTGCCGCAACTCGACAACGTCTGTGAGCCGTGCGCCGAAGCGCGGCAAATCAGTGAGACGGCCATGAACGCTTCGGATCGCACGTTACAGAACAGTATCCGAACACGAATTCGGCTCGGACGTAGTTTCTGCGGAGGATAGGCTGTTTCGCGCTACTGTTGGTTGGATGTTTCCAGCCCGCCCGTCCGGATTTCCCGCACGCTTAAGAAGCCGATCTCGACGGGCACTCTCGATTTGAACCGCATCTTGACTACAGCCTGCCAGGCCGGGGGCAGTTTCCCGGAATGCCGCCGTAGTTGCCGCACCAGGTTTCTCACGTTGCGCGGGTCAGTCACGGCCTCGGCGATTCCCCACTGCCTCTCGGCCGCACCCGCCGCCAGAATGAAAGCGCGTTGATCCGATTTCGAGCCGGAGAGCATCGCGATCACCGCGTGCCCTACTTTCGTGTCTGAGGCGCGATCGGAGCTGTCCTGGTAGTACTCCGGTTCGCCTGGTCGCGGATGGAGATCCCGGATGATCGAGGACTGAAAGAGGAAGTCGGTCCGTGCCAGCAAGTCCCGAATGAGGGGCTGGGTCTTGCCGTTTCCCATGTAGATGATGTGATTATTGTGGATATCTTCCCACCCGAGTTCCTGTCCGCGCTTTAGGGAAATTTGGGCGGCCCGCGGCGCCAGCAGCCGGGAGATCAGAAACGCTTCGTGTACGAAACCGAAGTCCGCGTAATCGCGAATGATGTCGTAATGCGTCCATCCCATTCTGCGGCGCAGGATCTCCAATTGTTTTGATGTCTCGATCTTCGTGGCGTCATTCGCGCTGTAGTGGCGAACCGCGTAACTGTCTGTACCTATGAACACGGCCAGGTCGTAAGAGAGGAGGATGGGGTATTTACCGTCCAGCAGAGGCGCCCACAGCGCCGTCATTTCGGGTGTCCAGACTTCCGGCAGAGCGGGCGCAGCCTTGCGGCTCGTCCAAAATGCCGCCACTACCGCCACCACCGCGGTTACTGCCGCGCACACAAAAGCCAGGCGCCAGAACCGGGCCATACGCAGGGCAGCGTCCGCGGAGGAGGCTGGCGCGCGGCGAGTGAAGCTGAGCCGGTAGCGGCCTTTCGGCAAACCGATCTCGACAACGTCGGCGGCCCCTTCCGTACTGTAGTATTCAGCCAGCTTCTGGCGGAGCTTCCCTGCCAGCACGCGAACGGAAGAATCTGTGCGCGTGTCGTAAGTATCGGGCCGGCCCAACGCCTGCACTCCGACCGCGTACTCCTTAAGGCTGTCGGCCTCGCCGCTGAGTGTCGCTTCCCCTAGAAAGGCCAGTAATCGCCGCAGCATCTCGGCGTCGCGGAAAATCCGGCTATCCGCAACTCGCTGCAACTGTTCTCGGTACCCGGCAAGTTCGGCATCAGTCGGCTGATGGGGTGAAACGTGCGGCTGCATGTGGTTGTTAACCGGATAACTGCCTCTATATACCCACCTCACGACTGCGAGACGTTACAGTACGACCTATGGTATCGCTTTTCAGCGGTGGATGGAGCGCATTGGGCGAATACGTTACCGCTTGGAGAATCGATGGATAGAAGGCAATTTCTCGCGGCCTCGGCGGCGTGCTGGCCGCCGTACCGCCTGTACTCGACGCCGTCACGCCCGCCAACAATTAAGTTCGGCTTGGTCACGTACCAGTGGGCCAGGGACTTGGATCTTGGTGCGGTGATCGCCGCCTGTGAGAAGTCCGGGCTGCTCGGCGTGGAGTTGAGAACCGGGCACGCCCACGGCGTGGAGCCCACCCTTACAAAGCATCAGCGCGAGGAAGTTCGCAGGCGTTTTGCCGACAGTCCGGTGGAACTGGTCGGCTACGGTTCCAACTGCGACTTCCATCATGCCGACGCCGCTCTGGTGCGGAAGAACATCGAGCTCGCCAAGCAATATGTGCTGTTGATGCAGGATTGCGGAGGCCACGGCGTCAAGGTAAAACCGAACGCATTCCCGCCGGATGTGCCGCGCGAGAAGACCATCGAGCAGATTGGGCGTGCGCTGAACGAGCTCGGCGCGTTCGGAGCCGAACACGGTCAAAGGATCCGCCTGGAGGTGCATGGGCGAGAGACATGCGAGCTTCCGTCCATCAGCGCAATCTGCGAAGTGGCCGATCACCGCAACGTCTGCGTTTGCTGGAACTGCAATGGCGAGGATCTGACGGGTGCGGGGCTGGAGGCGAACTTCGCCATGGTGAAATCCCGGCTCGGCGATACCACCCACGTGCGCGAGCTCGACATCGAGGATTATCCCTACTCGCGCCTCTTCCAGCTCTTCGCCGGAATCGGCTACCGCGGATGGTTCCTGCTCGAGGCGCAGAGGAGAGTTCCCGACAGGATCCAGGCCATGACAGCCCAACACCGGATCTTTCAGGGCTTGCTCCACCAAACGACATGACGGTCACACTCAGGCGGCGTCAGCTTCCCGCATCGCCGTTCTGAATGACTGGCGACCGGCGGCCTTCGGCTCTGCAGAAGATCGTTCGGGTGTTTCACACGCGAAACTCGTGAGCAGTCAGCCAGCCTTACAGTACCCGGCCGAGTGTTCGCGGACTGAAGAAGTAGGGGAACAAGGATATGAATAGGATACTCCGACAACATTCAAGGCTTATCGTTGCTGCCGTACTACTGTGTGCGGCCGCTGTCTTACAAGCGCAAGAGACCCGCGGTCAGATCGTGGGCCGCATAACCGATCCGACCGGCGCGGTCGTGGTCGGCGTTTCCATCAAGGCCGTCAACGTCGAGACCAACGTTACGACCTCCAATACTACCAACAGCAGCGGCGACTATATGCTGTCGTTTCTGATTCCGGGCACTTACACTGTGTCCGCAAAGTTCGCTGGATTTAAAGACTACCGTCAGGAGGACATCGTGGTCCGCCTGGCTGACAAAACGAATTTGAACATCGTCCTGCAGGTTGGCAATGCAAGCGAACAGATTGTAGTTACTGGCGAAAGTCCACTGATTGAAGGCGCCAACGCAAGCATGGGCGCGGTGATCGATCATCGCGCCGTCAACGAACTGCCTTTAAAGGATGGTAACCCGTTGATGCTGGCGAGCCTCGCGCCGGGCGTGTTGAACCTGTCGACCGGCGGCTGGAGCAGGCCGTTCGATAACAGCTCCTCATCAAAGTTCGCCGTCAACGGCACACAGACCGGCAACACGCAGTACTCCATGGACGGCGCCCCCAACAACCAACGCACTAATGTGGCTTACATTCCGCCCGCGGAGGCGGTGCAAGAGGTGAAGTTACAGAGCGCCACCTTCGATGCCGCCATGGGCTACGTACAAGGTGGTGTGCTCAACGTCAGCATGAAGACGGGCACCAACACGCTGCACGGGGTCGCTTACGACTTCCTTCAGAACACCGCCCTCAACGCCAACGACTTCTTTCAGAACAGGACCAGCAAGCCTCGTACGCCCGTCCGTATCAACCGCTTCGGTGCCGGAGCCAACGGTCCAGTGTACCTGCCGAAACTCTACGACGGACACGATCGAACCTTCTTCACTTACGTGTGGGAAGGCATCGAGAACGCGGGCATCGAAACGACGCGCACGCTGGCCGCGCCGCTGCCCGAGCAACGCGAAGGCGATTTTTCTTCCTTGCTGAAGCTGGGCTCCTCGTACCAGATCTACAACCCGTATT
>JBDKSR010000207.1:0-2120 GCA_039680545.1 Bryobacteraceae bacterium | reverse complement strand
TAGCCACAATCACCGCATCAACGTTCTTATCCTCGATCAGCTTGCGGTAATCGGAGTACGCCGCTACCCGATCGCCCCCGGCGAGCCGGCGTCCTTCCGCAAGGTATCGCGAGTTGACGTCGCAGACTGCGGTGAACCGCGTTCCTGGAAGATCGAGGAATCGTGGGATCAGCAGCCCTCTACCCCGGGCGCCACACCCGATCAGGCCCAAATTGATCGTATCGTTCGGACCCGGCGCGGCTTGTGATCCGGCCGCGTAAATCCTTGGTGCGACTTCAACAGCGGCGGTGGTTACTCCGGCCACGCCGAGAAAATGTCGTCTGGTCGTCTTTCCGCTCATGTTGGTTTGACGGGATCATATCACGTGACGATCCCGTCCGGCCGGGACTCCTCAAATGCGGGTTAAGATGTGAGTGTTTGGGACAACGCATCGGAGGGCCTATGAGATCCAGACTTGTCATCCTGCTTGCGCTCGCACTGTGCCTGCCGCTCGCGCCCGCATCGGGGGCTTTCTCCGCTTCCCGCGACCTCGATGCCGCGATCACGAAGGCCGTCAAAGAGAACCAGATCCCCGGTGCTGTATTGCTGGTGTCCCATAAGGGCAGGATCATTCACCGCAAGGCTTACGGGCTCCGCGCCCTCGAACCGCGCCGCGAGAGGATGACAGTCGATACGATCTTTGACGCCGCGTCGCTGACGAAGGTCGTCGCCACAACGTCGTCCGTGATGAAGCTCTTCGAACAAGGAAAGATCCGGCTCAGCGACCGTGTCACCGAGTATCTTCCCGAATTCCAGGGTGGGAAAAGTACAATCACCGTACGTGATCTGCTCACGCACTACTCTGGCCTGCGTCCCGACTTGGACCTCAAACCCGAGTGGACCGGGTACGAGACAGGAGTCAAGCTCGCATTGGCCGACAAGCCCGTCTGTGCACCCGGCACGCGATTCATCTATAGCGACATCAACTTCATCCTTCTTGGCGAGATCGTTCGCCGTGTCAGCGGGAAACCCCTTCCCGTATTTGCGAACGAGCAGGTCTTCCGCCCGCTCGGGATGAAGAACACGATGTTCCAGCCGCCCGCGACACTCCGCCGTCGCATCGCCCCCACAGAGAAACTGCCCGACGCAACAGGACCGCTGCGCGGCGTGGTTCACGACCCGACAACACGTTACATGGGCGGCATCGCGGGCCACGCCGGGTTATTCACCACCGCCGATGACCTGGCGCGATTCGCCGACATGATGCTTGGCCTGGGACGGAGAGGTCCTGCCAGGGTGTTCGGCGCCCTGGTGGTCAGAAAATTCACCGAGCCGCAGACGCCGCCCCACCAACCCGTGCTGCGCGGTCTCGGCTGGGATATTGATTCCCCCTTTTCGGGCAACCGGGGTGAACTGTTTCCCATCGGCTCGTTCGGGCACACCGGCTTCACCGGTACGTCGCTTTGGATCGATCCCGCAACCCGTACCTATGTCATCCTCCTGACCAATAGCGTTCATCCGAAGCGGCGTCCTCCGGTGACTCCGCTTCGCAAGAGCGTGGCGACTATCGTGGCGGCTTCCCTCAACATGAGCATCCCCGCCGTCAGCATCACCGGTTACAACGAGGTGCTGCCCGGCATTCGCCGTGCGGTCGCGCGTAATGGCAAGACCCAGACCGGCTTGGACGTGCTTGTCGCGCAACATTTCGAGCCATTCGCGGGGAAACGCGTCGGTCTCATCACGAACCACACCGGACTCGACCGCAACGGGCGCCGCAGCGTGGATCTCATGGTCGAGGCTGGGGTACAGGTCAAGGCGCTTTTCTCACCCGAACACGGCATCGCAGGCCTGGAAGACAAGCCGGAAGTCGGCCACGGCAAGGACCCGGCCACGGGTATCCCAGTCTGGAGTCTCTACGAGGGTGAAAACCGCCGTCCGACGCCGGAAATGCTTCGGGATATTGACGTGCTTGTCTTCGACATTCAGGACGTCGGCGCACGCTTCTACACCTACATTTCCACGATGGGCTATGCGATGGAAGAGGCAGCCAAACACCACATCGCTTTTTACGTCCTCGACCGTCCCAACCCTCTCACCGGAATCTACGTGGAAGGTCCGGTGCTCGATGCCGACCTCGAATC
>JBDKSR010000206.1:0-4794 GCA_039680545.1 Bryobacteraceae bacterium | reverse complement strand
TTCTGGACCAACCTGCTGCGGGATTTGCTGCCGCACGCGCAGGCTGGCGAGGCACTGGTTGAGTACGACAGCGCGGGCGATGCGTTGTCGGTCGAGTACCGTGTGGCAAGGGAGGCGGATGAACCGGAGCAAACTCCCGACATCTTCGTATTCGGACCGGGAGGATTCGAGCGGCCCGTCCCCGTGACGAAGATTGCCGGGGGTGTCTTCCGGGGACGCGTTGCGGTCGGCGGGCGGCAAGGGTTGTTCCGCCTTCGGCCAGTCGAGGAGTCGCGTGTGTTCCCGGAGATCGGGATCTATCTCCCGGAGGCGGAACTGAATGACTACGGCTCCGACGATGCCCTGTTACGGCGTCTTTCCCAGTTCACGGGCGGGCGCTTCCAGCCGGCGGCCGGTCAGGTCTTTGATCCGGGCGGCCGGAAGATGTCTTACAACCTGCGCCTCTGGCCGGGTCTCCTTGCGCTCGCTATCGTACTCAATCTTGCCGAACTGATCCTGCGTAAATGGCGGGGTATACTGGACGCCTTCCACGGCACGAAGTAGAGTGAGATTGAAGCAAGGAGCGAAGATGCCAGATCGCAGGAGTTTTCTCCAGAGTCTGTCGGGTTTGCCGTTGATCGGCGGACTGGTTCCGGCCGCGCCGCTGATGGCGGCTTCCGCGAAGAGGGACTTGCTCAAAGAGCTTGGAGTGCGTCCTTTCATCAATGCTGCCGGTACGTTCACCGCGCTTACAGCGTCCTTAATGCCGCCCGAGGTAACGCAGGCGTGGCAGTACGGCTCGGGCCGTTATGTCCGGCTGAATGAATTGCACGACGCCGTCGGCAAGAAGATTGCTGAACTCATCGGCTGTGAGGCGGCGATGGTCACGGCGGGGGCGGCGAGCGCGCTCACCGTTGGGACGGCTGCCTGTCTGACCGGCGCCAATCGGGACTTCATCCACCAGATACCGGACACCACAGGCATGAAGTCCGAGGTGATTATTCAGAAGTCTCACCACTTCGGCTACGAACATGCGATGCGCAATTGCGGAATTCGCTTCGTTGAAGTCGAGACGCGAGAGGATCTCGAGCGGGCGGTCAGCGAGCGCACCGCGATGATGTTCTTCTTGAACTTCGCGGATCCTTCGGGCCAGATCAAGGCTGCCGAGTGGGCGGAACTAGGCAAGAAATACAACGTTCCGACCTTCAATGACTGTGCCGCCGACGTGCCGCCCGTTGAGAACCTGTGGAAGTACACAAAGATGGGCTTTTCGCTCGTGACGTTCTCCGGCGGAAAGGGGCTTTGCGGTCCGCAGAGCGCCGGACTGCTGCTCGGCCGCAAGGACCTGATCGAGGCTGCCCGGCTGAATTCGTCACCCAACGGCGATACGGTCGGCCGCGGCATGAAGGTGAACAAAGAAGAGCTGCTCGCGATGATGGTGGCCGTTGAGCGTTACGTGAAGCTCGACCATCAGGCGGAATGGCGGGAGTGGGAGAAGCGCGTTAAAACCGTGAGCGATTACGTTGCCTCGGTGCCTACGGTAACCACTGAAGTCAAAGTGCCGGAGATCGCCAACCACGTGCCGCATCTTCACATCCGCTGGGACACGAGCGCCGTCAAGGTCACGGTGCAAGACGTTGTAAAACAGCTTCGCGAGGGCGAACCCGCGATCGAACCGGGTCCGGGATCAAAAGAGGACTTGATTATCGGCGTCTGGATGATGCAGAAGGGTGATGCACAGGCCGTCGGCCGCCGTATTCGTGAGATCCTCCGGTCCGCCCGGGCGTAAATCACTCCTCAGCTACGCCAGTTTCAGATGTGTCACGGTCTCGATGTGATACGTTTGCGGGAACAGGTCGGCGAGCGTCAGCTTCTCGATCTGGTAGCCGCCGCCGAGAAGGACTGCAAGGTCCCGCGCGAGCGTCGCCGGGTCGCAGGAAGCGATGGTGAGGCGCGGCGGGCGAAGCCGCAGCAGTTCTCCGGTCGCCCTCTTGCCGAGACCCGCGCGGGGCGGATCGGCCAGCACGAAGTCCGGGGTTGTGCCCAAAGTCGCGAGGAATTCCTCCGCCGCCGTCCGCTGCGCCTCAATGGACAGGCCCGCGCGCGTAGCGTTGAACTCGAGGTCTCGCACCGCGCTCGTATTCGACTCGATCGCCACCACCTTCTCGAAACGCCGCGCCAGGGGGAGCGAGAATAGCCCAACGCCCGCGTAAAGGTCCAACGCCCAGCCACCCGAGGCGCCTTCGATTGCGCAGTCGATGAAGGAATCGATCAGGAAGCGGTTTACCTGGAAGAAGGACCTGTGCCCAACACGGAACGTTTCTCCTCCGGCCCTATAGTCGAGCACTCCCTCAGCCGCACCCGGAATTTGCTCGGCGCACCACGTGAAGAAGCCGCGCGCCACCGGCTTATCCGTCTCGAGCACGTTCAACTGCACCACTTCTTCGTTCGTAAACAGCTCGATCGAATGCACGAATCGCGGGAATCGCCGGTCACCGGCCATTTTGTGCAGGCGCGCCAGCGCTTCATTGATGCGGGGAGACGAGATGGGGCACTGCTCCACGGGACACAGGCGATGCGAACCGGCTTCGAGGAACCCGATTCTGCCGGCATCGAGGTGAAACTGCGCGCGGTTTCGGTACTCCCAAGGCTGTCCTGACAGGACGACGATCTCCTCGGGTGCTTCGAGCTTTCCGATGCGCTCGAAAACCTCACGCAGGATGGCCGTCTTCTGGGCTAACTGATATTCGTAGGAACAGTGCTGATAGTGGCACCCGCCGCACCGCGCGAAATAGGGGCAGGCCGGCGCGATGCGGTCCGGGGAACTCGTGACGATCTCAATGACCCGTGCCTCGGCCATTCCCGGACGTTCGCGCTTCACCTCGACTTCCACTAATTCGCCCGGCAACACATATGGCGCCATGATGGCTCGGCCTTCAATCCGGCCCAGTCCCGCACCTCCGTAGACCAGCTTTTCGATCCTCAGCGGCTGTCCGGCGCCGGCTCCCCGATTTGTTTCAGACGTAACCATCGCGTAGGATAAAAATTCGCCCCACTTAGAATGAAAGCACGAGTCTTCTCTGGTGTCCAACCTTCCGGGAATCTCCATATCGGAAATTACCTTGGCGCTCTCAAGAATTGGGTCAAGATCCAGAACGATTACGAGAGCATTTTCTGTATCGTCGACATGCACGCGATCACGGTCCATCAGGACCCTGAGGAACTGCGGTCGAAGATCATCGAGCTGGCAGCGATCTACCTGGCGGTAGGCATTGATCCGGCGATCTCGGCCGTAATGGTGCAGTCGTCGGTCCCCGCGCACGCCGAGCTTGCCTGGCTGCTCACATGCGTCACGCCGATGGGCTGGCTGAGCCGGATGACGCAGTTCAAGGCGAAAGCCGAAAAACAGGAGACGGTAGGCGACGGGTTGTTCCAGTACCCGGTGTTGATGGCGGCGGATATTCTGCTTTACCAGGCCGCGATCGTGCCGGTTGGCGACGATCAATCGCAGCACGTGGAACTGACCCGCGACATCGCACAACGCTTCAATTCCATGTACGGTGACACATTCGTGGTGCCGGAAACGAAGCTGCCGTCGGTCGGAGCGCGCGTGATGGGCCTGGATGACCCGCTCAAGAAGATGAGCAAGTCCGAGGCCGGTACGGGACACGCGATCGGGCTCCTCGATCCGCCGAACGTGATCCGCAAGAAGGTCCTGCGGGCAACGACGGATTCCAATCCGGCAGTGGACTTCGACAATCTAGGTCCGGGCGTCGAGAATCTGCTCAATATCTTCCAGGCTTTCGGCGAGTGGTCAGATGACCGGATGAAATCCCATTTTTCCGGGATGCGCTATGGCGACCTGAAGAAGCAAGTGGCCGAGATGGTGATCTCTCAGCTCGAACCGTTGCAGCAGCGCTACAGGGAGATTACCTCTGACCCCGCGTACGTCAGCCGCGTCCTCCGCGACGGAGCCGCGCGCGTGTCTCCCATCGCGAACAGTACTGTAGAGCTCACGAAGCGCCGGATGGGCTTGTACGTCCCCTCCACTTGAGATGGATCAAAGCACGGTTTCCTTCTCGGCGTATTGGCGGCTGGTTCGCGGCAACCGCAACTTCCGTCTTTTGTGGTCCGCTCAGATCGTTAGCGAACTGGGCGACTGGCTGTACTCGATCGCGATTTACAGTCTCCTGCTGGAGCTGACGGGCAGCGCGAAGTCCGTTGCCACGGCGGTTGTACTGCAAATCCTTCCCCAGTTCTTCATTGCTCCGGCGGCTGGTGTTGTAAACGACCGGCTCAGCCGGAAGCAGGTGATGATCGCCGCCGACGTACTACGGGCCGGGATCGTGCTTTTCATGCTATTCGTCCGTAGTCCGGGGCTGGTGTGGTTCGTTTACTTCCTGCTGTTCCTGGAGACGACGATGTGGGCCTTTTTCGAGCCCGCACGGACTTCGGTGATCCCCAATATCACGAAGGGTTCGGAGATCCTGGTCGCGAACACACTCTCCTCGACGACCTGGTCCGTCAATCTCGCTGTCGGTTCCGCCGTTGGCGGTGCGATGGCGGTGCTGTTTGGCCGCGATACGGTCTTCGTGATCAACGCGGTCAGCTTTCTGGTGTCGGCCAGCCTGCTCCGCTCCATGCGATTCGACGAACCTCACGTGGCGGCGGCTCCTGCGCTCCGCGCCCGCGATCTGACGGATTTTTCCCCGTTGGTCGAAGGTGTCCGCTACATGACGCGCGACCGGCGTTTGCTCGCGACTCTGCTTGTGAAGGCGGGTCTGGGCGTCATGGGCACGAGCTGGGTGATCCTAC
>JBDKSR010000205.1:0-10876 GCA_039680545.1 Bryobacteraceae bacterium | reverse complement strand
TCGCCGCCTATTCGGAGTCGAACCTTTACGACGCCGTCACTGACACCGCCCAGCGAATGTCCGCGATCGAAGGCCGCAAGGCGATTGTGTTGATTGCCTCGGGCATCGACACGTTCAGCAAGCTCACCTTCGATAAGACGCGCCGTATCCTCCAGGACTCCGGTGTGCCCATCTACTCCATCGGCCTGATGCAGGCCCTCCGGGATTATTACGACGCCAGGGGAGCGATGGGGCCCATCGCGCGCCTCGACTTTCTGCAGGCTGACAACCAACTCCGCACGTTTTCGAGGGAGACGGGCGGCCAGTCCTTCTTCCCGCGCTTCTACGGTGAATTTCCGTCGATTTTCCGGTCCATCTCCGAGGCCTTGCGCAACCAGTACAGCATGACGTATCAGCCCACGAATCAGACGAGGGACGGCAAGTTCCGCAAGATCAAAGTGGATCTGGTAAACCCGGCGACCAATGAGCCCCTCCGCATCACCGACCAAAAAGGCAAGCCTCTGAAGTACCAGGTCTTCGCGAAGAACGGATACACGGCTCCGCGAGAGGTGGAATAGCCCGTTTTAACGTGCCTCCGGACTATCGCGCCAGAAGTCAAGAGAAAAAACTTGCTCCGTTGCAACCTGATACGAATGCATTGACACAATCGGGTCCTGTCTGCTAATTTCGGCTGATTCAATGACTGTGCGCTCCCGTTCCGACTCCACTCCTCGGGCACGAATTCTGCTGATTGGCGGTAACAAAAGCGGCTTGGCCGCGCGGAAAGCGATTCTCGAAGAACAGGGTCACAAGATTACAACTTCACCCGGTGGTGAGGACGCGTTCGATCAATTCGGCCGGGGTAAGTTCGACTTGGTGGTCACCGATTACCGTATGGCTCACGTGGACGGCGTTGGGATAATCCAGCATGTTCGCGAGATCGATCCTGGCGTCCGGGTGATTCTGTTATCGGGCTATGTGGAAGCGTACGGATTGGATGAATCGAACACCGGCGCCGACATCGTGCTGTCAAAAGGCGCGAACGAGGTGGCGCATCTGATTCGAGCCGTCAACCGGCTTTTGCGGCGGACAAGCGCTCAGAGAAAGCCCCCCGCCCGTCAGAAGGCACCAACCGGAGTCAGACGTCGCGCCGCCGGCCAGTAATTCTTCCTCTCCTGGTTTATACTCCGGTTTATTATCAGGGATAGGAGGAGCCCTATGTTGGAAATCACCTGGCTCGGACACAGCGCCTTCCAGTTCCGGCTCCCTTCCGGCGAGGTCATTCTGGTCGACCCTTGGACGGAAGGTAATCCCTCGTTCCCAAAGGGATTCGAATTCTCCCGGCTCGACACGATCCTCCTTACGCATGGGCACGGCGACCACAGCGGCGGCGTGGTCAAACTGGCGAAGAAGTTTTCGCCAAAGATCGCGGCGATCTTCGAGATCTGCCTTTGGCTCCATTCGAAAGGCGTCGAGAATACGATGCCGATGAACAAGGGCGGCACTCAGAAAGTCGGCTCTGTTGATGTGACCATGACCCAAGCCGTTCATAGCAGCGCCATGCTCGACGATGGCCGCATAGTGTATGGCGGCGAGCCCGCAGGTTTCGTGCTGACGCTTCCCGACTCCCGCCGCATCTATTTCGCCGGCGACACAAACGTCTTCACGGATATGGGGCTGATCGCCGAGCTTTACGCTCCTGAGTTGGCGTTCCTGCCGATCGGGGACCTGTACACGATGGGTCCGCGCGAGGCCGCCGTCGCCTGCCGTCTCTTGCGGCCCAAGAAAGTCATTCCGATGCATTTCGGAACGTTTCCTCCGCTCACTGGCCGGCCGGAACGATTGGCCGAGCTGATCCGGGATCTTCCCGAAACTGAAGTTTGGCCGCTCGAAATCGGAGTGCCTGTAAACTGGTAGCTTCCGGGCCTCGCCATGGCCAGCGAAAAGTCTCCTTCGCGCGAGAAGACGAAGCAACTCGGCGCGTGGTTCCTCGGGCCGAAGGCCGAAAACGCGAGCATCGAGGAAGAACTCATCCTCCATGTGCTCCGCGATTACTTCCATTGGCGGCGTAACTACTTCCCCTCCGACGAAATCATCGTCACGCAGCACATGCGTAGGGAGTCACTGGACTGGACCGATGCCCTGCTCCAGCAACTGAGCGAAATGCTCGCCCGCCTGCGGCGTCACTTTCCGTTCTACAGCCCCCGCTACATCGCCCACATGCTCTCCGACCAGACCATCCCCTCGGTGCTGGGCTATTTCGCGGGCATGCTCTACAACCCGAATAACGTCACTCCGGAAGCGGCTCCGGTAACGGTCGAGTGGGAACTGGAAGTCGCCTCGGATCTCATGCGCATGCTCGGCTACCGGCAGCCGCCGCCTCAGGGAGCACATCACCACGAGTTGCGCCCCGAGTTCGGATGGGCCCACATTACGAGCGGTGGAACGGTAGCCAACATTGAAGCCCTCTGGGTCGCGCGGAACATACGCTACTTCCCTCCCGCTGTAAAGCGCGCCGCGGAACAGAATGGCATCCCGATTGGCCTCAAGCGGCCCGGGGATCCGGCTCACACGATCAGTCCGATTTCGGAATTCGACCAACGGCAACTGCTCTCGCTGAAGCCAAATGAAGCTGCCTTCCTCCTCCCGCGCTTCATCGACGCTGTGCGGCGTCACTTTCGCATCGCGGAGAATGACGCCGTGGCTCGGGCCTGGGAGATGCTTCGAGCAACCGGCCTGGTGCCCTCGCACGCCGGTGCGGCAGCCGTGTTTGCCGATTGCCCTCCGGCCCTGTTTGTCTCCGGCACGGCGCATTACAGCCTACTGAAGGCCGCTGACGTCCTTGGTATAGGCAAGGACAACGTCATCCTCGTTGACGTCGACCGCAGCTTCCGTATGGACGTCCGCGATCTCGAAGCCAAGCTTCGGGACGCCGTGCGTCGTGGGATGTGCCCTCTCGCCGTGCTGGCCATCGCGGGTACAACCGAAGAGGGCGCCATCGACCCCATACACCGCATCGACGACCTTCGTCACAAGCTTGAGGTGGAGGAGGATCTCAGTTTCTGGTTGCACGCCGATGCGGCATGGGCAGGCTACGTGCGTTCGATCTTCGTTCCGGGGCCGGACGAGGAGGACGTGCGTGACCCCGGCGAGGTGATCCGGCGCATCAACGAGTTCGCGTCGAGACCGTTGTCCCTGCAACAGGGATCGTATTCGAAAACTATGCAGATCCAGTGGGGAAGCCAAGAAGTCTGCAACGCGTTTCTTGCCCTGTCTCGCGCCGAGTCGATCACGGTCGATCCGCACAAAATGGGCTACGTGCCGTATCCCTGTGGAGTTGTCGCCTTCCGGAACGACCGCGTGCGCCTGTATCTCACACAGGAAGCCCCTTACATCACGGCCGCCTCCACGGCAGAGTGGTTGAGCCGGGCTTGCGAGGTGCCGCAAAATGTTGGGCCATTCATCCTGGAAGGGTCCAAACCGGGCGCGGCGGCCGCCTCATGCTGGCTCTCTCACCGCATGATTCCTCCGGACCGCAGCGGCTACGGCGAGATCATGCGCGCTTCCCTTCTCGCTGCCCGCGAGTTGTACGAGCGCCTTGTTCATTGGGAACATGCTTGCCGGGCCAACCACATAGAGACCGGATACGAGTTCCTCCCGATCACGGGCCCTCCGCCGGACACCAACATTGTGTGTTTCGTCATTCAGATCAAGGGCGAACGATCGCTGGCGCGCATGAACGCGCTCGGAGAGAAGGTCTACAAGCACTTCGCCATAGAGGCCGAACTCGGGGAGCGGGAGTATGCCTATGCGCAGCCCTTCTTCCTCTCCCGCACTCGATTCCAGCCCCCGCAATACTCGGCGCACTCGGTGGCGGCTTTGCTGGAGCGTAGCGGGGTGGACCCGTCGGATTACGAGGCGCACGGCATCTTCGTACTGCGCGCCACGGTCATGAATCCGTACATCATTCTCGCCGCCGAGACCGGGCACAAGCAGGACCTGCTCTCGGATTTCGTCGAGGCTCTGGCGAAAGCGGCCGCATCGGCGTTGGCCGAAGTCTGATTCGCAGTCACCGCCCGTAGATGTCTTCGACCAGCGGCACGATGGCCTCCGGTACGAGATGTTTCCAGGCTAGCCCGTGAGCGATGCGCTCTCGTACATCGCTTCCCGATACCGCGTCAAACCCAGGCGGCACGCGCAATGGGTGGATTCTGTCCCGCATCTCCGGCGGCGGCTCATAATCGCCTCCGCGCGGCGCAACCAGAAGCTCGAACTCACGAAGCTGTTCCAGAAACAACCCGGGCTTCCCGTAATCCCAGTTCACGATGCGTTCAGCGGCGTCGCGCCCGCAGAGGAAACTGAGCGCCACGTCTGGCCCGTACTCGCCGCGCGCGTCGCGTGCGATTTCGATGAACAACCCTCCTTCGGTCGAGGCCACCGAGTAGCGCGGCTCCACGGCAACAGCCGCCAATACCATCCTCAGGCGGTCCTCGAAGCCCACTCTTCCGTATCTTTTGTGTGGAAACTCGGCGGGCAGCACAAACAGCACTTCGCCGGCGACTTCGAGCGCCGCCTTGGCGAGCGCCATGTGAGCGCGAGTCGGAGGATGAAAGGTACCGGAGAAGACGGCAAGTTTTCCTGGTGCGCCCTGTGCGCGGCGATAGAACCGCATACGGACATTACACCGCGAGTCGAGGTAACCACGCGAATTGCATGTACGTCGTTCGAATCAGGCATAGAATGGAGTAGACATGTTCACCTGGATCTGTCCCAAATGCGGACGCGAGGTCCCACCGTCCTACAACGAGTGCCCCGATTGCGCGCAACAGGTCCCTGCTGCCGAACAACCTCCGGTTGAGATCCCGCAGGCTCTGCCGCCCACGCGGCCCAGGATCAGCTCCGAAAAGATCCGGGGGGTGCCTTCCTGGATGCTGGCTTTGTTGTTCGCGCTGGCTTTCGTCATTGTGGGCGCGACGATATTCCTGGTGTCGCGTCATGTAACCGGAGACAAGAATCCGAAGGCCGATGCGGACTTTCAGTCGCCGCCGTCCGGTCTCGATGCTCCGCCGAAACCGAGCAGTTACTCAAAGTATGTCGAGGTGACCGGATTCCGTGTTACCGAGGACAAAACCCAGAAACTCGAAGTGCAGTTCCTCGTCGTGAATCATTCGGCTGCGGAAATCGCGGGTCTGGCTGGCCAGGTGACGCTGAAAACAAAAGGTGGCGACGCCAACACCAAGCCGCTCGCGCGGTTTGCGTTCAAGATTCCGTCGCTTCCCCCGAACGGAGCGGAAAATCTGAAGGCGACCGCCCAGACAGGGCTGCGTGCCTACGAGTTGCCTGACTGGCAGTTCCTCGAGGCCGACGTTCTGATCACGTCCCCGTAAATCGTCCCATGGAGTCAAAGACTGCCAAAAGGCCCAAGACGGCCGCCGAGCGTAAAGCACGCGTTCAGATGATTCTGGACGCGCTCGACAAGCGTTACCCGGCTGTCACCTGCGCTCTCAATCATCGGAACGCGTGGGAACTTCTGGTTGCGACGATTCTATCGGCGCAATGCACTGACAAGCGGGTGAACGAGGTCACGCCGGGCCTGTTTCAAAAGTATCCGTCGATCGACGATTTCGCCGCGGTAAGCCAGGAAGAACTCGCCGCTGACATCCGGTCAACAGGTTTCTTCAATAACAAGGCCAAGTCGGTGATCGGAGCCGCGCGGAAGATCAAGCAAAGCTTCGGCGGCAAAATCCCGCGCACGATGGAGGAAATGCTCACCCTCCCCGGCGTGGCGCGCAAGACGGCCAATGTCGTGTTGGGGACCGCGTTTGGCATCCCCTCCGGTGTTGTTGTGGATACGCACGTGCAGAGGATCGCGCAGCGGCTGGACCTGACGAAACACAAAGAACCGCCAAAGATCGAAGCGGACCTCATGGCGGCGGTCCCGAAGGACCGGTGGATACTGTTCTCGCATCAGGTGATTCACCACGGCCGCAACCTGTGCATCGCGCGAAAGCCCCGATGCCGGGAGTGCCCGCTCGACAACATCTGTTACGCCAAGGACAAAACCTAGACCGAACGCCATGCCGAAACGGAGAATCTGGCTCCTCGTCCCCGCCGCTCTATGGCTCGCGGGTTGCGCACGCATCCCGGACAGCTATGCGCCCCCCATGCAGCGCAAGCCGCTCACGGATCCCAGCCAGGAAAGCACGGGACAGTTCATTCAGATGAACGCTCCCGACGCGCCGGTCCACATCGTGCGGGACATCAGCCCGGCGGTCGAAGGGAACGGCTGGCGCTGGGTCTATCAACGCCCTGAACTCAAGTTCACCCTCACCTCGACCGAAGGACTGCGCTTCCTGATGGATTACACCGTGCCCGAGGTGACGTTCAAGGACACCGGCCCGATCCAGATTGCGATTACGATTAACGGGCATCTCCTCGATACAATTCACGTCACGAAGTCCGGAGACCAGCGCTTCGAGAAGCCCGTACCTGCCGAATGGCTGCAAATCGGGACGGAGAATCACGTCGTGGCGGAGGTCGACAAGTTCTGGATTCCTCCGAACGGCGACGTTAGGCTCGGGTTCGTCCTTTTGTGCGCAGGTTTCGTCCGGTAATGCCGCAGGCCTTCTATATCCTCTTCGGCGCGGTTTTCACGGCCGTCACGGCGATCGCACTCGGAAAACTGCTCCTCCGTGGCCTGGGGCTCAAGTTCTATCGGGCCGAGGAACATCTCTTCTCTTTCGTCACCGGCTCAGCGTGTCTCAGTTTCCTGGTATTCCTCCTCTCGGCGGCGCAACTCGCGCGCAAGGGCGTCTTCCTGGCCCTCGGCATCCTCGTGATCGCAGTCGCGATTCGGAGGGGCGCACACCACCCCGCCGGCGAGTCTCAGCCCCCTCTTCCCCGTTCCTGGAGAATCATCGGAGCAATCATCTTCACCGCATTCACCGTCCTCTATCTGTCGAACGCCATGGCGCCGGAGATGAGCCCGGACGGAAGCTCGTACCACCTGGGCATCGTGGCCCGCTACTTGAGGGAGCACGGCTTCTCGCGGATCACCACGAACATGTACGCCAATCTGTCGCAGGGCGTCGAGATGCTGTTCCTGTTCGCCTTCGCGTTCGGGCGGCACTCCGCGGCAGCCATGGTTCACTTCTCGTTCCTGGTGGCCCTTCCGCTCCTGATGCTGGCGTACGGAAAGCGGTTCGGTTTTCCAAAGGCGGGCGCTGCGGCCGCATTCTTCTTCTTTGCAAGCCCCGTTGTTGGAATAGATGGCATCAGCGCGTATGTTGACGTCGCCACGGCATGCAACCTGTTTACGATCTTTTTTCTGCTCCAAATATGGGATAAAGAGCGCAAATTTGCGCTAGTTCCGCTCATTGGGTTGCTTGCTGGATTCAGTTACGCGATCAAATACACGGCGGCGGTTGCCATCCCATACGCCGCCATCTTCCTCCTCTGGAAGATGATCCGCGCCCGCGAGCCGTGGTTGCGGGCGATGCTTGTCTTCACGGGATGCGCCCTGTTGCTGGTCGTCCCCTGGGTCGCGAAAAACTGGATCATACTCGGAAATCCGTTCTCTCCGTTCTTCAATAAATACTTCCCAAATCCATACGTACTCATCTCATTTGAAAAGGAATACACGGAATCGATGCGGCACTACCCGGGGCTCAAGAGCTACGGGGAGATCCCGCTCGAAGTCACGATTCGTGGCGCGATACTCGGCGGCTTCCTGGGGCCGCTTTTCCTCTTGGCTCCGCTCGGTTTAGCGGCGTTGCGCTGGCGGGAGGGACGGCAGCTTTTGCTCGCCGCCGCCGTCTTCGGCTCCACATACTTCGCTAATATCGGCACACGGTTTCTGATTTCTCCCCTGCCTTTTGTCGCGCTGGCGATGGCCATTGTGCTCACTCAGGTGAAGGGAATTGCGCTGGCGTTAATGCTCGTCCACGCGTTCGCATCCTGGCCGCCGTACATCAAAATTTACTCGAAGTCTGCCGCGTGGCGCCTTGAAAAGATGAGACCTAAGCAGGCGCTGCGGATTGAGTCCGAAGACTCGTTTCTCAACTTCCGCTGGGCCCCGTATGTCGCTGCGCGATTCGTGGAAAAGAATGTTCCCGAAGGGGGAAAGGTACTGGCGATGAATCAGATAGCCGACGCCTATACGTCGAGGGAAATCCTGGTTTGCTATCAATCCGCCCTCAATTGCAAGCTGATGGACATTCTTTGGTCGGGGAGCAACGAAGGTATGCGCGCTACGTGGCAGCTAACGTTCGACTTCCCTGAGCAGAAACTGCGGAGGCTCCGCGTCGTCCAAACTGCTCAAGGGGCGTCCGATCTATGGAGCATTGCCGAGTTTCGCGTGTTTGACGGTGGGAAAGAACTGCCTAGGTTGCCGGATTGGAGGCTCCGCGCGCGTCCAAATCCCTGGGACGTCCAGATGGCCTTCGACAACAGCCCCGTAACTCGTTGGCGAAGTTGGGAAACCCTCTCCCCGGGTATGTACATGGAGGTCGAATTTGGAAAGCCCGTTGCGGTGGACTGCGTACGTCTCGATTGTTCCCATGACCAGTACCAGGCGCGCGTCAGACTCGATGGACAATTGGAATCCGGTGAGTGGAAGACACTGGCCGCCGGACCGAAGGCAACCGACGTGCCCGAGCCCTTTGGCCTGCGCAGGGCGGCCGTCGCCGAGCTAAAGTTGAGAGGCATTCATCATCTGATGTTGTGGGATTCCGACTATAGCGCCGATGAGTTCAGGACGAACACCGGAGCGTGGGGAATGACGCTCGTCGGCGAACGCGCCGGCGCGCGGCTCTATCGATTCAACTGATTCGAGACGCCTGCGGCGTGGCGTTTGACCGGATCGGCTATCCTGGTTCTTAGTCCCCTTTAAGAGCATGAAGAAGCTACTGGCTGGTCTCCTTTTGTTTCTGTTGCTGCCCATGTGGGTGGCGTCTGCCACGGCAGAGACGCAGGTAGTGCGGCTCGGGCAGGGCGACGAGCTTTTTGCGCAGATTGAGCAACTGCTCACGGAATTGAAGGAGATCACCGGGCTTGAGCCTCTGAAAAAGATTGACTACGCGATGATTGACAAGGCGCACGTCAAGAAGTTCCTTGACGACCGCATTCGCGAGTACATCAAGCCCGAGGAGATCCGCGCAGAGGAACTGACCCTCAAGAAATTCGGCTTCGTCCCGCAGGACTACGACCTCGCCAAGGCCACGGTCGAACTGATGACCGAACAGGCAGCGGCATTGTACGACTTCCGCAAGAAGAAGTTGTTCGTGATCGAATCGGCCCCGGATGCACTTCAACAGATCGCGCTGGTTCACGAACTCGCCCACGCGCTCGCCGACCAGCACTTCAATCTGGAGAAGTACGTAGACCTCGCAAATCAAAGCGACGACAGCGCCACGGCGCGCATGGCCGTGATGGAAGGGCAGGCCACGTGGCTGATGTCCGAGTACCTTGCCCGCCGGACGGGACAATCGCTCTCCACCTCTCCCGCTATCCTGCGGCTGATGAGCGGAGCGGCGGAGATGGCGCAGGGCCAGTTCCCTGTTTTTGACGCGGCGCCGTTGTATATGCGCGAAACTCTGCTGTTTCCGTACTCCAAGGGAATGCTTTTCCAGCACGCCTTGTACGAAAAGTACGGAAAGAAGGCGTTTTCCGAGGTGTTCCGCAATCCACCGGTCAGTTCGCAGCAGATTCTGCACCCTGAGAAGTACTTCGAGAGCGCGAAACCTACCGAACCTGCGTTGCAATCCGTCCCATCGGAGAAGGAGTTCAAAGAGCTGACGGAAGGCTATGTGGGCGAACTCGATCACGCCATCCTCTTGCGTCAGTACGCAGGCCAGGATGCCGCAGATTCGATTTCGACGCATTGGAAGGGGGGCCGGTACAAGTTGTTGGAGCATAAGAAAGACCGGCGCGCGGTGCTTTGCTACGCCTCAGAATGGGACACCGCTCAGATCGCGAAGGCATATTTCGCCCACTATCAGACTGTGCTCAAGAAGAAATGGAAGAGCATGGCGGTGACAAGCGATGCGGACGGAGCAGTGAAGGGCAAGGGCGACGACGGCTATTTCGTACTGCGGTTGAATGGGACACAAGTGACGAGCATCGAAGGTCTGGAGTCTCCAGACGAGGCGGTTGGCGTCCTAAGGTAAACTGGTTAGAGTGAGGAGGATGGAATTGACACGCCGGTTGATGATGACTCTTGGTTTTGGGGCAATTTGTGCTATGGCGGCCCCTACTGGCGGTGCGGTGCCTCGGCCTGCGCCGGAGTATGTAATCAAGTTGACGACTGGCCAGCAGATCCTGCTGAGTTCTTATCGCGGCAAGGTGGTGGCGCTTCTGTTTGTGATGACAACATGCCCGCACTGCCAGACGACCTGTCAACTCATGAGCAAGTTCGCGAAGGAGTACGGTCCGCGAGGGTTCCAGCCCGTGGCAGTCGCCTTCAATGATATGGCAATGATGCTGCTGCCGGACTTCGTCAAGCATCTCAGACTCGACTTCCCGGTCGGGTACGACTCTCGCGAGCCGGTGTTCAACTTCATAGAGCGCTCGCCGACGCTGCGTTCGTACGTACCGATGCTGGTTTTCATTGACCGGAACGGAACGATCCGCGCCCAGCACCTCGGTGATGATGATTTCTTCACAAAGCAGGAACCGAACTCTCGCGCCATGATTGAGAAACTGTTGAGCGAGCCGGTAAGCACGAAACATCCTGCCAAGCGTGTGGCCTCGAAAGTGAAGAAATCATCCTAATCGGTTACCAACGCCGTTCTCTTATGCGGCACGGCCACCGTGGTAGACTAACAAAAGAGCAGTACCGCTAGACGCGCCCGTAGCTCAGCTGGATAGAGCGCTTGCCTCCGGAGCAAGAGGTCCGCAG
>JBDKSR010000204.1:0-20978 GCA_039680545.1 Bryobacteraceae bacterium | reverse complement strand
GAGGTGCTGCTTCAGGCGAAATCGTACGGTGTATCGACGATCGTGATCTGGTCGAAAAACGGCCGCCGCAGCTTTTACCGCGCCACTGTGGCATTCAACTTGGAGCCGGTGCGGAAACTACTCGCCGATTCGTTCCCAGCAGAAAAGATCGACGTTCGGGCCATGCGGGACTCGCTGTCTCTTTCCGGCTGTGTCAGCAGCCAGCCGGTGTCGGACCGGGCGGCGGCTCTCGTTGCGCCCTTCGCGAAAAGCGTGGTTAACAATCTCCGGGTCACGACAGAAATTGAGAAGCAGATCCTCCTCCGCGTACGGTTCGCGGAGTTGGACCGGAGCGCCTCGGTGAACCTCGGTGGGAGCCTGATCTCGACGGGAGCGTTGAACACAGTCGGCAGCGTCACCACCGGACAGTTCGCGTCGGCTTCCCTGGATAAGATTGAATCTTCGGGAAACGGCCAGGCAAGCAGCGAGTTTTCGATCAGCGACACGCTGAACGTCTTCGCCTTTCTTCCCGATCTGAATCTGGCGGCAGTGATCAAGGCATTGCAGGGCCGTGGCGTGCTGCAAATCCTTGCAGAGCCGAATCTTGTCACTACAAACAACAAAGAAGCCAGTTTTCTGGCAGGCGGCGAGTTCCCCGTACCGGTCGTGCAAGGCGGAGGAAACAACAATGCGGTCACCGTGCAGTTCCGCGAATTTGGTGTCCGGCTGTCGTTTCTGCCGGTTGTAACCCCGCACAATACCATCAAACTCCACGTAAAACCGGAGGTGTCGTCTCTCGATTACACGAATGGAGTCACACTGTCGGGCTTCACGATCCCCGCGCTGTCGATGCGGCGCATGGAGACGGATGTGGAACTCCGGCCGGGACAGAGCTTCGTAATCGCGGGGCTGATCGACGACCGTGTTACGGAGACCATGCAAAAGATCCCCGGTCTCGCTCATATTCCCGTGCTTGGGACGTTTTTCAAGAGCAAGTCCGAGAGCAAGACGAAGACCGAACTCGTGGTGCTGGTCACACCGGAAATCACGGATATGCAGAGTGCAGCCCGGCCGTTGACAGGCCCGGCCATGCCACTGGAGTTTTTGCCGCCCCAGACAAAGGACGGAGCACGCTCGAAGAGCGTCGGAAAGTAGAAACGGGCGGATGGGCCAAGCGGGCACATGGAGAAACGGAGAGCTGTCGGCGGTCTTGATCGCTCCGGACCGCGAACTGGCGGCCGAGTTCTGCCACGCTGCCGGGGAGGCCCGTGCCTTTCAGATTCTCGCTGATCTCAAGAGGTACCCGACCGAACAAACACTCGAAATCCGGCTTCGGCAATTGCGGCCGGACGTGGTGCTGGTTGATGTTGCAAGTGATTTCGATCAGGCTTCGGGACTACTCCGTTTTCTGAGTTCTTTTCAGCCGGCGGTCCACGTGATCGGCCTGCACCGCAGCGGCGATCCGGACATTATTCTGCAGACTCTGCAGCTAGGGGCGAGCGAGTTCTTCCACGCGCCATTCGAACCGGCGGTGCAACGTGATGCGGCCGCCGGAATCCTGCGGTTACGGAGGACAGACTCGACGGAGGAGGCCGCAACCGGCAAGATTCTCGGGTTCGCGAGCGCGAAGCCCGGATCGGGCGCGTCGGTGCTGGCGTGCCAAACCGCGCTGGCATTGGGTGACGTTGCCGGCCAGCGCGTTCTGCTGGCCGATCTCGATCTCGCGGGTGGGACGGTAGGCTTCTATCTCAAGGTGAAGCACGCTCATTCGATGCTGGACGCGATGGAGCGCTGCGAGTACCTGGATCCGGCGGTCTGGGCGACGCTGACGATCGATCGGTACGGCCTGGACGTGCTTCCGGCGCCGGGCGTGCCACACGATACTCCGCGTGAAGCCGATCGCTTGCGGGCGGTCCTGGACCAGGCACGGCGGCTCTACGACTGGATAATTCTCGACCTGCCGTCGATCTTTCACCAGTTGAGCCTGCTTGCCCTTGCAGAAACCGACAGTGCGTTTCTCGTATCGACGCCGGAGTTGCCGAGTCTGCACCTGGCGCGAAAGGCCGTGGCGCTCCTCGGGCAGTTGGGGATCGGCGGGGAACGCCTGAAAGTGCTCGTGAACCGGTTGGGGAAGGGCGACGGGATGGGAATGTCCGACCTGGAGCAGATATTCAATCGCCCGATCTTTTCGTGCTTCCCAAATGATTATTCGTCCCTACACAAGGTGGTGACTCTTGGCGAACCGCTCCCGGCCGACTGTGGCTTGGGTAAGGCCGTTGGGGAGTTCACCGGACGTTTGATGGGACCGGTCAAGAGCGAAAGACGCCGGACAGGTTTCCTGATGGATCGGGACCCGGCTCTCGCTGAGACGTAAGTGACCGGTTCGGGACATAACAATGCTGACACACGCGGATACAAACACATCCACTTCAGAGATGCCTTGGGATCAGCGATTGCTGAACAACGCTACCCGGCCCAAGGCGGCGCTCAAACCGGAATACCAGGCGTTGAAGTTCACGCTGCACCGCAAGCTGCTCGACAAGATCAACCTTGGCGCGCTTGCAACGATCGACAACCAGCGGATGCGGGGCGAGGTGCGTCAGGCGCTGGTGACGTTGATGGAGGACGAGCCGACCCTGCTAAGTTCCCTGGAGAAACAGCAGATCGCTGACGAGGTCCTCGACGAGGTATTCGGACTCGGACCGCTCGAAGGACTTCTGCAGGATCCCACGGTTTCGGACATTCTCGTCAACACGCACCGCTCGGTTTATGTGGAACGCCGTGGCGTGCTTGAACAGACTAACGTCAGTTTCCGGGATCAAAACCATCTTCTGCACATCATTGACAAGATCGTTTCGCAAGTCGGCCGGCGCATCGATGAATCGACGCCGATGGTGGACGCGCGCTTGAGTGACGGCTCGCGCGTCAACGCAATCATTCCGCCGCTCGCGGTCGATGGTCCGCTGCTCTCCATACGCCGGTTCTCGGTGGACAGGCTGATGCCGCGAGACCTTGTGGAGAAGAAGTCGATGACCCCGGCCATGATGGAACTACTGGAGGCGGCGGTCAAGGCGCGACTGAACATCATCATCGCTGGCGGCACCGGGGCCGGGAAGACAACGCTGCTCAATGCTATGTCGGCGTTCATCTCTCCGCGGGAGCGGATTGTGACGATCGAGGACGCGGCGGAACTGCAACTGAAACAGCCTCACGTCTGCCGTCTGGAGACACGGCCTCCCAACCTGGAGGGGCACGGCGCGGTGAGGCAGCGAGAGTTGCTGGTGAACAGCCTTCGAATGCGTCCCGACCGGATTGTGGTGGGTGAGGTGCGCGGCGAAGAAGCGCTAGACATGCTACAGGCGATGAATACCGGCCATGACGGATCGCTGACCACGGTTCACGCCAACAGCCCGCGGGATGCTATCTCGCGGCTCGAGGTCATGATTTCACTTGCTAGCGCCAACATGCCGATGAGTGCGATCCGGCAGCAGATCGCAAGCGCGGTGCACGTGTTCGTACAGGCCTCGCGCCAGAGCGACGGCTCACGCCGGGTCATCAACATCACGGAAGTGACCGGGATGGAGGGCGATGTTGTCACACTTCAGGATGTTTTTGTGTTCGAAAAGCGAGGTCTCTCGCCCGATGGGCGGGTGATCGGGCGCTTCGCGGCTACGGGCATACGCCCACGCTTTTACGAGAAGTTGCTCGCGGCGGGGATACATCTCAAAGCCGACCTGTTCGACGAGATCGTGGACGTCTAAGGAGGCGGCGGTGACGCAGTTCTGGATTCTGTTCGGGGTGCTCTGGCTGGCGGCTATCGGCGCGTGGTGGATGGCCTCGCGCACGATGCGGCGCGCGGACCTTAGCCGGATTCGCGGGCGTCTTTCCGGGAACGCGTCAAGCAAGGAGTCGAAGAGGCCGGGCACACCGGCTCCGGTCCTGATTCCCGATGAGGCCAAGCACAAAGGAACGATCATCCTGCATTTGCTTGGACGGGTTCGCCTGACCGAACGTCTGCAAGTGCTGCTGGAGCAGGCCGACCTGAAGTGGGACGTTGCGCGGTTTGTCTATGCGTGTCTGGCGCTCGCCCTGGCCGGTTTCGCGGTTGGAGGACTGGTCATCCAGGTGGGGCACGGCGTGCTTTCCATTGTCTTTGCCGCGGCCGCGGGTGTATTGCCGGTCCTGTGGGTAGTCCGGAAGAAATCAGCGCGCCTACGACGTTTCGAAGAACAGTTTCCGGATAGTTTGGAGTTCGTCGCCCGGTCGATGCGCGCCGGGCATGCATTCTCAGTGTCGCTCGAGATGCTGCATAAGGAGTTCGAAGATCCGCTGTCCTCGGAGTTCCGGCGGACGTTCGAAGAGCACAACCTGGGCCTGCCCCTGGACGCGGCGCTGCAAAAACTGGCCCAAAGGGTGCCCCTCATGGACGTGCACTTCTTTGTATCCGCAGTGCTTTTGCAGAAGCGCACCGGCGGCAACCTTGCCGAACTGCTGGACAAACTGGCGCACGTGATTCGGGAACGGTTCAAGTTACGGGGACGCATACGTGCGGTGAGCGCCCACGGAAAGATGACCGGGGCCGCGCTTTCGACGATCCCCATCATGGTCGCGGGATTGATGTTTTTCGTGAATCGGGAGTACGTAACGTTCTTCTTCACTGACCCAACCGGGCAGTGGATGGCCGGCTCGGCGGTGGCGCTGCAGATTGTCGGCTATGGGTTCATCAGGAAGATCGTTTCGATCGAGGTCTGAACGATGGAGTTACTGCTGAGCATCGCTGTATTCGTGCTGATTGCGGGCGCAGTCTCGATTGTGGGGATGCGGATGTGGGCCCGCCCGAAGGCCGCCATGGAGCGTGTCACCGGACGGGTGGCCGATCAGACACAATTCATGCCGGCCCACCCGAGTCTTGCCTTCCGGGAACTGATCAGCCGCTTAGGAACGATGCTTCCATCGTCGTCGCGAGACGCCGGCCTTGCTGAGCGGCGACTGATTCGGGCTGGCTTCCGAAGCGAGAACGCAATCAAGGCCCTGCGGGGTTCCAAAGTCTTCCTGACAGTCGCACTGCCGGTTGTGGCTGGCCTCGCCGCGGCGGGATCACCCGGGCTTGCCGAAAACAGGCTGATGATTCTGGCCGGCGCTGGGGTGCTCGGTTTCATGGCGCCGAGTTATTACGTGAAACTGGCGGCCAAGCGGCGGCAAAAGAAGATCCGGCGCGGTCTTGCGGACGCTCTCGACCTGCTGGTGATCTGTGTCGAGTCAGGACTCGGGCTGGATCAAGCCCTTCTTCAAGCGGCTAAAGAACTGGAAATTGCACATCCCGCGATCAGCGAAGAGTTCGCGATGGTGAACCTGGAACTAAAAGCAGGGAGCCGCCGCGTCGAAGCGCTGCACAACCTGGCCGAGAGAACCTCGGTTGAGGATCTGAAACGCCTCACGGCCGTCCTCATCCAGGCCGACAGGTTCGGTACGAGCATCGCGCAGAGTTTGCGCACGCATTCCGACTTCATGCGGGTGCAGGCGCGGCAACAGGCGGAGGAAAAAGCCGCCAAGCTGGGCGTGAAACTCGTCTTCCCGATCTTTTTTTGCATTCTGCCGACACTGTTTGTTGTCACTGTCGGGCCGGTGGCGGTGCGGATCACACGCGATCTGCTGCCGATGATGAACAACATGTAGCCGCCTGATACGGCGGCGGTGAAAGGAGAGACTTAATGGAAGCATCGACGATCCGGATTATTTGCAGCGTACTCGCTGTGCTGTTGTTGGGATTGATCGTGATGCGGCGTCGCAAGAGCGCCGAATAGTTAAATCCGAGTTTCGGAGAGCAGGTCGAGTTAACTGCAAAATCAGATGCGGACGCAGCCCCGGCCGGGTGCGGATACAATCCGCTGCCCGGCTGCGGCGGGCCGGTTTCGTCACGGCCGTCAGCGTACGTGGCCGCGCACTATCGGTAACGGCCGGGTGTGCTTCCGGTCCGCGCGTATCAAAGGCTCACGGATCAAGCGTCGGCTCCAGTCGATTGCAACGCTCGCAGGTTTCTGCGTCGTGCTTTGAGTGGAGAGCCACGCGCTCGGGTAGTTGCCCGGTTTACTTCTCGATCTTCAGGCCGGATGCCTGATACGCTCGCCAGCCTCCGTCGAGCGAGATCACATTCGTGTATCCCATCTTCTGAAGGGCATCCGCCGCCAGCGCGGAGCGGAATCCACCGCCACAACACAACACAATCTTCGCGCTCTTATCCGGAACAACGGTCTCGATGTCCCGCTCAATGATTCCTTTACCCAAATGGATTGCACCTGCGGGGTGGCCGGCTGCCCACTCGCTCTCTTCCCGCGTATCGATGAGGAGGTGCCTGTCGCCGGAGGCCACCATGAGCTGGTATGCCTCAATGTCAATCTGCTGGATGCGGGACTTCGCATCATTGACCAGCGCGAGAAAGCCCGGGTTGTGCTTCTTACCGCCGTGTGAAAGATTCATGGATTACGTCGTGCGCCGGATGCGGGCGCCCACCTTTCGCAGTTTCTGCTCAATTTGCTCGTAGCCGCGGTCAATGTGATACACGCGGTCGATCAGCGTCTCTCCGCGCGCCACTAGAGCCGCGAGAACCAGCGACGCGCTCGCCCGTAGGTCCGAGGCGATGACACCGGCGCCCGTAAACTCGCGCGGTCCGGCCACGATGGCCTGGCGGCCCTCGATTCGGATAGTGGCGCCCATGCGCACCAGTTCGAGGACGTGCATAAAACGGTTCTCGAAAATCGTCTCCGTAATGAAGGAAATCCCCTCAGCCTGCGTCATCAAAGCCATGTACTGAGCCTGAAGGTCGGTGGCAAAGCCCGGGTACTCCTCCGTGGTCACATCGGTTGCCGTGAGTGTTCCTGTCGGGCGCACGCGCAGGGTGGTGGGGCTCTCCTCCATGATTTCCACGCCGGCCTTGCGCAACTTGACGGTCAAAGCCGAGATGTGCTCCGGGATACAGTCCACGATCCGCAAGTCACCGCGGGTGATTACGCCCGCAATCAAGAACGTACCCGCCTCAATGCGATCGGCAATGATGGTGTGTTCGGCGCCGTGGAGCTTCTTGACGCCCCGTATCCGGATTGTCGATGTTCCGGCGCCTTCGATCTGCGCACCCATCTTGGTGAGAAGTGCGGCAAGGTCGGAAACTTCTGGCTCTCGCGCCGCGTTCTCGATTACCGTCTCCCCATCCGCAAGGACGGCTGCCATCAACAGGTCTTCGGTACCCGTGACCGTAATGCGATCCAGATGGATAAACCCGCCCCTGAGGCCGCCGGGAGCGGTAGCCTCAACGTAACCGTGGTCCTGGTGGATCTCGGCCCCGAGATGCTCGAGTCCAGCTAAGTGAAGATTGATCGGCCGCGCACCGATGGCGCAGCCTCCCGGCAACGATACACGCGCGCGTCCGCACCGTGCGGCGAGCGGTCCCAGAACCAAGCTCGATGCGCGCATCGTTTTTACGAGATCGTAAGGGGCTTCGGGCGCGACGATTTCGGATGCCTGTAAGCGGAGCGCTCCCTCTTCGGAAGTCACTGTGGCCCCACAACTTTCGAGCAGCTTGATCATCGTCCTGATGTCGCGTACATCGGGAATGCGACGAAGGACGACCGGCTCGTCCGTCAGCAGACAGGCGGCGAGCACGGGGAGAGCGGAGTTCTTCGCCCCGCTGATCGCAATTTCGCCCTCGAGAGGAATGCCGCCCTGGATGACGAATCTATCCATGGCGCAGAGCCTCTGAAATGCGCCCGCCGCATGCGGAAAGCCGTCTTTCGGCGTCTCCTCGCGGGATGCCGAGACGCCCCATCACGATCGCGGTCTTTACGATGCCGCCAGCCTCGGTTAGCAATTCAGCAGCGCGCTCGATATCCGCTCCGGTTGCCTGCGAGACAATCCGGCAGGCCCGGTCCAGCAACTTCTCATTGGTCGGCTGAACGTTGACCATCAGGTTTCCGTAAACATAGCCGAGCCGGATCATCGTGGCGGTGGAGATCATGTTCAAGACCAGCTTCGTCGCCGTGCCGGCCTTCAGACGGGTCGATCCCGTGACGATCTCAGGCCCCGGAAGCGGGCTAATTGCGATGTCCACAGCATTGGTGAGTTCGGAGTCCGGGGTGCAACTGATTCCGACTGTGACCGCCCCCATTTCGCGGGCTGCTGCCACGGCGCCAAGAACATAGGGTGTGCGTCCGCTCGCGGCGATCCCCACCAGCACATCTTTCGACGTGAAGCCAAGCTCTGCAAGATCGCTCCTGCCGCGTTCAGCATCGTCTTCGATGCCCTCCGCGGACCGTGTGAGAGCTCGCTCTCCGCCGGCCATGATCCCTTGCACCATTTCCGGAGGAACGCTGAAGGTAGGAGGGCATTCGGAGGCGTCGAGAACGCCGAGGCGTCCACTGGTGCCCGCGCCGATATAGAAAAGTCTGCCGCCCTGCTCAATCGCGGCTACGGCGGCATCGACTGCTTTGGCGATGTTTGGGATCTCCGGAGTCACCGATGCGGCAACCTTCAGATCCTCGCCGTTCATCACTCGCAGGATGCCTTCGCTGGGGAGAGCGTCAATCCCCTCGGAGGCAGGATTCTGCTGTTCGGTCAGTAGATTGTCCAACATGTATCTACGCGACACCTGCTTTCTTCATGACGATGAGCGTGGTTCGGAGGCCCAACTTGGCCCCGTCTTCAGGGGCGACCTGTTTCAGGCGGCCGAGCACCTCGGGGCTGACGCCCCCCTTGTATCCGGCCTTCTTGAGAGCCTGGAAGAACGTCGTGAAGTCGATGATGCCCTCACCCGGCATGAGCCGCTGCCCGTCTCGAATCTCCTCCGGAGGGACTCTCGGGGCATCCGAAACGTGGACGTGCACAATGCGCTCCGCGCCCGCATCGACGATGTCTCTCGCCGTGGCGCCGGCGTGATGCCAATGCCAGGAGTCCAGAAGCAGCCCGACGTTTGGGCCACATTCTTTTGCGAATGCAAGCATTTCGTCCATGCGCCAGATGAACTCGTACGGGTAAAGCTTTCGGAGATGCACGGGGCTGACGAACTCGATGCCTAACCGCAAACGCGATTTCGCGAGAACTGCGGCCATGGCCTGGAAACGGCCCTTCAGGATCTTCCACTGCTCGGATTTGGGATTCTCGCTTGACGGCAGAACCCACGTTGTCATGCCTGGGGAACCAAGAGCCGCAACGAACTGGACCGCCGGTTCAAAATTCTTGAGACCAGACTGAAAAGTCGCCTCATCCTTACGAAATTCAACCGGAAGACTGACGGAGGGTACCTTCAGTTTCAGCGTCTTGAGAAGTGCCCTGGTTGAGTCCAATCCCTCGGCCATCGCCTTGCCGAGGAAGACTTCCGTGCCGGGAAAGCCGATTCGGGCGGCCAGGTGCGCGAACTCGGGCCAGTCAACCTTCCCACTAACCAGCGAACCGTTCAAGCAAACGAACACCTTGTCCTCCTAAATCGCTCAAATGCTTATTATCCTATGACGAGCGTCACAAGGTGCGGTAATTCGTTTTGTGGGCAGAGAGCTACACTAACCCGGCTTTTCCGGGGACCACCCCCGTGACGTGGGGCTGAGAGGTGCGGTTACGCTCTGAACGAACTGCCGCAGCCGCAGGTCGACTTAACGTTCGGGTTGTTGAACTTAAATCCTGATGCTTCAGGAGTTTCCACGTAGTCGACCTCGGCTCCGTCGAGGTAGAGCATACTAGCCTGATCGATGAAGACCTTGAGGCCGCTAAAGTCGTATGTTTTGTCGAGCATGCCAGGATCGTTCTCAAATGCCATGGCATAGCTAAAGCCCGAGCAGCCGCCACCGACGACGGAAATCCTCAGGCCGGAGGGTTGTGGATCCTGGGTCGCGAGGATCTCTTTCACCTTGCTGATCGCGGTCTCGGTCATTTGAAGCATGATTAAACTCCCTTTGTGGGCTTCTAAACAGATATTTTAGCGATATTCGTACGCCGCTGTCACTTCGTTCGATGTCCCCCATAGTCGCAAGATTCGCCAATCTGCTATGTTTATCGAGGACCCGCCGTTGGGTTCCATGTGACCCGCAGTCTTGTCCCGGCCAAGTGGGGAAGGTTCATCAGGTTATGAAACCACCCGAATGCGGGCCACGTCGGTATGGGTGTATGAGCGGTGTCAGCGGCGTACTCCCGTATCCTGCGGCGGGCGGAGAAGTCCGAGCGAAGGCCAAGGTGGAATACCGCAAAACGGAGGAAGGAATTCTCGTCAGCCGGGCGCAGAAGGGCGACGAGATGGCCTTCCGGGAAATCGTCGAAAGGTACCAGACTAAGGTATTTTCGATCATTTACGGCATTTTGCGCAATCGAAACGATGCCGAAGACATCGCCCAGCAGGTCTTCGCGAAAGTATATTTTTCGATGCGGGGCTTCGACTTCCGCAGCTCCTTACTGACCTGGATTTACAAGATTACGGTTAACGAGTGCTACGATTATTTGCGGAAGAAGCGTGTGCGCAAGCTCGTCTATGAGAGCGATTTCAGTGATGAGGATGCGGCACGGCTCCAAAGTTCCGAAGCATTGAGGGACCCGAGCCCCGGCTTTGACTCGAGGCTTGCCGAGCGCGATTACGTTTGGCGGCTCCTCGAGAAGGTCTCCGAGGGCGACCGTATGCTGATGTTGTTGAAGGAAGTTGAAGGACATTCGGTGGAAGAGTTGGCGAAAATGACGGGGATGAACGAGAATACCATCAAGGTAAAGCTCTTCAGGGCCCGTCAGAAGTTGTTGAAAGCGGCCCAGCGCATGGTTCACCCCACGGCGCAGGCCTAGGAGCGAGAGACTTTGGAATGCGATCTGACGCGCGCGATCCGCTCCAGGAGATGGAACCGCCTTCCGGCAGAACGGACGATAGATCCGAAACTGAAGCCGGGGAGGTGGATAAGGTTGTTTTTTGAGGGAAGAAGCTATGCATTACCCGATCAGGGAAAGGCTTGAGGAATACTTGCGAGACGGCGGTGC
Organism: Bryobacteraceae bacterium; assembly: GCA_039680545.1. Classification (GTDB taxonomy): domain Bacteria; phylum Acidobacteriota; class Terriglobia; order Bryobacterales; family Bryobacteraceae; genus JAEHDI01. The sequence continues at coordinate 10,004 of JBDKSR010000204.1, read as the reverse complement.
CTCCGCCGACCTCCGTGGTTTCCGCTCGCATATGGAAACCTGCGCGGACTGCCGCAAGCGCGTCATGGAAATGGAGGCTCAGGCGCAGTTGTTGAAGAGCCTGCGCGCCCCGGCCGGAATCGAACCTAACGCCGGCTTCTATGCACGCGTCCTGGCCAAGATTGAATCCCAGCGTCCCGTATCCGCCTGGAGTTTTTTCCTCGAACCAAGTTTCAGCAAGTGGTTCGTCACGGCAAGCCTGATTCTTGTAGCTCTTGCCGGTAGTTACATGGTTTCAAGTGAGATGCAGACTCCGTTCGGCGCATCCAGCCCGGTGGTTATCCTTGCGTCGGAACCGTCCGCATCCGAACTTTTGGGTTCCAACCCCGCGCATGATCGCGACCAGGTTCTGGTTGCGCTGGCGACGTACCAGGAGTGAGGACCCATGGGCGAGGGGAATCAGGCGGCATCGTGGCGGAAACCCAGGATATTGCTCAGCTTGGCGCTGATTTTCCTGTGTGGCGCGGCAAGCGGAGCGCTGGTAATGCGCTTTGTGGTCCACGGCGTGGTACATGAAGCGGAGTTGAGTCCGGGGTCTGACGTGGAGACGGCGCTCGATCGAATGACGAAGGATCTGGACCTGACTTCGGAACAGCGCCGTGAACTCGAAACAGTGCTTGACGATTTTGTGATGTACGTGCAAAGCACACAGGCGCAGATGGAAGAGGTCCGCGCCACGGGCAAGCAGCGTATCCTTCGCATTCTCAACGAGAAGCAGAGACAGAAGTTCGAAAAGATGCTGACGGAAGTGCATGCCCGGAGGACCAGCGATTTGCCGTGAACATACCGGTTGATTTTGCCGGGAACGGCTGTTAGTCTGTAAGCACGTGGAGTGATTTAGGGCCTCGAAGATGGGCCCGGCTACTTGCAACCACGTTAAAAAAAGTGCTAAAGGTGAGTCGGTTTGAGCGGACACCCTGAGACCTTTAGCTCAGGGTTTTTCGTTTCTTGGGCCGATTGCGCCGCATCTGACTTGCACGTCCGTGGATTTACAGCCACGGCACGCTGAGGAGGACGGATGAGGATAAGGCCTGAGCTTACCGCCACGCGGAGCGGGTCTCTTTTGAGCGCGGAAGGTGAGCTTGTGATTGTGAGAATTGCCGTGGACCCGCGGCGTCTGGAGCAGTTGCTGGAGACGCTTTCGCAGGTTCCATTCCCGATAAACCCCGAAATCTTCCACAATATTCCGGTTGCCGGGCCGCTTTCAGGCAGCCAGGGAACGGCGCATGAGACGACAGTCGTTGAGTTTCCCGCCTATTCGGGGCGTTTGCCGGAGGTCCGCGATCTGTTGAGCGCACAAGGGTTTGACCCGGCCTCCGTCCGGTCGCAAAATGTGCTCGAACATATCCGTTCCGGTGTCTCCGCCCGGTCAATGACAGCGGATACGGGGTACGAGGCGGCACAATTTCAAAAACCGGCTTCGGCTGGGAACTGAAAGAACGGCGGGTGACCGAAGAAATACCGCTCATTGCAGACCGATAGGTCTACAATACGGGTGAAGAAATGCCAGCCGCCGCAGCACACATCACACCCTATAGCGGTTCCTGGTATCCACGGGAGCCCGAGAAGCTTAGCCAGCTTATCGATGAGAGTTGGGGGGCGTCGCTGCAGCGTGCCGGCTCCTACCTTATGCCGAACGCACGAGGGTATCTGGTCCCTCATGCGGGACTGGCGTATTCGGGAACTGTAGCCGTCGCCGTTTACCGTCATATCGAGTCGCAGCAGCCGCGTTCTGTCGTTTTGCTAGGGTTTGCTCACAGGGGTGCACCCTCCGGGCTCTGGATTCCGGATGTGAGTTCGATCATCAGCCCTCTGGGAGAGACCCGCGTCGATATTGAGATGGCCGACCGGCTCGTGGCAAGCGGCGCGTTTCACAGGATGGCCGAGGAGCGGCTGTGTGACCACTCGATCGAAATTCAGTTGCCGCTTTTGCAGAGGGCTGCTCCCGAGGCCCGCATTGTGCCGGTTTACGTAAGTGGACTGAGTGACGCCAGGCGGGATGAGGCGGCGGGGATTCTTGCGGGCACGCTCAGCCCGAATGACGTTGTGGTTGCCAGTTCCGACCTGACGCACTTCGGCGCCGCATTCGGTTACGAACCGTTCCGCGTTGACAGCCAGACCGGAGAGCGGTTACGGCGTCTGGATTTCGAGGTACTGGATTCTGCAAGCAGCCTGTTGCCGCAGATGTTCTTGCGTACGCTGCGGCAAACTGCGTCGACTGTTTGCGGATACGAACCGGTGTCGCTGCTGCTCGCGGTGATGCGTATGCTTGACGGGGAAGTCTTCCAAAGTGTCCTAGATTATCAGGCTTCAGGCGAAATCACAGAAGATTTTCATCACTCCGTGAGTTACGGAGCAGCCGGGTATTTTCCAGCGTCTTCGTTTGAGGTGACACCCAAAGCGGGCACGTTACTGCTGGACCTTGCCCGGCGAACGCTCGGAGAATACCGGCGCACCGGGCGGCGTCCGAAAGTTGTTCTCCCGGAACGCCCCGATCCGGTCCTGGGCCGGCGTTCGGCTGCGTTCGTGACGCTATGGAAGCAAGGCGACTTGCGAGGCTGCATCGGTCACGCCACGAACGACAGCGCATTGGGGGAGCTCATACCGGAACTGACCATGGCGGCGGCACTTGATGATTCCCGTTTCGACCGGCTGGCTCAGGACGAGACCGGCATCGACATTGACATCTCGCTGCTCACTCCACTGAAGCGAATTCCGGACCGGTCCTGGTTCAAGGTGAATACGCATGGCGCCATTCTGCGATCGGGCTATCACCAGGGCCTCCTGTTGCCGCAGGTGGCCACAGAACGAGGCTGGGGTGCAGACATGTTCTTCGCGGCTTTGGCCCATAAGGCCGGCGTGAGTATGGACGTGTACGCAGACCCAGCCACCGAGCTGCACGTCTTCCGGGCGCAAGTCATCCACTGACATTCGGGTTCTGTGGCCGGGAGCCGAGTCCCGTATACTGAGCAGGAAATGCTCCTGCTCACGGGTCCCCAAGGCTTTGGAAAGACGCATCGCCTGATGTCCCGTGTCAGGGAGTTGCTTGCAGCGGGACAAGCAGACCTGCGGCTGCTCGTTCCGACCGCCACCATGGCGGAGCACAGACGAAACGAACTGGCGAGAGAAGGATTCGTCCTGCGGCCGACGCTCGCGACCACGCTCGCAAGCTTCGCGAATTCCTGGTTGCAGGATGTGCCGCAAATCGCGGGTGCGCAGCTTGCGCTGCTTGTCGAAAAATCTCTTGATGCGCTATCTCCCGCCGAATTCCGCTCGGTCCGTGCGTTTCCTGGGTTTCGCTCTTCGCTCCAGGCCCTCATAGAAGAGCTGTCGTCCGTGGGACTGGGAGCGGCAGAAGTGCGCGCGGCGATCGAGCAGCGTCCGGGCCGGTGGCCGGAGGGCCCAGCGTTCCTGACCATCTTCGAGTACGTGGAAAGCGAGTGGAAACGTCTCGGAATGCTCGGGCGGGGAGAACGCCTGCGGCTGGCCGCGACACGCATACGCGAGAAGGGGTTGCCGGACCTTCGGACGGTTTTCATTGACGGTTTCTTTACCTTGTCCGAACCGGAGCTTTGGATTGTCGATGCTCTGCGAACGCACGCCGGCGTGACGATCAACCTCCCTTCCTGGGATGGCGCCGCGACGGCTCGGGCCGCCCTTCTCCGGATGGGATTCGAGGAGGAGCGCGGATTGGAGGATGGGGCAGAACCCAGGAAGATCATTCTCGCCGCGCGAACGATGGAGGAGGAAATCGGCGAAATCGCCCGCCGAGTCCTCACTGAAGCTGCTGCGGGCCGTCCGTTCCGGGAGATGGGGATCGTGGTGCGCAGCGCGGATCCATACGTTCCCGCACTGCGAGCGGCGCTGGAACGGTTCGGAATCCCCGCACGTTTTTACTTTTCAGAGCCTCTGGCGGGTCATAGCGTCGTCCGGTACCTCTCGGCGGCAGTTGAGGCCATGCTCAAAGGGTGGGATCACGAAGACACGCTCGCCGTGATGCGGATGGCATCCTCGGGGGCGGGCCGTTTGCCTGAGATGGACCGCTTTGATTTCGAGGTGAGGGAGCGCCTTCCAGGGAGCGGGCTCCACGCGCTGAGAGGATTCGCCCGTCACCCGGCGATCCGCCGCCTGATCGATGCACTGGGTTACCTCGATTCCTGGCGCGCGGGCGAGCGCACTCCCGGCGATTGGGCTGGGGAGTTGAATCGGCTCGGTGAGCTTCTGTTTCACTTCCAGGAACCGAGGGAACCGTTCACTCCCGCTATGGTCGCCGTGTGGCGCAGTCAATCCCACGCGTTGCGTGCATTCGGGGAGGCTGTTGAGGAAGCCGGGAAGGCCCTGGAGGCCGGTGTTGCTGTCCCCTTCGATACGTTCTGGCACGCGTTGAAAGAGGCGCTCGCGCAGACACAACTGCAGACGGAGGACCGCCGGCGCAACGTCGTCCACGTGATGGATGTGTACGAGGCACGGCAGTGGGAGCTTCCGGTCATCTTCCTGTGCGGTCTGCTCGAAAGGCAGTTTCCGCAATATCATCCCCAGAACCCGATTTTGCCCGATCAAGCCCGAGCTGCGTTCCGGGAGGCGGGTATCTCACTTCGTACTTCGGCCGAGCGGGATGCGGAGGAGCCGTTTCTGTTCCGATTTGCCTGCTCACGGGCGACTCCGACCCTCGTTCTGAGCTATCCGCGTTTCAACGAAAAAGGAGACGAGAACTTACGTTCTTCTTTCCTGGAGGAACTTGCGGCAACGCTCGTCGCGGAACCGAGCCGGCCCGTGCGTCCAGTGGCCGCCGCGCCATTTCCAGCGGCTCGTGTGCCGTCGATACGCGATGCTCAGCTTCGTGAAAGGATCGATGCGAAGAATACGAAAACGAGTCCGTCAGCGATTGACTGTTTTCTGCAATGTGCGTTCCAGTTCTTTGGCCGGAGAACACTGGGTCTGAAAGAACCGCCGGTACAGCCCGGTGAACGGCTTGACCTGTTGGCGCAGGGTGACGTGGTTCACCGGGTCCTCGCGCGCTGCGTCGGGGCGGGGGAGAACGTCGACGATGTTTTCGAACAGGAGTTCAGGCGCATTTGCGCGGAAAGGCGCATTCCCGACAGCTACCGGACCGAAGCTGTCCGGCTGGATCTGCTTCGCGACCTGCGGCGGTTCATCAGCGAATGTGATCTGCCAGCCGCGAAGCACTTACTTGAGAAGCCGTTCGAACTGGAGTTGCCGGATGGCGTCGTGTTGAGAGGGCGATTCGATCGCGTCGACATCTACCCGGACGACCGCGCGCTCGTTGTGGATTACAAATATAGCCGCGCCGCCAATCTGCGCGATCGTTTCAAGAAGACGGACGAGGCGAAGTCTGTTCAAGGCGGGTTGTACCTGTTGGGATTGAAGCGGTCACTTGGGCACGAGCCCGCCGGTATGCTTTTCGCGGGGCTGCGTGGGGAAGCGAGTTGGCGAGGATGGCACGTCTCAGTTCCGGGGCTGCGTCACGGGAAGAGATGTGCTGACGAAGACCTTGGCGGACTGGTTTCCAAAGCGACGCAGGCTTTCGAGACAGCCCTGGGGAAGATCCGGAGGGGAAGAATCCTGCCTGAGCCCGAGGACGACAAGCTCTGCGAATGGTGTGAGTATTGCGATATCTGCCGGGTCGAAAGTGCCGCGTGGAGTGCCGCGGCGGGCGGATTGGAGGAAGCCGAAGGATGATACTCGCCCCGGCACAACAGAAAGCCGTCGAACGAACCGGGCAGGACGTGTGCGTCGTGGCGGGTCCCGGCTCCGGCAAAACGCGTGTGCTCGTTGAGCGTTTCGGATGGCTGGTCAAACAGCATCATGTGGCGCCCCTGCGCATCCTGGCGATCACGTTTACAGAGAAGGCCGCCACGGAAATCAAGCAGCGACTTATCAACGCGTTTTCGGATGATGAGACGACTCGGGCGCAGATCGAGCGCGCGTATGTTTCGACAATCCATGGATTCTGCGCGCGGCTGCTCCGCGAGTATTCGGTCGCGGCCGGGGTCGATCCGGAATTCGCGGTACTCGATGAACCGGAGAGCGCCCTTGCGCTTACTGAAGTCACGCACGCGGTGCTCGAAAAGCTCTACCAGGAGCGTCCCGCGGAGTTTCAACGCCTACTCGAAGCGACGCAGTTCTCGAACGACCTTGCGGACTGCCTGATGTCGGCGTACCAGGCGCGGCGCGTAACAGGCGCGACGCTTGACCGGACGGATCCTGCCACGCTTGATACGGATGCCATACGCGAGGTGGTTCGAGAAGTGGAAGTGATGCTCGAACAGGTGCCGCCCGCTGGGAGCGATGCACAGAGACGCAGAGTGGAAAAGCTTCGCGGGTGGCTGGTGGAAGCTCGCGCTTTGGAGGGAGCGCCTCTTTCGGCGGAACACTTTCGTGTGCTCAGTGATTTTGGGTGCAGCCTGACAGGCCTGCGGAATGGGAACCTGCTGCACGACGTCGTGGGCGATTTAAGGGACAACCGGGTTCCGGCCATTCTGGCGGCGCTTGCCGGAACGTATTACGCTTCCTCTCGCGGACTTCTGGTGGATGCTCTCGAACGGATCGATGAGGCGTATCAGTCGCGGAAGCGTGAGCTGAGCGCACTTGATTTTTCGGACCTGGAAGAGCGCGCGATCGAGTTGCTGGAGGGCAATTCGGAAGCCCTGCGATCGGTTCGCGGCAACTTCGATTACGTCTTGATGGATGAATTGCAGGACACGAACCCGCTGCAATGGAGGATCGTGAACCTGATTCGTTCCCCAGGAAGGTTCTTCGCGGTAGGCGATATCAACCAGTCCATCTATGGCTTCCGGAATGCGGCTCCAGGTGCGTTCCAGGACTACCGGCGTGACGTCGAGAACGCGGGCCACGAAGTGGACGAGCTTGACGAGAACTATCGCAGCCGTGCACAGGTTCTCGCAGCAGCCGAGTACATTCTACGCGGCGCCGAGGGCATCGAGGCGAGGACGCTCACGGCCAAACGCGCCTTTCCTGAGAAGCCCGAGCCGTGCGTGGAAATCATCGCCGCGCGTGGCGATGACTCGGAGTCCGGCCGCGAACTCGAGGCGCAATGGATTGCGCGGCGCATCCGTGAACTCGAGGGAGCGTTGAAGGTGGGATCCGGCGAAAAGGAGCATACGGCCCGGTTCCGTGATTTCGCCATCCTGGTGAGGACGTCGAAAGCGCTTGAGCCGATCGAACGCGCGCTGAAAAGATTCCACGTCCCGTACCTTACGACCGGTGGACGGACGTTTTACGAGGCGCGCGAGGTCAGGGATCTCATCTTGCTGCTGCGCGTGATCGCAAATCCGAGGGACGAGATCGCTCTCGCCGGCGTGCTGCGGTCGCCGCTTGCCGGGGTGTGCGACGAGACGTTACTGCGAATGAAGTCTGGCGGCGGTTTGACACGTGCATTGCAGGCATCCGCCCTCGGGGAACACGAAGACTACGATGCCGCGGAGCTGGAGCGCTTGCGCCGCTTCCGCGAGCTTCTGGCGAGCTTACGGGGGGTGCGCGACGACATCTCCCCGGACCGTCTGCTGTTGCGTGCGATCGACGCATCGGGCTATGAGGAGCGTTTGGATACCCGTGCCCGCGCCAACGTGGACAAGCTACTCGGAATCATTCGCGGATGGTGGAGTACGCGCAGGGGCTCTGTCGATGAACTGGTGGCGAACCTTGCCTGGCGGCGTGAGGCGGCCCCGGAAACAGATGCTCCCCCTGATGACTCGTCCGACACTGTTCGGGTCATGTCGATCCATCAGGCCAAAGGCCTGGAGTTTCCGATTGTCTTTCTCGCGGCGTTGGACCGGGGGACGAGTCAGTCGGGCCCGCCTCTGGCATTGACTTCGAACGGTCGCCTCGGCGTCCGGTGGCGGACTCCCGCGGGTAACGGCTATCTCGACGATTCGATTCGTGTGGAATATACCGAACAAAACAAGGTTCGTGAGAGCGAAGAGGAAAACCGGTTGCTCTATGTCGCGATGACTCGCGCCGAGGAGCACCTGGTCCTCTCGTTTTCACACCACCAAAGATCGGCGCAGCCCGCAAAACGCGTCATCGGGAGTCTTGCGCTCGACTGTGAGGCAACCGACGCGGGGCCGGTCGCGCAAGAGTTCGAAGAAGGCCGGTTCAGTGCCCGTTTGCTTCGGCCGGGAGCCGAGCCGGAACTGGTTCCTGCACCGGTTCGCGAGGAGCACGCGATCGAGGAAGAAGTCATAGCACCGTGGGCGCACGCAACGGACCAGCATGATTCGTCAGCTTCCGCCACTGATATTGCGGCGTTTGAGCGTTGTCCTCGCTGCTATTTTCTCGAACGGTATGCAGGCTGGGGGGCGACAGGCTGGACTGCCTATGGAGGAAATGGCGATAGGCCGGGCGACTCGGATGGGCATGCGGAAATGAGCGCCTCCGAGTTCGGCACGCAGGTTCATGAACTGCTTGCCGGGGCGGCTGTGGAGTCACCCGATGCGAATGCACTCGAACTGAAGGCTCGATTTGAGAAGAGCGCCCTTGGCCGCAGAGTGGCGGACGCGTCCCGAGCCGAGCGGGAGTTCGGTCTATTGTTTGCCGTCGAAGACGTGGTGTTGCGCGGGCAGATCGACCTCTGGTTCGAAGAGGGCGGGCGAGTCGTGCTTGTCGATTACAAGACGGACGACATCGAAGCGGCACAGGCCGAGGCGCGCGGAGAACAGCACGCGTTGCAATTGCGCCTATACGCGCTCGGAGTTGGACGCTTGGAAGGCAGGATGCCGGACGAGGCGTTTGTCTACTTTCTCAGACCGGATGTGGCGGTTCACGTGGACCTTTCGGAGGGATCGATGGAAGCTGCACGCGAGAGCGTGCGCCGGTTCAAAGACGCGCAATCGACGTTATGTTTCCCGCCCCGTGAAGGGGGGCATTGCCGCCACTGCCGCTTTCGAGCCCGTCAGTGCTCCGCCGGAGTTGATGGCCCAGCCTGACGGCGGCGATCGGCCATTTTCTGGTCCAGCGCCTTCATCAAGCGGGAACGCAGTCCCTCATCAAGCGGCTGCGGTTCTATCCCCTTGTAAATCTGGATGGTCCGTTTGGTCGTGTCAACCATGACCCAGCAGTTGGGGCACTCCTTCACGTGCTCATCCAAGTGCCGGCGCATCTCGCCCTCGACCGTACCGTCCAAGTACTCGGAGAGTTCGTCCAGGAAATCCTTACATGTAAGCAAAGACGTCGTCTCCCTTTCTTTTGAAGAATCGCGTGAGCCTGTCCCGAAGCTGAAGCCGGGCGCGCAAGAGCCGGCTCTTCACGGCAGGGATCGAAATATCGAGGATACCCGCCGTCTCTTCAGTCGAAAGCTCGTCGATATCGCGCAAAACGAACACAGTCCGGAAGATTGGCGGAAGGGCGTCGATAGCGTCATCGAGGATCTTCCGTAGTTCCTCCTGCGAATAACGGTCTTCCGGAGTGTTGTCCCAAACCGCAATCTCCCGCGCTACTTTGTCTTCGCCGGTGTCGATCTCCTCGTCGAGCGAGACCAGTTTCCCCGGTCTTCGCTTACGCAACTTCATGAGGGATTCATTGACAGCAATGCGAACCAGCCACGTGTAGAACTTGGATTGACCTTGAAACTCAGGCAGATGCTCGTAAGCCTTTAGAAACGCTTCCTGAAGCACATCCTCGGCGTCTTCCTGGCTCTGGGTGATGTGTTTGGCAAGCCGGAAAATCTTCCGCTCGTACTGATGAACGAGCTGCGAAAACGCGCTCGTATCACCGGCTTGCGCTCGCTCAACGAGCGGGTTCTCTTCCGTATTTTGCGCGGCGATCTGGGTCATATGGGGCCCGATATCTCACTACCCATCTTAGCGCCTAAGTTATCTGCGTATGAGGCTGGGAACGGTGTGCTACGCTGAAAAATCAGCGCTTATGAGCAGCATCAACGTAACTCTGCCGGACGGCAGCCGGCAGGAGTTTCCTTCGGGCGTCCG
>JBDKSR010000203.1:0-2203 GCA_039680545.1 Bryobacteraceae bacterium | reverse complement strand
CGATCGATGCAGGTCGTGTCCGGCAACGAACCGGGTTGCTTCAAATGCCACGGGGACAAACGCGGTCCATTCGCCTTCGAGCACGCGCCGGTGCGCTTTGAGGGATGCACGGCGTGCCACCAACCACATGGCTCAGCCAATCCGAAGATGCTGATACGGCACGAGGTGGCGATGACCTGCCTCGAGTGCCACGCGAACCTTCCGACGACGACGCGGCCTTCCTCGAACGGTATGGGCACCGTGCCGCCGGGGCTTCACAACATGCTGAGTTCGCGATACCGCAACTGTACGATCTGCCACGTGAAAGTTCATGGATCGCACGTGAGCCGGGCGTTACTGCGATGAGACTGATACTTGCCAGCCTCCTGATCTTCGTTCCGCTCGCGGCGCAACAGCCAACGCCGGCGCAACCGGCACAGGAAACGCAGGCCCCGGCGCCCGCCGCCGAGCAGTGGCTGACCGGCAACATCGATTTCGGGTACCGGTGGGTGAGCGACGTCAGCGGGAGCTTCGACACCTACCGCAGCGTCGTCAATCTCGGGGACGGCCCGAAGCTGCTGGGACTTGACCTGACCCTGGAGGACAAGCGTTACTGCCTGTTCGACACCGCCAGGATCCGCGCCCACAGTTGGGGCGGTGATCCCTACAATACGGCCCAGATCGACGTCAGGCGCAGAGGCATCTATGACCTTTCCGTCGACTACCGCAACCTTTCCTATTTCAACGCGCTGCCGTCGTACGCTGATCCGACCATCAGCCAGGGGATCTTCCTGAACCAGAATTCGTACGACACGCATCGCCGCATGCTCGACATCCAACTCGACCTGATGCCGGGCCGCAGAATCATTCCCTACTTCGCCTTCACCCGGGATTGGGGCTCGGGAGCGAGCATCAGTGACTTTTTCACCGATACGAATGAGTTCCCGATCCGGCGCGACCTGCGCGACCGTACCAATCATTTCCGCGGCGGTGTCCGGGTTGAACTGAACCGGTTCCACGCGACCATCGAACAGGGCGGCACGAACTTTAAGGACCACCAGCGGCTGTTCTACTCGGATGATCCGAATTACGGAAACCGGACCTCGAAGGTTCTCGGCACGGTTACACAACTCTCCACGCTTGAGCAGAATTATCGGATTGACGGCGACAGCATGTACAGCAAGGGCCTGGTGACGGCGAGCCCGTTGTCCTGGGTGAACGTCTCCGCGCAGTTCCTGTACAGTAAGCCGTCGAGCGACGTGAATTACTCCCACGTCAGCACCGGGAGTTTCGTCTCCTTTGACCCGTTCCTGTTCTACAGTTCGCAGCAGGTCTTCACGACTGCCGAGTCCAAGCAGCCTCACACGTCCGGCAGTTTCGGCGCGGAACTTCGCCTTCACCGTCGAATTCGTCTCATCGAATCGATCGTCACCGACCGGTTCCACACCTCAGGCACGGGGCTTCTCGACCAGACTTTCGTTACGGCGGCCGGAACGTCAACAAGTGGCTCCGGAGTCTTGCCGGGTCTCGAAAAGCTGGTCTTCAACTACAACCGGCAGGAGGCCAACCTGCTTGTGGATGTGCTGCCGAAGCTGACGTTACGCGGCGGGCATCGCTACGTTTGGGGCGACGCCCAAGTGCGCGCTGGCGTGTTGAGCCAGACCGGCTCGGTTGAGACCGGTGAAATGAAGATGAACGTCGGATTGGCCGGCTTTACCTACCGCGCCGTCCAAAAGATCACCGTCAATGGCGAATTCGAAGGTGGCTCGGCTTGCAAGAACTACTTCCGCACGAGCCTGCAGGACTATCAAAGAGGGCGTGTGCGGATTGATTATCGCCTGTTGAAGTCGCTGAACGTGGGGGCTCGCTTCACGGTTCTGAACAACCAGAACCCGAGCGACAGTATCCGGTACGACTTCCTGAACCGCGACAACTCCCTCACAGTGTACTGGACGCCGTCGGGCGGCAAGCTGTTCACCTTGCTCGGGGATTACTCCCGCTCGTCGCTGAGATCAGATATCTTGTACTTGGTCCCGAACACGCTTCAAAGTGAACTATTCGCCTATCGGGAGAACGCCCACACGGGGACGGCGCTGATAGAGCTGAAGTTTCCCTCGTACCTCCAGAAGGCTTCTCCCCGGTTAGCCCTGGGAGGTTCCTTCTTCAAGGCTTCCGGCAGCCGTCCGACAGAGTATTACCAGCCGGTGGTCAAGTTCTCGGTTCC
>JBDKSR010000202.1:0-1765 GCA_039680545.1 Bryobacteraceae bacterium | reverse complement strand
CTGGAATTCGTCGTCTCGTCATACCGATCCGCACGAGAAGGACAGAAGGTCACGCTCGGTGGCTGATTCCGTGACCCCAGCATCCTGGACAACGGTCCGAGTTCCCGCATCGAGCGCGAATCTCGGACCGGGTTTTGACGCGCTCGGACTCGCTCTATCCGTATACCTCGAATGCCGGTTCCGGCCGGCTGATTCCCTGTCGATTCGGGTCACAGGCCGGGATGCGAGTCATATCTCGACGGGCTCGAACAACCTGATCTGGCAAACCGCCTTAGCCGTCGCTCGCGACACACACGGCATACTTGACCCGATCGAACTCGAAATCAATAACGAGATTCCGATCGGCAAGGGCCTCGGTTCCAGCGCCGCAGCCTTGATTGCAGGCGTCGTGATCGCAGACAAGTTGCTTGGTCTCGGCTGGAAACCGCTTCGCATCCTCGACGAGGCCGCGCGCCTCGAAGGTCATCCGGATAACGTTGCCGCGTGCGTTCTAGGCTCCATTGTGGCAAGCGCCATCGATTCCGGTGGGGTTACGCGGGCTGTCCGCATCGAACTTCCGAAGAAGTTCGGTGTCGCGGTGGTCGTTCCGGATTTCATCCTGCCGACGTCGAAGGCACGCTCTGTGCTGCCGGAGTCGTATTCGAAGCAGGACGCGATTTTCAACATACAACGGTCAGCGCTTCTGATCGGAGCGTTGGTGATGGGTGTCGCGAGCGCCTTTCCCACTGCATTGGAGGATCGGTTACACCAACCGTTCCGCGAAGGACTGGTGCCCGGACTCAGCGAAATACTCCGCCTGAGAGCACCGGGACTGCTAGGCTGCGTGTTGAGCGGCGCGGGTCCGTCGGTCCTCGTCTTCTACGAGCGCGGCTATGAGAGCGTCTGCGACCTGGTCCGCCAGATTTTCCGTATCCACGGCCATGAATCGGATGTGCTGATGGCGCAAATCGCGGACCACGGCTACGAAGTAGCCTGACGCGGCCAGGACTTAGGAAATCAGCTCGTACAAAGCGCCCTGCCGCGTCTCAAACTCGACGACATTCGGCTCGACAGTCTTTACCGTTACGGGGACGCCGTTCTCCGTGATGCGGACTGGCGCTGCTGTGCGTAAGCGTGCCCGATTCCCCTTCAGAGAGCGAATGCTCGCGTGACGCAGTTTCCCCGCGTCCCACTGCATATCCACTTCAAACGCCCCGCGCGCGCGGAGACCACGGACTTCTCCCTTCGGCCAGGCATCCGGAAGCGCGGGCAGGAAGTGGATCTCACCGGCGTGACTCTGCAGGAGCATCTCAGCGATTCCGGCCGTAGCGCCAAAGTTCCCGTCGATCTGGAAAGGCGGATACGTATCGAACAGGTTGGAAAGGGTGTTTTGCCGGAACAGGTTCGACAGCATCTGGTAGGCACGGTTGCCGTCCTGAAACCGTGCCCAGAAGTTCATCCTCCACGCCAGGTTCCAACCGGCGCCCACCTCTCCCCGCCCCAGAAGCGACTTCCGGGCAGCGGCCGCCAACTTGGGGGTCCGCGTCATTGAGATCTGATACCCCGGATATAGCCCAAACAGGTGCGAAGTATGACGGTGATCGGGCTGTTCATCCTCATAGTCCTCTACCCATTCCTGCAATCGCCCCGTCTTCGGACTGATTTGCAGAGGCGCCAGTCTTTTGAGGGCGCTTTCACACTCCGCACGAAAGCCGGGCTCAATATCCAGAATCCGGCTGGCCTCGATCACGTTGGTAAGCAGGTCGTGGATGATTTCCAAATCCAT
>JBDKSR010000201.1:0-1954 GCA_039680545.1 Bryobacteraceae bacterium | reverse complement strand
TCCAGTTACGGCAAAGGGAAATCGTCCTCCGGCGAGGTCATGTTGACCAAGGATCTCGACGCCTCGATCGAAGGCGCCCATGTGGTTGTCGTGGAAGACATCATCGACAGCGGCATCACGCTGAACTATCTCTTGAAGGTGCTCAACCAGCGCAAACCGCGGTCGCTGCGGATCGCGGCGTTGCTCGACAAGCCGTCCCGGCGGGTCCGTCCCGTCGATGTGGCGTACAGAGGTTTCGAGATACCCGACGAGTTTGTTATCGGCTACGGCTTGGATTTCGCCGAGGAATACCGGAACCTGAACGACATCTGTATCCTCGAAGAGCCTCCATCGACCAAGCAGGGGTGACGCCCAGCTCCTGTCAGACTTTGGGCTCGTCATGTACGAACCAGCCGTAGATCGAAGGAAGCACCAGTAGCGTCAGCAAAGTGGACGTGATCAGGCCACCGATTACCACCGTCGCGAGCGGTCTCTGGACTTCAGCTCCCGCACCAGTCGAGAGCGCCATCGGGATGAACCCGAGGCTGGCGACCAAAGCCGTCATCAAGACCGGCCGCAGGCGCACCTCGGCTCCGTGAAATGCTGCCTCGTCCACCCTCATGCCCTGCTGGCGCATCTGATTGATGTAGCTGACGAGCACAACACCGTTCAACACCGCCACACCGAACAAGGCAACGAAGCCTACTCCCGCGGAGATGCTAAACGGCATTCCGCGGACCGCCAGCGCGAACAAGCCGCCCGTCGCGGCCACGGGCACATTTACAAAAATGAGCAGAGCAAGCCTGGCGGAGCTGAACGTCGTGTACAACAGCACGAAGATCAGGAACAGCGCCAGCGGAACAACGATCCCGAGCCGTGACGCCGCCCGCTGGAGGTTCTCGAACTGGCCGCCCCACTCGATCCAATACCCAGGCGGCAGCTTCACCTTCTGTTCAACAGTCCTCCTGGCGTCGGCCACAAAGCCTGCGAGATCCCGGCCGCGAACGTTGGTTTCAACAGCGATCCGGCGGTGGATGTTCTCCCGGCTGATTTGCGCCGGCCCCTGTTCGACCCGGATTTCTGTCAACTGATCGAGCGGAATGAGCCGCCCCTGCGGGTCAGCGACCTTGAGATTCCTGATCTGCTCCAGGCTCTGACGCTGGTTCTCCTGAAAACGGACTTGAAGATCAAACCGCCGCTGTCCTTCGAGCACCTGGCCAACCGTTTTCCCACCCATCGCCTCCACCACGTCGAGCACCTGTGAGGCGTTGATCCCATAACGCGCAATTTCCGCCCGGTTGATACGAATCCGCAGATATGGCAACCCGGCAATCTGCTCGGCTTTGGTGTCGGAAGCGCCGGGCACCCGCGACACTGCGGCAACGATCTCGTCCGCCTTGTGCTTCAAAACATCGAGGTCTTCGCCGAATAGTTTGATTGCCACGTCCGAGCGTGTCCCGGCGATAATCTCCTGCACTCGTAATTCAATCGGTTGGCTGTACCCAAACGAGTGGCCGGGGACGTTCTCCTTGAGGATCTTATCGATCTTCGCGACCAATTCCTCTCGTGATTCGCCATTCGGCCACTGATCCCTTGGCTTGAGAATCAGATACACATCACTCATCTCCAGCCCCATGGGATCCGTAGGGATCTCCGCCTGTCCGGTGCGCGAGACAATGGTCTCGATTTCCGGAAAGCCCTTCAGGGTCCTCTCAATAAGAGTCGTGCTGTTGACGGAGTCCGTGAGCGATACACTTGGCAGCCGCCACGCGGATATCGCAATCGCTCCTTCGTCGAGCCGTGGAATGAACTCCGCGCCTATCGTAAACGCAACGCCACAGCTCGCGAGGAAAACAACGGTCGTAATCGCCACAACGGTCACCGGGTGCGCCAGTGAGCGCCTCAGGAGGGGACGGTAAAGCTGTTTCGCCTTACGCATGATCCACGTCTCATGCTCCGTCACCCCCTTACGGAA
>JBDKSR010000200.1:0-3831 GCA_039680545.1 Bryobacteraceae bacterium | reverse complement strand
AAGTGCTCACAGATGGCATCCAGATGCCAGCCCGAAACAAATGTCGTGGACGGTTCGACCACGGGCCACGCTTGGCGCACGAACTCCCGCAACCGGCGCGCCGCCAATTCTTGATCAATCTCTTCGCCCAGGCTGGGCCTTGCTAGCAAGGCTTCGTAGCTGTTGCAGTTCTTCATTTGTGAACCTTGAAAAATCA
The DNA here is from genome assembly GCA_039680545.1 of Bryobacteraceae bacterium. Lineage (GTDB taxonomy): Bacteria > Acidobacteriota > Terriglobia > Bryobacterales > Bryobacteraceae > JAEHDI01. Next base: position 3,635 of record JBDKSR010000200.1, on the reverse strand, counting down.
GGCTTCATCGCCACCTGGATGGGTCCGCCGGCCTCCCCGACATGCTGATTAGTGACCATGTCGCGTTGCCCGAGTAGCTGCTTGCCCAGCCAGACGCCCATAGTGCCGCTACCGCTTTCCAGCATCTTCATCTGTGCGCGACGAACCGAGATGCGTCCCTTCGCGCGGCCGCGTTGCATCGCCTGCGCGAATTCGGGGCCTTTTCGCCGATTTTCGATCGTGCGCGTCGACACGCCGAACCAGCCGGCAATCTCCTGGTCGGTGCACTGCAGCGCGGATAGCTTCTCCAGCTCAACTAAGTCGATCTGAACCGGTTTACGGCCCGCCTTACGACGACCTTCCGTCATTCCGGACTTCCTTTGATCTCGGCATCGTTTCCAACTCGTCTTCGAATAACATCTCTTCTAGGCTATGCGATGATTTTATGGGTGCCTATAGTGAACCAGGCTGCCGAGACCGCAGCTCGCAAGCGAGTGGAACGTCGGTGTGGAAAGATCAGCGATTCGGTTTGGAAGTACGCGGTCGACGAGCGAATGGTGAGCGAGTTCCTGCAAGGAGAGTCGAGTCTGGACTGGCTCGTCCGGAAGATCTCCCGCCTAACGAAACTGGAAAGCGGATCCCCGGCGCCCTATATCGAACTCAGCCGCCGCCACAGGCGCACTAAACGGATCCCATCCCGCCAAGAGGCAATCTCGTGGTACGTTGCGGCCCAAGCGAGGGAGGACGGGCAAGTGAAGTGGTTTCGCAAGGCTTTCCTTGGCGGCCGAGTATTGAGGATCGAAGAAGTCGAGCCCTGGATTCTCCAGCAGAGAAACGATTATCCGTACAGACATGCCGTGATCGTGAGACTGCCGGCTGGCGTTACTCCGCAGCCCGACGTAAATGGCCGTTATACTCTCACACCACCGTTACGGGAGATAAGCCAGTTCGAGGTCTTGGTACCGGTGACCTTTCTGGAATATCACCGAGCTGGCAGCGTCTGGGTACAGCGTGTCCCGGCGGGGCCCGACGGGCCACTTGGAGCTCTGTACAAGCTCTCGCATAGATTGGCAGAGATGTACGGCTGGCAGAAAGCGCAAGCGAGTGGTTTCGTCCTCACCGATCTAATACCCGAAATTCCAACTTGCATGGTTTCGTCCGTGTGCCATGAACTCGGAGGGCTGGTACGTATCCAGATCGTAGTCGACCCGTTCTATACTCCGGCCGAGGTGGCTCAAACGTATAAGCGGATTCGTTCCAAAATGTTGGTCGGCAAGACAAAAGGACTAAGCGAAAAACACACTCAGCTGGCCCTCCATGCCTTACGACAGCCCGAGCTGGACCAACCATGCCTGCAGAGTTGGAACCAGCAGTATCCGAACTGGGCTTACAGAAGAATGAATCGTTTTAGAAAAGAGGCTCAGAACGCCCAACGCCGGCTGGAGACAATGGTCAGGCGTTTCATTATCCGTCCGCATAAGATCATTCCGTCCTAAGGCGCGCTATAGACTTGTGAGTTTGGCCGAGCACCAACTGGACCAGTTCGCCCAGGCTCGCCAGGCGAGACTTACTCCTTTCGAGAAATCCATGACCCTTTCACGCGGGAAGAAGCCGCGCAAGTCGAAAGCAATGCCTGGCTCGGTAGGCAAGACCGGCGACGGCAGGAACTGAGATGCCCTCCGGCTCCGCATCGCCGGGCCGGAGCCGGTGCGGCCTCGGCAATGGCCAGTTGCGCAGTACGCTTGTCGGGCGGAACGATCCCTGCCCCTGCGGCAGCGGCAAGAAGTTCAAAAAGTGCTGCGGCGCCTGAGGGCCGGACACCCGGCCGGCGCCCGGCACATTGATTTTGCCTGGTGACGGGCGTCGTCGGGGTTTCACGCAGTATCCCCGCCACCTTCGACAGCCGACTGAGAGGCAACCCCGTATGGTCAAACAATGTATCGCACGGGTTCTACGCCAAACCGCGTATGATGTTCCTTCACCATGCGCGACAACAAATGGGTGCGGCTGCTGGCGTACGTAACGGGCCTCGTCAACCAGCGATTGCGGCTCCAGAATGAATAACTCATCGCCGAGAATCGCATCCTCCGCTCGCATCTTCCTTCGCGATTGCGCCTTTCCAATCCAGAGCGCTCCACACTGGCTAAAATCGGCAAGCGGCTTGGCCGCAGGAACCTTCAGTTGGTCGCCTCCGTCGCGCTCCCGGACACCATCCTGGCTTGGTACCGCCGGCTGATTGCCCAGAAATTCGATGGATCCAAACGTCGCTCGTACCCGGGCCGTCCCCGATCACGCCTGAGATCGAAGCCCTCATCGTCCGCATGGCCCGCGAGAACTCTGGCTGGGGATACGACCGCATCGTCGGCGCTTTGGCCAACCTTGGCCATCGCGTGTCGGACCAGACCGTCGGCAACATTCTGCGGCGTTACGGCATTTCGCCCACCCCGAAGCGAAGCCAGCAGACCACTTGGAAGCAATTCATTTCCGCTCACATGGCCGTGCTGACCGGCGTCGACTTTTTCACCGTCGAGGTGCTCACCTGGCGGGGCTTGGCCACCTATTACGTGCTGTTCTTCGTCCAACTGGAGACGCGTCGCGTCACGCTGTCCGGCGTCACACGTCATCCGACGGCCGACTGGATGCTCCAAATGTCGCGCAACGCGACCGACGAGGAGTCCGGCCATCTCCGCGGCCAACGGTACCTGCTGCACGACCGCGACACGAAATTCTGCCCTGCCTTTCGGGACGTATTGCGATCTGCGGGAGTGCGGCCGGTCGTGCTGCCACCGCAAAGCCCCAATTTGAACGCGTTCGCGGAACGATGGATACGCTCGATCAAGCAGGAGTGCCTGTCCAAGCTGATCTTGTTCGGTGAAGCGTCGCTACGCCGGGCTCTGACCGAGCACATCGCGCATTTCCACTCGGAGAGGAACCACCAAGGGAAAGAGAATCACCTGCTGTTCCCAACGCGCGCTCCAGATCGGAGTGGGATTCGGACAGGCGTACGTTGTGACGAGCGGCTGGGCGGACTTCTGAAGTACTACCGCCGGGAGGCAGCGTAGAGAAGAAGGGCGAGATCCAGTGGGCGGGGTTCTGGCTCGCAGGATTGCTGTGTCTGGTGCTGGCGGTTGTTAAACCGTTGCTGGTATTGCCGTGGTTGTGGTGGCGGGTGTTATTACCGTTGTGGGTGATGCTGTGGCACAACGCGGAGTACCTGGGGGTCGGGCTCATCTGGTTGACATGGAAGGGATGCGGCCGCGAAGGCGATGATCTGAGGGTTCCCCGGCACCGCAAACTCGACCGATATCAGTTCGGGAGCATGGTGTGTGCATTGGTCTTCCTGGACAAGGTACTGAGGAAGATGGGCAACCCAGGGGAATCCGTTTGGTGGTGGCTGGCGTCGGGCCGACAGGATGTCCTCCTACTGTCCGGCGGATCGATGTTGGCCTGCCAATTTCTGTTCTGGTCAGGCATCGTGACGGGACGCAAGACCAGGAGAGTTGATCAGCTGAGCCATAACGGATGCAATGGCGCATGAATACTTTGGCCTTACGCGGTCGGTTCGCTTGGCGATCTGCGAAGAGCCCCGGAAGCAGACCCCGCCGGCTCCCCGTGTGGGCAAGCGATTCGTGCCGCGGCCACGGTTTCAGCCCCGC
>JBDKSR010000199.1:0-9649 GCA_039680545.1 Bryobacteraceae bacterium | reverse complement strand
TCCTGGATGAAATTCTGCGGGAACGCGCGGACCAGAGTCTGGAACACATCTTCTCGCTGTTTGCCACGGTGCTGCCGCGCGAGCCGGTCAAGATCGCTTTTCGCGCGCTTCACACCGATGACAAGGCACTGCGAGGCTTGGCCATTGAGTACCTGGACAGCGCGTTGCCACCGCGCGTTCGCGAATCATTGTGGGCAATGCTGGAGCCGAAGACGGTGGCGCGTGCACTGGAGACACACGTGGACCCACTATCGGAACTGCTTCGCGCTCACGAGTCACTCGTATTGATGATCAACAAGACGCCGCCCAAAGAGTGAACAGAAGTGCCGGCGTCGCCACTCATCTGCGATACAGTCGCTTAACGTCGAACCACGCCAGTGAGGTGCGGCGCAGCGCGGGCAGCCCGCTCCCTCCCGCCACAAAGGCGAGCAGCACCCGCGATCCGGCGAAGTGAATCGCGGTATAGCAGTACCACCCGGCGGGGTCGCTCAGTACGTTGTGACGGTGAATCCAGGTGCGGCCTTCATCCCGCGAGACGGCGACAGTCAGCGGCGTGCGCCGGCCACCGCTGGAGCGCCCGGGAGTTTCGGAGGCTCGCATCGCCTGATCCACCTGCGAATGATCGTTCCACACCATCAGCAGGTCGCCCGTGGTGGGAATCCGCTTGATCGACGCCGGGGAGAGCGGCGAGAGAATTTCGGAGGGCTGCGCGGGAGACCACGTGTTGCCGCGGTCGCCGGAATGCGAGAGATACTGACTCCCCATCTGCGTCCGGATGAACATCAGCAGGCGGCCGTCTTTCAGTTCAACTATACCGGGCTCCTGAAAGCCGGAAACGCTGGAAGTAGGGCACTCCAGCACCGTGCGGCTGCGGCTCCACAAACGCCCGGCGTCGTCTGAGAAATACAACATCACGGTTCCGCGCAGGTTGAATTTTCCGTTCACGGGCGTGTGCTGAGCGACGGGCAGCAGAATCCGCCCGCCGCGCAGTTGAACGGCGCGGTCGTTGTTCAAGACGAAATAGCTGAAGTCCGGGGTGCAGAGGATAGGATCGCTCCAGGTCCTTGCTTCGTCGCTCGAATAGCGAAGATAAGGCCGGCAGTCGCCGACGGAGTTCTTGCGCGCATAGAAGAGAGCGATCCGGCCGTCGTGCAGCCGGAGGAAAGACACACTCATCACGTTCTGGCCGCCTTCGCGCGCCACGATGGGTACATCGGTTGAGGTCCAGGTGCGGCCGCCGTCGTTGGAGTAGCGACCCACAATTTCGGCCGCCGAATCGTCGTCACCGCCGCTGGTAAACCGCGAGTAGGCGAACAGGATGCGGCCGTCCTTCAGCGTGACGAATGCGCCCTCGGTATTGCGCGGGTTCCCAGGACCGGGCGGCAAGAGCGGATTGATAGTGATGCCGGGCCCGGCCGGATGCGGTTCCGCAGCAAACAGGGGAAGCGCCAGCGACGCCAGCAGGGAACGCCGCGTCAACATTGCACACTGATTCGTGGATCTCGGATCGGACAAAGCCGGTTATAACCTCCGCACTCGAAAGGCTAACACGACACCCATCCGTGTGCCGGACGACGGCGGCTACATAGAGACCAAACCTGGCTGCATGACTGGAGCCGCGAGGCGGAAAGAGTCGTGACGACCCGATCACCGGCGCCACTGCACCGCGATCGGATGAATTCCGGTAGCGCGCCTGGCCAGGCCCTCACACCGTGCGCTTGCGGTGTTCCCTGCAAATGCGTCCGGCAGCATACAACCAAACCGCAATAAGCGCCACATTCAACCATGCAAAACCAGCTATGCCCACGCCGATCGTGGTCCCGGCAAATACAATGCCTGCCTGCAGCACGTCGCCGGCCCGCTTGAAGAAGGTATCGATCGCGGCCTTGGCCTTGTACTTCGCCTCCCTCGAGGTAGGCAGCCAAAGGACTTGGCTGACGGTGTTCATGATCGAATAATCGGTGCTGTTTTCAAGAATCTTCGTCCAGCGGACGACGACGAGAATCGGCGCCACGGCCAGCACTGAGTAGCTGATGAGGGCCAGAATCGGGAGAATGAACAATGCTCCCCGCACGCCGAAATAGCGGATTATCCGAGAGGTGGCAAGAGCTTGCAGAACTAATCCGAGGAAGTTGATCGTACTATAGAAACCGGCGTAGAAGTGGCCAATAAAGACTTTCGGGTCACCCCCGGCCTTCAGAGCCTCGGCCACCACAAATCTTCCTAAGAGATACTCCCCGACTGTGTTCACGACATTCAACAGCAGGATCAGGACGGCAATCCAGAAGAGATACTTGTCGCGGAGAATGAGTTGAAAGCCGCCCTCTTTCCCGAGCGGCTTATCGCCCTGCTTCGATAGTTCGGGTGGAGCCGTGCGCTTCTCGCGTGCGTTCACAACCAGAATCAAGACCAGACACACAAGAAGGACACCGCCAGCGATCAGCATGTATGTAAAGGGTCTTGCTTTGCCACCCGCCATCAATGCCCCTGCCAGCGCCCCCACACTCATGCCCACGCCGATGAATGGGAATAGCCGCTGGCCCTGGCCTTCGGTGTAGATGTCATTGGCGAATGCCCAGAACTGCGACACCATGAACACATTGAAAATGCCGAACCAGATGTAGAAGACGATGCCTTCTCTCGCCCCCTGCAAGCCGAAAAACCAAAACAGCACCAGATTGAAAACAAAAAAGAGAATCAAGCCCGCCAGCAGTCGAGCCCGGTTCACCTTACTGGCAATCCAGCCATACAAGGGAACAAGGGCGACCAGCAGAATGGCTTGGGCGGCGGCGGAATATGACTTTATTTCCGCCCCGCTTTCCGAGAGGATCAACGCTTCCCGGACTGGCTTGAGCAGATACGAGGCGCCGAGCACCAGAAACACGTTGAGCGTCAGCAGCAGCGCGCTCACGCCCTCTCCGGCCCGCACGTCGGCGAACACCGAGAGCAGTTTCTCGATCCGGCTCTTCGGCTGTTCGCCCAAAGCCCGGAAGACGGGGAGGGTCTGGATCGACTTCATCTCCGGATGTGTTCGTAAGGTGCGTGGTTCTACCATCGGCGCTCCACTCCGACTATCTGCTTTTCCGTGCCACGTTTCCGGACATAAACTCGAACCGCCTGCCCAGGGCGCGACGGCGATTCAAGTACTGCCAGCCAGTAACCGTTCCCGTCCATGCGTGGCAGCCGCGCGGAGTCTGCTCCGGCGATGGGCTCGCTTGTTTCCCGCTCGTTGTCAAAAACGGCCCAGTGAATCTTGATTTCCAGCGCTTTGCCGAGTCCGTACCCGGCGGCGAGATCCACCCATTCCAGACGGCCGTTCCGCAGTTCGAAGCGGTCGATCGGCAGAACCTTCCGGAATGCCGACCGGCCGATCTTGTCGCGCCGCTCAATGAGACATTTCGTCACCCATTCGGCGGCCTTCGGGTCGCTATACTGCGCCGTCTTTACGATCACACGCAGTTCCTCGTCCCTCAGATTGACGATCTGTTTTGCCATCCAGAATTCGTCATCCGGAAGGCGATTGAGAAACGCGGGATTCGGATACTCGGGCACCCACTCGTCGGGATCGAACATCGAGCTTTCGAAACGGCCAACGGAGGGCAAGTCGGGGTAATGAGCGCGCGCCCAACGCGGCACGGCGAGCCCGAGAGTGACGAACTGCAGCGCAGCCTGTTTCCAACCGAAGAGATATTCGCCTCCGGAGCGCGGGCTGTTGACCTTGGAACTCGCACTTCCCAAAGTGGAGCCGAAATCGAGTTGGTAGTGCTTTATGAACTTGCCCGACGGCCCGTTGGTGAGAAAGTCGGCTGTGTTAATGGATCGCGAATCGTCGTGATCGATCAGGGCGCACGCCAGGTGCATCCCGCGCAGGTCGCGGCGATGTTCGTGCGGCACGGTGTCGTTTGGGTCGTCGCTGCGCGTTCCAAAATAGCGGTAGGGGCCGATGGATTTGCCCGGTACCGACGCACTTGCCGTTGCGCGATACCGGCCGTCCGAGTCCTTGTGGACACGCACCAGAACTTCGTAGAGGTCCCGCTGGGTCATTTTACGCTTGCGCCCAAGCTTGTCCTCCACCGTCACGTCATTGCCCAGTTTGAGTATCCCGGGCTTGAAGTAAACGATGTAGTTTTCGGGCACATGATAGCCCAGCGCATAGAAGATCTTCGCGGCGATCTGGTCGGCGCCCGTGGCCATCTCGGGATTTGAAGGCGGATCGAATTTCACATAATACGTGCGGTTGTGACGGTCAACGACCACAAAACCCGGCGTGATACCTTCCGTTTTGGCCGATATCACGGTCCAATCGCCGTCCGTCGCCGGAGGCTCTTGCTTCACCGGACCGAGTTCGAGTTCCCTCAGGCTCATGCGGCGCCAGTAATGCCGGCGTTCCCACCAAGCCCCCTCCATTGGATCGCCCAGCGTGTTGATGCCCTGCGCCGGGATCAGGGCTCCGGCGCGCTGCTTCTCGCCGGGCGTAGCGAGAGTGAGCCACACGATGTCGTAGTAATCGCTTAGCTTTCGTTTCGCCGCCTTTTCCACCGCACGTAGTTTCGGCTCCGGAATGAGCGGATCGTCGTCCTAGAATTTCCGGCCCAGGCCAAGGCTCGTACATGCCCCGAACAGCACCAGAAATGCGGCGATCCGTCTCATAATCTCCATACTCAGTACAGCGGTTGCCTGGTGCCCGCGCCGAACAGGCGTGGCAGGAATGGATCGTTGAATTTGAGCCAGAGGACCGCGCCCTCGTGGCTGACTCCGACATCCAAACGCACAAAGGTCCGATTACCGGCGTTGAAACGCAGCCCGAAGCCTGGTGAAACCTCCAGATCGGACATGCCCAGATAGCCGCGGTGCGGCATCACTTTGCCCGCATCGAAAAACACAGCGCCGTCCAAACCCGAGAAAATCTCCCAACGGTATTCCGCGTTGTACACGACGGCATTGCGATCCGTGAAGCGATACGGCCGGAAACCGCGCAGGTCGTCCGATCCACCGAGATAAGGCCGCATGTAAAACGGCACACGGTGGCCGGAAACCGGGTCTGTCATCGTCATCCGCGCACGGAGCGCAATTCGCCGGGTCCGGTTGAAAAACGGGATGTATTGCTGTATGTCGACATCCCACCTGCGGAAGCTGAAGGCGCCGAGAGACTGGTCGCTATACCAGGTATATTCGGAGACGTAATTTCCGCCCGATTTCGGTCCAAACGGATCGTCGCGCCAGTCGTATTGTCCGAAGACGCTGGAACTCAGGAGATTCGGTTGCTGAGCCAGGCCTGGAGCGGCAGCATCGGTGAAGACAGTTTCCGTGCTTGCCAAATCATCGCGCCGCCCGGCTCGCACGTCTGTCCACAATCCACCCAGGCTCGCCCCAAACCGGACGCGCCGGAAGGGTTTAACGGCCGCCACCCCCTCCAGGTTTGTATCTTCGAGACGGTAGGCGGTACGGCCCGAGCGCCGCGAATCAGGCCCTGGGCCGTAAAACTCCAACGACCGGTAGTCCCTCCTGACAGCTTCCACGCCGACAAGCAGGTGGTCTCCGGCGAGGTGGGGCAGACTTACGCCAGCCTGATACTTTTGCCAGAGGCGTGTCGAGATCAGCGCCGATGCGTTGACACGCACGCGCCCGCCGGCGAAGTCCTCTCGAAGAAAGTCCGGACCGGCCGCGAAGCCACTCCCCGTTGCCATGCCACCGATCGTTGCCCGGAGTCCGTTGTAGCCGGCCGTCAAACGCTCCAACACTTTGCGCCGCTTCACTTCCAGCATCACGTTTTCGGAGGAGGAGACGGTCTCAGGTTGCAGTTGAACCGCTTTCTGATCGCGCGCCCGTTCGATTTCGCCGGTGCGCGTCTGTGCCGTCGCAATAGCGATCACAGCCAACGCAAGAACAGCGATTCGGGCACAGTATGCACTCATCTGGCCGCAACCTCAGGAGCCAGCCGTTGAAAGTCAAAGCCGCCTATCCAGCCCACTGTGTTGATCATACCCGGAAGTGCCATGTCTGCAGAAGCTATTCGCCATGTCCCGCAGCACCGAGAGCAACTAACGGGTGAAAGTAAGGTTCGTCGAAAGAGGATAGTGGTCCGAGGCGCGGACATCGTTGTGTACCTTTATCCCCGAAGATTCGACAGGCCCGCGCAGGAAGATCCAATCGAGCCTATCCCCTTTGGGCCTCGTGATTTGGCAGTGAGTCCCTTCACACGCGTCCCTGAATCCTGAGGCGAGAAGGTAGTCCCGCAGCGGCGTGGGCACAACGCGGGTATTCATATCACCGGCGATTATGATCGGTGTGCCGTGAGGATACCGGAGGCTGTCCTGAAGGACTTCGCTTATCTGCCAGAGCCGCAGATCGTCGCCCTCCTTGCTTTCGAGATGGACATTGTAGATCACGAGCCGCGTGCGCCCGATAACCAGCTCGGAAACCAAGCACATGCGCCCTCCACGGCGCGGCTGAAACATTTCCCAAGCAGGGAGATACCATCGCGGATTCCAGTGGCCGGACTGCCGGCTGAAACGCAAGACACGCGGCGCTTCGATCCTGTAACGAGCGAGTGTAGCTTGTCCCTGAAACGCTTTGTCCGTGCTGGAACCCTGCGCGAGTTCTTCGAACTCGAAGCCGAACACGTAGTTGAATTGGAACTGTGAAGCCAGGAGGTCCGCCAGGTTCCGTTTTCCGGTCCTTTTCGTGTTGACATCGACTTCCTGGAGGATGCACACGTCGGGGCGTTCCCTTCGGATCACATCCGTCACCCCGTCCAATTTCAGCCCGCGTTCGATGTTCCAGTCCAACACCTTGATCTGCTTAGCCAGAAGGGCGTTGAACGGGCCGGCGTATTGCCCCTGGAGAATTCGATCCATCATGACTCAGACCTCCTGCGAAAGCCATGTCGAAGGAGTCGCACACACGAACCTCAGATCCATTGTCTCAATCTCCGCGAACTTCACACGCCGCTGATAGCCGGTGACACGGGAGACGAATTTTTAAGTTCCTCATCACACGGTACTTCTGATCGCCGTGAGCCGGTCCGGCTGCGGTTCTGCCGCTAGCCTGACTCTGTGAGTGGCCGCCTCGCCACTCCGGTTTTAGTTTCGCTCAGAGCAGCCGGGAGAAAGCCGGCCGTCGTCGAATCCAGAAGGCTCAGTCATGAGGATAATCAACAGAATCGTGTCAAGCTGCGCGGTCGTATGCATCGCCGCAGCGATCGCATTTTCCCAAACACAGATCGACCTGCGAACACAAGGAAAAAGGCCTGATTTCGCGGCATCCAAGGCCACGCGGCCCGCACAAACAGGCGCAACACTTCCAGAGACTTGCGGCGAGGGCGAGCTGTTTTTCAAAACCGGCGCGACAGCCGGGCAAAACCTATACGGTTGTACGTCATCAAACACCTGGAAGATACTCGGCGACTACCGGGACCCAGTGTTTGAGGACGAGAGCACCCCGCTAACTCCACGTTACACGTTCAATTTCGCGGGCTCAGCCATCGAGTGCACCGACGACCCCACCAACTCGCGGATCAACTGCACGGTCCCGGGCAGCGCGGCCGTCCGGCATGAACTGCAGGTTGTACGGAGTAGTGCGACGCAGTTGACGATCCAGCCGAACTGCTCCGCCAACGCTCCCTGCAATCTCGCCTGGGGAAATACGACGGCTCAGTTCACCGCTCCGTGCACGGTGACGATCACCGGCGGAACGGAGACCGGAACCGCGCGGATTTACTACAAAGCCGACGGGACCATTTACGCCGGGCACGATATCACCGCCGCGAACATCGCCGTGAGCGGACCGGGGTGCGCAGCAGTAGCTTCGGTCTCCGCGTTTCCGCCGGATTCGTTCATTGGCTACCAGTGGCCAATCACGAGCGGTAACTTCGACGCGGCGGTGGCGACCTTCGACAAGCGCCCGTTTCTCAGCATGAAGGGCTTGACCGGCGGACATGGCGTGGTGGTGTCGGAAACCAATGGGACCGCCACAGTGGCGGTGGACACGGCCGTCATAGGGACGTTCGTGAGCGGGACGGCAACGCCAAGCGGAAGCTGCACGGTAGGGCAGAAGTACCTCGACACCGACGATAACAAGTCGTACGAATGCACGAGTACAAATACCTGGACCGAGACGTCGGGCGGCGGTAGCAGCAGCGGAGGCTATGCGACCGTGCAGGACGAAGCCACGGGACTGACGCAGCGGGCCACGATCAACTTCACCGGATCGGGAGTCACGTGCGCAGATGATTCCGTGAATTCGCGGACCAATTGCGCGATCTCCGGAACTGCGACAGGACTTGCGGACCCTGGCTCCAATGGTATTGTGGCGCGCACGGCCTCTAATACAACTACGGCCCGCACAATTACGGGAACCACGAACGAGGTAGCCATCACGAACGGCGACGGCGTTTCAGGGAACCCGACAGTGGCCCTGGCGTCTGACGTTGATCTCTCTGGCAAGACGACGACCAAACCTGTGAAGACGGGTACGTCGCTGCCTTCTACATGCGCCGTGGGCGAATTGTTCTACGACACGGACGCGACAGCGGGACAGAATCTCTACGGCTGCACAGCAACGGACACCTGGACGTTGCAGGGTGACGGCGGAGGCGGCAGCGGAGCGCCGACAGATGCACAGTACATCGCGCTGGCAACGAACTCCACGCTTACTGCCGAGCGCGTGCTGACGCCTAGGGACAACCTCACCGCGACGGACGGCGGCGCGGGTAGTACTTACACAGTTGATTTCAATCCGCTGGACCGGAGTGTGTTTTGGCTCGTCGATGATTTCTTTGGCGGCACAACCACCAGTGGCAACGTCGGGGATCTCGGTTGGAACCCCGTGTATGGCGGCTCGCCCACGATCAACTCACCCGGAGCCGCCGGGGACGCCAACCATCCCAGCGTGCTCGAACTCACCTCCGGCACAACCTCCGGTAACGGAGTCGAGATCTACTGGGGAGGAGCCGCGACCGCCAAGAACTGGGTCGCATGGAACACCCACCCCTGGGAACTTCAGTGGATCTTCAAAACGGGCTCGTCGATCACCTCCGCCTTTTACTCGGTTGGCTTGGGGGTGTATCCATCTGACGGTTTTTCGAGTTCTGAGGGTGTTCGCCTTCGATACAGTACGGTGGCGAGTGACCCCGCTTGGGTGTTCGCGCAGGCGCAGGGTACGACGAACTGGACTACGGCATGTACCGCATCCGAGGCTCCCATAGCGGACACATGGTACCGCACGCAGTGGGTGTCTGACGGCTCGACTATCTACGTGCATCTCTACAAGGACGGCGGAACGGCCGACCTGTTCACTTCGTGCTCGACGAGCACGTACTCAACCTCGATCGGTGTGGCCCCCTACATCGGCGTGGCGACCGCCGAGGCTGCGGCCAAGTCAATCTATGTCGACTGGTTCGCGTTCAAAATGAGGGGGTTGAGCCGGTGAGACTCTCTATCGCCGTTCTACTTTTCGCACAGATATTGGCGGCCGGCGTTGACAATGTGCGCGTCCATGGGACAACTTCCACGCAGGCGGTCATTTCTTACGATGCGCCGTCGAGCGATGCCTGCACGCTGGAGGTCAGCGAGTCGCCGTCGTTCTTGCCGCTCGTACACGATGTAGACACCGCGTTGTTCCCTTCGGCCAACTCGGATGACCGCTCAGG
>JBDKSR010000198.1:0-4364 GCA_039680545.1 Bryobacteraceae bacterium | reverse complement strand
TCGAAATATTACATTCTGATCGCGGTGTTAGCGGGCGCGGCCCTGGGTTTGAACCTTGTCGGATGGTTTGACCCGTTCTCATTCCTGTATCGGGCGATGACGGTGGCCGTGTATCCAAGTGCCAGCGTCAGTACGAAGGCCGCGTTTGCCTGGATCTACGAGAAGGACCCGGGAATCGGGCAGTACAAGGTCACGGCGGCATCCGAACCCGTCTACGAGGTTCTGCGGCGGAATGTACTGCCTGCCAGCCAGCCGCACTATTACGCTTCCATTCTGATCGCGGGATTGTTTCTCGCCATCGTCTTGCTGAACCTTTACCGCGCCCGCTTCTGGTGCCGGTACATCTGCCCGTTGGGAGCGCTGCTGGGTGTCATCGGGAAGAATCCGCTGGTGCGGCTTAAGCGCGTCGAAACGAAATGCAATGACTGCAAGCTCTGTGTCATGCATTGCCAGGGTGGCGCGGACCCGCAGGTGGCGGATGGCTGGAAGCCATCGGAATGTTTCTATTGCTGGAACTGCCGGGCATCGTGTCCGCATCACGGTATTAAGTTTTCGATCGGTCCGGCAAAGGAGGGGAAGAAATGACCACCGGGATGATCCGTTGGATCAAGCACTTTTTCCGCCCTCCGAAAGCCACGCGCATCGAAGTTGGCCGCCGTGCGTTCCTGTTAGCCGGAGGCGTGGGGGCGGGAACGGCCGTGCTGGCTCGTGTCGGAGTCCACGGTGAGCAGCATAGCTTCGATCCGGGCCTGATCCGTCCGCCCGGTTCGGTCAGCGAAAAGGAGTTTCTGAGTAAGTGCATACGGTGTGGGGAGTGCATGAAAGTGTGCCCCACTAACGCGATTCATCCGGCGCAGGGCGAGGGTGGATGGGAAGGCCTGTGGACCCCTGTGCTCAAAATGAAGACCGGATATTGCGAATTTGAGTGCAACCTTTGCGCACAGGTATGCCCAACGCACGCCATCGTCGAACTGAAACTGGAACAGAAGCAGAAGGTGCGGATCGGAACGGCGTTCTTCGACCGCAACCGCTGCCTTCCGTATGCTTCGGCGCGGACGTGCATTGTGTGCGAAGAGCATTGCCCGACGCCGAAGAAGGCCATCTGGTTTGAGGAAGTGCAGGTGAGAACCCCTGGTGGCTCGCTCACGGTAGTAAAGCAGCCGCGCGTGGATCTGGATCTGTGCATCGGCTGCGGAATCTGCGAGAACAAATGCCCGATTGCCGATCAACGCGGAGTCTATGTCACCAGTGTCGGCGAATCTCGCAATCCCAAGAATCAAATTCTGCTCGCGGCTGGACCATACGGTTCGGCTGGTAATTGACACCAAAGACAGCGAACGAGGATACAACACAATGAGTAATCAGCAGAACCGCAGAGATTTCATCGTGAAGCCGTTGCAGGTTGCCGCCGCTACCGGTTTGCTGGGGACGGTTGGCTCTGCCTTGGCTGCGGAAACAAGCGCCGCGGTGATAAAGCCCGTCTATCGCAGTTTGGGCCGGACCGGGATTTCGCTGCCGATTGTGAACATGGGGGTTATGAATGCCGACGTCCCCGGTCTGATCCGCCGCGCGTATGAGATCGGCATGCGCCATTTCGATACGGCTGCCGGGTATCAGTCGGGGCGCAACGAGGAGATGGTCGGCCGGATGATTAAGGAGATGGGCGTGCGGGATCGCGTCATCATCTCGACCAAGGCCCATCTGAAGCCGCAGGAGCTTACATTCTCACCGAAAGCCGCCTCGATGTTCCGGACCATCTTCGAAGGCAGCCTCAAACGCCTGCAAATGGAGCAGGTGGACATCCTCTACAACCACATCATTGATTCCGTGGAGATGGCTCGCGCAACGGGTCCGATCGAAGCACTTACCGCACTCAAGAAGGAAGGGAAGACCCGTTTTATCGGCCTTTCGACACATCGTGGCGGACTGATTATCGACGAAGCGATCAAGCTGGGCGTGTATGACGTTGTTCTGGTTACTATCAATTACACCTTGGCGAACGACCGCGCGCTGCTTGAGTCCATTGACCGCGCGGCCAAGGCGGGTATGGGTGTGATCGCCATGAAGACGCAAGCAGGTGGTTTGGCCAAGCCCGACCGGAAGATGCCAAAGAACCTGCCGCCGGAGAGTCAGACCGCCCTGCTGAAGTGGGTTCTGCGGCATCCGTCGATCACCACGGCCATCCCGGGTTTCACGACTTACCAACAGTTGGAGCAGGACTTCAGCGTCGCCAGCAACCTGGATTACACCGAGGCTGAAAAGTCGTTCCTAGCTGACAAGGCATTCGTTGCCGAAGCGCAGTTCTGCCGCCAGTGCGGGCAGTGCCGCCCGGATTGTCCCAATCAGGTTGATATCCCGACCCTGATGCGGACCCATATGTATGCCGTTCAGTACAGAAATCGGGAGTTGGCGACGAATACCCTGGCAGACATGGAACGGGGAACGGGTTTGGATGTGTGCCGGGATTGCACTTCCTGCCAGGCATCCTGCCGGGGAACGGTAGACATCGCAAGTAAGATCGCCGGATTGAAGCAACTGGCACTGGCGTAGCGAGGCGCCCGCTTTAGTAGAGCCTCCTGCCGCATACAGACTCGAAACGCGGACTCACTCGGACGGAGATGCTGCCGGCGTGTACGATCCGCGACGTTACCGTTCGGTCCGCACTGTGACTGAATGGGTGTGGTGCAACCATGTGATGTGCGGTATATAGAGGAGGTTGTGCCGGAGGCTCACTGCGAATGACTGGCGATAGGCACTGCGAAATTCGGCCCTTTCCTAAGTCGCGGCGTCTGGTGACCGATGGCTGCGAATGGGGGCGCAAGAAGCACATCATCCACACTCTCACTGAGTGTGACGTTACCCGTGCGCGCGCTGTCATGCGGGAACACAGAGCAAGGACCGGCGAGGGACTCTCGTTCACCGCGTTTATCGCGGCCTGTATCGGCCGGGCCGTCGCCGAGAACCGGCTCTGCCACGCATATCGCAAAGGGCGGCACCTTGTGTTCTTCGACGACGTGGATATCGGTACGCTCGTCGAGCACGATATGGAGGGTGAAAAGCTCGCTACCTTCCACGTCATCCGTAGTACTGACAAGAAGACGTTCCGGCAGATCCATGATGAGATCCGGGCATCGCAGAAAGAATCGGTTGAATCTGCTCCTGGCGCGAGTAAGTGGAAATTCTTTGTCCGGTTGCCCTATCTTTTTCGCCGGTTGTTCTATCTGTGGATGGATCACAATCCCGAAGTACGAAAGCGGCTCGGTGGCACGGTGGCGTTAACCGCAATCGGTATGGCGGGTGCAGGAACCGGGTGGGGCTTGCCGATTGTAAACAACACACTGACTGTCACTCTGGGCGGTATCGAGATCAAGCCTGGATGTGTTGACGGCCGGATCGATGCGCGGGAATACCTGTGTATGACTGTAAGCGTCGACCACGATATCGTCGATGGCGCCCCGGCGGCCCGCTTTACCACCAGGCTAAGACAACTCGTGGAAGAAGCAGCCATTCTGGCCTGACGGGGCCATTCCGTTTGGTTACACATATGGTGCGGGCGTTAATTTCAAGGCGCACAAATCACAGGGGCCAATGATTGACGCGCCTACCGCGTTTTGTTAACCTCCAACCGGGTTCGAATACGGAGCTTACTTTGTCCCTGCGAGGCGCGTGCCCCGCCGGGCGATGACCCCGAGGTTAACTCTTGCAGACGCGCAGGCACGGAACTGCTACGGCTTCGTCTGGTGACGGCACACGTGGGAGATCCTCCGCGTCTTGCGTAACTAACGATGCGACTGATTTGGTAGTGGCCGTGGGTTGTGGCACTGTTGCCTTTCGTTTTTCTCATTTCCATCTGATTTGTGGTGATTGAGTATGTCCACGACTGAACTCCAGACAAATAAGAATCGCGTGGGTTCGCCGTCCGCCGGTTCCACGGGTACGGGCAGGATCGTCTCGATTGATGCCCTGCGCGGTTTCGATATGTTTTGGCTGATGCGCGGCTATGGCGTGTTCCTCGCTGGGGCTGCACTGATCAGCCCGGAAGTGGGCTCCGCCGTATCGGCCCAGTTCGATCATTCAGCGTGGACGGGATTCACCTTTTGGGATTTCATCGCGCCACTGTTCCTGTTTGTGGTCGGGCTGAGTATGCCTTTCTCCATCAGCAAGCGGCTTCAGCGCGGCGACAGCCGTAGGGACCTGTACCTCCATATCGTGCGCCGGACCGTCATTCTGATTCTGTTAGGGTGGCTCATGAACCGGTGGCTGGCCCTCGACTTTCCCCTGCGTATAACTGGGGTCCTTCCGCGGATCGCGCTTTCGTACTTTATTGCAGCGCTGATTGTCATGGGTGCTGGTATTCGCGGGCA
>JBDKSR010000197.1:0-2534 GCA_039680545.1 Bryobacteraceae bacterium | reverse complement strand
GAGCTTTCAGACCAGATGGCCGAGTTCGTTCTCGACCTACTGGGCCCCGCACCCCTGCGGATCGGACGTGCCCCGAAGAAGTTGCTCGTCTACCGGGCGGAAAAGCCGTTTGCCAAGGTCAAATCTCACACATGGATCAACGACGATGGCGATCGATGTGCGGTAGAAATCCTTGGCCATGGCCAGCAGTTCGTCGCATTCGGTATCCACCCAGGAACAGGCAAGCCTTTCACATGGCCATCCGGGGATAGCCCGCTCAACAACGACGCCAATTTCGACCTCAACGAGATAGACCTGCCAGCGGCCCGTGCCATTTGCGACGAGTTTGACGCCCGGGCCAAGGCTCTCGGATGGGAGAAAGACCAGAAGGCCTCGCCAACACGCGGTCATGTGATCGGCAAGAAGCCGGAAAAGCTGGTGGCCGACGCAGATTTCGGCGAGGACGCTGATCTCATTGACGATTTGAGGGACACATGGGACGGAACCGTCGAGGAATTGGCCGGTTTCTTGGATAAACTGCCTGCGGAGACCGAATACGGCCGGTGGGTAGCCATTCTGGCGGCCCTGAAGGACGGAGAGCGGGAACCGGACGAATTCAAGGAACTGGCCCGCGAGTGGTCGTCGAAGGCCCCCAATTTCGACGAAGATTCATTCGAGGATAAGTGGGAAAACGGCAATTTTGGCCGTGTGTCCTTGGACAAAGACACGCCGGTGTCGAAGATCAACGACATCCGGAAGTGGGTCAAGTGGGCACAGGACGACCAGAAGGCCCTCGAGAAGGTGATCCCGGGGCTGAACCGCGCCGAGACCAGAGCAACGTGGGATGTGTGGCGCAAACGCCTGGGAAAACTGACTCTCAGCCCGTCCGTGGACGCCCAGGCGAAAGAGGCGGTGAATGCCGCATGGGAGCGCGTCAAGACCGAGGGGATCAACCTCTCGGAGTCCATCAACAAGCTGGGGTTCCCCCACTTGTCTGACCGCGGCGGCCCCCTGAACACCGTCGACAACCTCAGCTACCTGCTATCAGAGTACGGGATCACCTGTCGATATGACGAAATCCGCAAGGAGCAGCGCATATCCGGGATCGGCAAGGAGTTCAGCATGGACAACCGGGCCAACTGCGAGCTCTACGCCGTGGAGTCGCTGTGCAGCCTCAACACGTTGTCCACGGCATCCACTGACAAGTTCCTGCGCACCATCGCCGACCAGAACCGATACAACCCGGTGGAAGAATGGGTCATGAGCAAGCCTTGGGACGGGCGCTCCAGGCTCAAGGAGCTGTATCGAACCGTGGAGAGCCCGATGGACCTCCGGTTGAAAGAGACCCTGATCCGGCGTTGGCTTGTGTCCGCGGTGGCCATGGGTATCGACGGCGGCAGCTCTCGCCGGCAAGCACGCGGCGTCCTGGTGTTCGTCGGCGGCCAGTACATGGGTAAAACGCGCTGGGCCCTCCGGCTCGGGCCAGATGACCAGAACCTGGTGATGGAGGGCGTGGCGGTTGACCCTGACAACAAGGACACGGTGATCAACGCGCTCACCCACTGGATCTGTGAACTGGGCGAGCTGGATGCGACGTTCCGCAAGTCCGATATCGCCCGAATGAAGGCGTTTGTGAGCCAGGGCACCGACAAAGTGCGCATGCCCTATGACCGCCGTGCGTCTGAATACGCCCGCCGCACCGTGTTCTTCGCATCGGTGAACGAGCACAACTTCCTGGTGGACGAGACCGGAAACACCCGCTGGTGGACGATCCCGGTAACGGCTGTTCATCACGACCACGACATCGACATGCAGCAGCTGTGGGCGGAGGTCTACGAGTTGTATCGTGGCGGAGAGCAGTGGTGGCTCACAGCGGAGGAGAACAAGGCGCTCATCGAGCACAACCGGGACCACGAGAACACGGATCCGATGGAAGAGGCGATCCTTGACGACTTCGACTGGACCAGAACCGGCAAGAACGACGAGAAGGTGCGCATGACGGCCACCGAAGTGTTGAAGGTGATCGGATACAAGAACCCGAGCAAGATGATGGCCAGAACGGTGTCGAACATTCTCAGGAGACTGGTCGGAGATCCCCGCAAGACCCACGGTGGGCGCAGGGTCTTCGATATGCCACCCCTGGCGGGCAGTGCGCCAGCCGGTTTCGATGACTCCGGAATGCACGATGACGACGATGAGCTATAGCAAAATTCGTCAATTATCGTAAAACAGAGGTTGACAGCCGCCGACACCCGGCGTATCTTCAACCCTGTCGAAACGAGACAAATCTGTCCAACAAACCACAACACGGAGATTGCCATGAGCATCCAAGTAACCTTCACCACCGAACAGTTCGAAAACAACGCCGCCACTATCCTGGCCATCCTGAAGGGTGAAGTCGCCTCCGCCGCAGCGAATTCGTCCAAGGTTGCCACCAAGGAAGATGAGCCCGCAGCGACCAAGAAGCCTGCTGCCCGTAAGCCTGCGGCCAAAACCGCAGTCAAAGAAGAGCCGAAGGTGAGCCTACAGGAAGCCAAGGACGCGCTGATCGCCGT
>JBDKSR010000196.1:0-8211 GCA_039680545.1 Bryobacteraceae bacterium | reverse complement strand
TTCGACTTCCTTCTGCGTGAGGTGTCCGGGCGCGTAGGTGATGGTGAACCTTCCTTCGGAAGAGCCGTGGATCAGGTGCGCGGCCGCGCTCAGGTTACCGGCGAGGTCGGCGTTCTCCTTCACGGCGCGCAACACGGCCGGCGTTCCCACGTAACCGTACTTGCGGATCAGCTTGTCGATGGTGGGGTCTTCACCGAATTCCTTGACTCCGGGCGCCAGGACGATCAGTTCGGCCTCGTCGGCGAGCGCCATGCGCGTCCGGTAGACGGCCTTGTTGCCGAGCCACGTACTCTTGAACTCCTCGGGGTCGAGGTAGACAACGGCTTTGCGAATTTCCCGGTCGAGCATCAGGAAATTGGTCTTGAGGCTCAGTTCGGCGGCTTTCTCGAAGCACTCGTTACCGTCGCCGACGAACAGGCCGCGCGTCACGAGCTGGCCGGCGTCATTCTTTCCGACGACGGTCAGTACATAGACGATCGGAAGATGCTTGGCGAAGTGTTCCGCGCCGTAATCCATCACGCGCCGCACCGGGGAATCCGCGCGGCCCATGATGCGCTCCATGCCGTAGACGGCTCCGAGGTAATGGCTCTTGTTGATGCCGTCGACGCCGCCGGTGCCCACGAACACATTCTTGATGTGGTTTGCCATGCCGATGACTTCGTGCGGCACCACCTGGCCGATGGAGAGGATCAGGTCAAAACCACCTTCGACGAGCAAACGGTCCACCTGCGCGGGCCACGGGAAATCGAGTTTGCCCTCCGATTGTTCGCGAACGTAGGACGCCGGCACTTCGCCGAGCGTGACGATACCGTTTCTCCAGTCGTGCGCACGGAACCGGTCCTTGGGCACATCGCCGAACATCACGCTGAGTTCGTGGTCCGTCATCGGAAAATGCGTTCCGATGGCCGGCAGCACGTCGGTGAGATGGTCGCCGTAATACTGCCACGCATATTGCGTGAGTTCGCCGGCGCGCGAGTGGAACCGCGTGAAATCCGGCGGGAGGCAAAGCACTTTCTTCCTGTCCCCGAGAGCCTTCAGGGCTTGGAATAACCCCTGGCGCATGTCCTCGGAAGACAGCTCGGTGGTTTCGGAACCGGCGGCAAAATAGAGACTCATGTTCGGTCGTTGACTCCTCGGCCCCGCTGCCTATCCCGGGAGCGGGCGTTCTTCTAATACCAGTCTCGCAAATTACGGCGACAAGATCCTTGGTACATCCAAGTCTGAATGTATGGCCCAAGTATGGGCATACACAAACCCTGCATTGAATCGGATGATCTCTATATGGTGATGCCCTGAAGTCCTATGAAGGCCCGACGTCGAAGTGCTCACGGAGCAACCACAACCGGATGCTTAGGGACTTAGACGTTGGGGACGGAGTATATGCCCTTCACCTTGAACGGACTGATCCGTCGCTCGGAGCGGTTCCCATTGCACACTCCTCTTTAGAATCTCACCTTGAACGGCACATTGATAAGGTAACGAAGTCTTCGAACTCCGATGATCCTGGCTCCGTAATTAGCAGCTTATTCCTCGATCGGCTCGTGCTGCCTTCGTGGTCATGCTGGGGCCTTGGGTTATCAATCTTAGCGCCACCACTTCGGCCAATTCTTCCACGCCTTCTGAGCTTTTTCAGCGTCCCGCCGAAGCCACTTCTTGGTTTTGTCGCTCCCCAAGTCAACGGCTTGCTTGATAGCCCATCCGTTGGCTTCTTTCGGGGTCACGTATAAGAACTCCGTCAGATTTTCGAACCTTGTGAATATTGAGATTTGATAGAGTGATGGCTTGTCGCTGTAAGGCATAAGCCGTTCTGGAACGGACCCGATATTGCTGGCTGTCTCCGGCAAGAGCGTTCCGACCCTAATCTCTTGAGCCTCATTCAGGTCTCGTAATGCCAAAGATTCATCTGCCTCATGCTCCGGTCCTGCATGGCTCCGGTGGATACGCACGGCGACGTTGTCGATTGGCTCTTTCGTTTCGTTCAACGCTACCCAACCAGTGATGCCTTGTGTGGATTGAGCGAATACCACGATACAAATCGGAGTTGGACGCTCCGGCTGACGGTTCGGCTTGACACTGGGCTCGGAAGGACGGGGAACGAAAACTACATCGGGCTTTGGTTGCGGCGCAGCGACTACTTCAGCTGAGGTGTTGTGATGGTCCTTCTGATACTGATTTCGAATTTGAACTCCAATAACGCATATGTACGAAGCAAATGCGATAACGACGGTCAGCCACCGTAACCATTTGGGTACCCGGTAGAACCTCTCCCATTTTCACAAAGCACTTGTTACCAGGACGAAACAGGCCAACAGGACACACGCACCCAGCCAGAGATTGATGGTGATTCCGATCATATTGAGCCCAGCCGGAAGCATCCCAATAGCGAGCCCCACCAGAAACTGAACAGTTGTCGAAGACGACGCGGACGCCCCTTGGCTCGGCTCGATAGACTCTGGCACCTGCACATGCTATCACGCTGGGTGCGCGAAATATGTTGTTGTCCAAGTTAACCGCGGCCCGGTTTGGCGGCGCGTGTACGGATCTGGGCGGCGCGGTCGAAGATCTGTTCCCGCGTGACGCCCGCGGCGGCATACATCGCGAAGATATTGCCGTCCGGGGTCTCGGGCGAAATCGTGTGAGACGCGGCGAGAATGTAGCCTCCGCCGTCGGCCGTCATCCCTTCGATGAGTCGCTCTGTGTCCTGCCGTACCTCTTCCGGTTTTCCGTTCGGCAAGAGGCCCTGCGTGTCAACGCCGCCCATGAAGGCTATCTGCGCGCCGAATTCGGCTTTGAGCGATAGCGGCTCCATGTGCGGGCAATTGCACTGGACAGGGTTGAGCACGTTCATCCCGATCTCGATCAGGTCGGGGATGATCGGCCGCAGCGCGCCGCAACAATGGTAGGCGACGGGCAGACTGTAGGACGTGCCGGTGGCGAAGACGCGCGCGAGTTCCGGCTTGATGAGTTCGCGCCACTGCTTGTGGCTCATGATGGTCGAACGCTGTCCCGCGACGTCGTCGCCGGTCCAATACCAATCGAGAGCGAACCGCTTGCAGGCTTCCTCGCCGAGACGGATCGAAAAATCGGCGCAGCGGCGGAACATCTCGCGCGCCAGTTCGGGCTGCTCCGTCATATCGAGAAGCGCATCCTCCATGCCCCGAAGCCGCCAGTACATTTCGAAAACGCAAGGAGAGACATCGCAGCCGATGTAGTAGTCCTCGCGTGCGTCGAGAACCGGCTGCATCAACGCCAGCAGAGCTTCTTCGCGGTCATATGGAAACTTGTAGGCGAGCACGCCGTCCTTGCTCGCTCCGGCCAGCGGACTGTGGGCGATTTGATTGAAGTGGAACTGCTTCACCCATTTCACGCCCCACTCGTCCACGTGCCACTCGCCGTCGTTCTCGTGGACGATGCCCTCCATGGCGTAATTGTTGTTCACCCAGGTCTGCCGGATGTCGTTGCCCATGGCCTCGGAGACCTGGGACGGCTCGATCTCGAGCATTCGCGCGAGATGCCGGCACGTATCAGGGTGAAACCACATGAAAATCGGCACGCGATCGACCGGTTCCTTTGCGAGCGCTGCTTTGACTCTCTGCTTCGGGGTCATGAAATGGAAATGTCTCCGTTCCAGCCTGCGCTACAGCGCAAGCGCCAGTATCTCTTTGAGTTCCTCTTCGGTGAGCAAAATCGGGTTGGCCTTCATGCTGTTGGCCTTCGCCCCTTTTGCGACCAAGCCTGGGATGTCCTCGTCACGAACTCCGTAGGCGCGCAGCGGCGGCACTTCCAGGTCCGTGCAAAGACCGGCGATCCAGGCCGCGCCGTCTTCGGGGGATGCATCCGGCTTACCGGTTAGCAGGCGCGCGACCGATTCATACCGGCGCAGCCCGTCGCTTTCCGGCATACGGACGCGCAACGCGCGGACGTTGACTCTTATCACGTGCGGCAGCATGGCGGCGCATACCGCGCCGTGCGGAGCGTCAAACATTCCGCCCACGGGCGAGGCGAATCCGTGAACCGCTCCGAGCCCGGCATTGGCGAGAGCGAGGCCGCCGAACAAGCTGGCAATCGACATGCCGGAGCGTGCTTCGCGATCCTGCCCGTTGCGGAAGGCGCACGGAAGGGCAGTCCTGATTCGCCGTATTCCTTCCGTGCTGATGGCGTCGGTCATCGGGTTGGCGCGCAGGGAGACGTAAGGCTCGATGAGTTGCGTCAGCGCGTCGAGGCCGGTGCTGGCCGTCAGCTTGGGCGGCATGTCCAGGGTCAGATCGGGATCGACAATCGCGATACGCGGCAACATCCCCGCGCTCCGCAGGCTTGCTTTTAATTTGTGCTCCGGTGAGGTGATCACGGCGTTGCGCGTCACTTCCGATCCCGTGCCCGCGGTGGTCGGCACGGCGATGATGGGCACGGCGGGTAGGGATAGAGGGCGGCCCGCCCCGATTACCTCGATGTAGTCCAGCGGGTCGCCGCCATTCGTGAGCAGGCAGGCGATCGTTTTGGCTGCGTCGATGACGCTGCCGCCGCCGATCGCGATCACGAGGTCGCATTGTTCCGCTCTTGCCTGGCTTGTTCCCCGGCGGACCAGGTCGATGGTGGGCTCGCTGCCAACCTCGAACGTCGAGCAGGCGACGCCAGCGGTATCAAGATCGCCGAGAAGCGAGGCGGCGCGGACGCCCGACCGTCCGGTGACGACGAGCGCCCGCTTGCCCAATTCTTTTGCAGCGGATGCGGCCTCTTTCACGGCACCCGGTCCGAAGATGATTCGACCGGCCGTGGCAAATTCGAAGCGCATCGGTCCTACCAGCCCTCGTCGGCGGGAAATACGTTCGTGTATTTCACACTCGTGCGCGGTTCAGCCATCATCGAGGCGACGGTGTCTTTCCACGTCTGGTAGTGAGCGGTTTCCTTGTGGCGCGCCGGCGCCTCGGGTGTCCGGTAGACTTCGACCAGAACGAAGTGCCCCGGGTTCTCGGTGCTCTGCACGACGTCGAAGCGGGCGATGCCCGGTTCCTGCACGCTGTGGCGCGCATTTTCGATGCTGGCCTGGCGAAACTCCTGAATAGACTCCGGCTTGACGCGGACATGGACGTGAACGATGAGCACGGCTTCCCCTTTCCGGTGGGAGCAATCCCTCGCGCCCCCTCCGTCAATCCATTATTCCCGAGTTTTAAGCCGCGTGCCTTGCCGTCAGGTTACAATCTAAGACCGTCGCATGCGTGATCCTGATTACACCTTGAATCGCTTCGAGGAAGAGTTTGCCGGACGCCACCTGCTGCACGGCGTGGTGTCGTACTGGGCGGAGCGGAAGCCCGATGCCGCGGCGATCATCAGCGCGAGCAGCGGGCAGGAAATCACTTGGCGGGATTTCGACCGTTTGACCAGCCTGCTGGCCATGGAACTGGTCAGGCTCGGCTTCCGGAAGGGCGACTTCTTCGCGACCTCGCTGCCATTCCTCGCAGAGCACGTCCTCCTCGAATACGCCTGCTTCAAAATCGGCGTAATCCACGCACCGCTCGACCTGCGCCTGAAGCCGCCTGAGGTGATCCGCTGCCTGAACCTGCTTAGGGCGAAGGGCTATGCGTTTCCGGGGGTGGTTCGTGGAATCGATTTCGGCGAGTTGGGGCGCGCGGTCAAGGCTCATTGCTCCTCAATCGAAACCCTGGTTCAATTCGCAGTGCCGGATGCCGCGATTGAAGGGGCTGTTTCTTTTGCCACCGTGATGGCCAGGGCGGAGAAGGGTAAAGCCCGCGTATCACCAGACGCCGCTTGCTCCGTGAATGAGGATGACGGAGCGCAGGCGATCTTTACGACGGGTTCGACGGGGGCGCCGAAAGCCGCCCTGCTCTCACACCGCAATATCACGTGCCAGAACATGTGTCTGGG
Source organism: Bryobacteraceae bacterium (assembly GCA_039680545.1). Classification (GTDB taxonomy): domain Bacteria; phylum Acidobacteriota; class Terriglobia; order Bryobacterales; family Bryobacteraceae; genus JAEHDI01. Next base: position 2,328 of record JBDKSR010000196.1, on the reverse strand, counting down.
CGCGGCTTTTGGCTTTGGTGAGGAAACGAGGCTGCTGGTGAACCTCCCGCCCTCGCACGTCGGTGGCCAGGCCGAGGCCCTGATGACGACGCTGTTCTGGGGCGGAACCGCGATTTTGATCGAAGCGTTCGACGCGGCACGGTCGCTCGAAGCGGTCGGCAAATGTCGTGCGAACCTGTTGGGCCAAATTCCGGCGATGTACCAGTTTGAATGGCGACTTTCCAACTGGGGCAGTTACGACCTCTCCAGCTTGCAGTTCGCCATTTACGGGGGCCAGCAGGTTTCGGAGGCGTTTCTCGAGAAGCTTGCGGCGATGGCGCCAAGAATCGGGTCCGGTCTCGGCCTCACTGAATCCGCCGGTTTCTGTACTTACACGAGGCCCGATGCGAAGGCCGCTGAGATCGCCGCGAGCATCGGAGAGGATATGCCGGCGTATCCCATGTCGATCCGGCAACCGATGCGGGAAGACGGCTCGGCGGGTGACGAACTGCCGCAGGGTGAGATCGGAGAAATCTGTTTCCGGGGGCCGCAGACGTTCCTGGTGTACGTGAATGACCCGGCGGCGACGGCAAAGACGATTTCGACGGACGGGTACCTCTATACAGGCGACCTGGGCTTTCGTGACGAGCGCGGGTTGCACTTCTCCGGGCGCGCCAAATGGGTGATCAAGCCGGCTGGCTACCAAGTCTTCCCGGCGGATGTTGAGAACCACTTCTCGGCGCATGAGAAAGTGGCGGCCTGCGGCGTGGTGGGGGTCGAACACGCCATGCTCTCAGAGGGCATCGTGGCTTTTGTCGAGAAAAAGCCCGGGGTCGAACTCACAGTGCGCGAACTCCGCGAACACGGCCGCAAGCTGACCTCCTATATGCGCCCGCTCCACTACCTAACCTTGGAAGCGGGTGGCATGCCCCTGAACCGGGCCGTCAAGACGGACTATCTCCAGCTTCGCGACATGGCCCGCAACGAGGTTGAACGCCTGCGCGCCCAGCGCCGTTGGGACCGCTAAACGCGAGTCCGAACCATCAGGTAATATGACTGAGGCGGAATTGCGCCCGGTGAATCTATGAAACGCTACTTCGTACTTCTTGCTCTCTTATGCGGTGTCTGCGCCGCGGCTGATGAAAAGCTGGTTTCCATCTTTGATGGAAAGACGCTCAACGGCTGGAAGGTCTGCCAGGGCTATGCCTCCTATCGCGTCGAAGACGGCACGATCGTCGGCAAGACGGCCAAGGGAAGTCCTAATAGTTTCCTCTGCACGACCCGGGAATACGGAGACTTCATCCTGGAGTTCGACGCCATGACCGATCCGGCGCTCAATTCGGGTGTGCAGATCCGCAGCCATCATGCCCGCTCGGGCCAGGTCTTCCAGGTGCTTCAAGAAGGGACTCTCCTTCAGGGCCAGATCTTCCATGCACAACTAAAAGATGGGAAGCTCATCGAGAAGAAGATGGATACCGGACGGGTCTATGGGCCCCAGATAGAGACCGCCAACGACGACAGCGGCACCTCGGGTGGTATCTGGGACGAGGCGAGGCGGCGGATGTGGCTGAACAGCACTCCGGACGAGGCGGCGAAGAAGGCTTACAAACGCAACGAGTGGAATCACTACCGTGTCGTGGCCGTCGGCGATTCCATGAAGGTGTGGCTCAACGGCGTGCTCTGCGCGGACGTGCATGACCCGATGGATCAAACTGGATTCCTCGGCCTGCAGGTTCATGCTTACACCGGTGAAAAGCCGCTTGAGGCGCGCTGGCGTAACATCCGCATTCAGGATCTTGGCCGTCACGTGTGGATGCCGCTCAGCGACGGCAAGACCTTCGAGGGCTGGAGCAAGAGAGGCGGCGGCACCTGGACGATCGAGGACGGCGCGTTTCACGCGAAGAGCATTCCCGGAAATAAGAATGTGGGCTACCTAGTGAGCGACCGCTCGTTCAAGGATTTCACCGTGCGCGTGCGGGTGCGCATCCCTCAGGGAAACAGCGGTTTCTTTGTGCGTGCCGATAAGGAGACTCTCGCGGCTTATGAGGTCGAACTCGACGCCAACAAACGCACCGGTGGCTTCTGGGAGACCGGGCCAGGCGGACGCGGCTGGGTTATCGGGCCGGAGGACAATTCCGCCGTGGTGGCGAATGGTTGGAGCGTGATGACGGCGTCGCTGCACGGGCACCGCATTGTGTTTCACGTCAACGGCGTAAAGACCGTGGATCTGCCGAATGACGCGCAGGGACGCCTGGAAGGGCATATCGCCCTACAAGTCCACGGAAAGTTTGACACCGATGTCTGGTTCAAGGATGTTGCGATCCTGGTTCCGGAAAAGTAACCGCGCGG
>JBDKSR010000195.1:0-6762 GCA_039680545.1 Bryobacteraceae bacterium | reverse complement strand
ATGACAGCCGCGAGACGAACTTGTCCCTGAATGCGCGCCTGCCGGGCAAGCGGCGGATACACGGGCCGGGGTTGGCGTACAAGCTTTGCCTGCTGCACGTTGCCACCGACCCGGATCCGTTGCGGAGCCGCCTTGACGGCTTCCTTGACCGGAGGAGGTGGTGGAGGAGCGGCAGACGGTTGGCTGCGGATGATACTCCCGATCACACCATCCATCGAACCGCCGGGAACACCACTACCCACGGCACCAACCACGCCAAAACCACTGCCCACGGATGGAGGCATTTCCTCTTCCTTGATCATGGCAATCTCTTTCGGGATCGCTTTCGGAGCCATCAGGCGGCCGGCGTCAAACTGCCTCGGGATCACCTTCACCACCTTAACTGGCACAGCAGCCGGAGGAGGGGGAGGAGGAGGGGGAGGAGGAGGTGCGACCAGGAAACTGGTCAACTGCGTTCTCGGCAAGGTGTCAGTATAGATCAGCGGGATGAGAATGGCGATGCCGACCAACAGCATCTGGAGGATAAACGAGACAAACACAGTAAACGGCTTTCTGGTTTTCGCGCCCTCCACGAAGGTCTGCTCAAACATATCGTTACCCTTTCCGAGCCGCGGGCGATAGCGCCCGCACGACTCACTTCACTCGAGTTAGTCAATTCGGTTACCGAAATCGCGCCGCCGAGTTTGGAGGCAAGAGCGGTTCGGATCTGATGGACCGGGGGGTGCTTGGCGAATTTCACGTACATCAGCGCACCGCCACGGAAATCAATGCCATACAACGGCCCGCCCTTGACGACGAGGCTTATGAGGCTCACGACTGTCAAAACCAGCGACAGGCTGATAAAAGGCCATTTTCGGCCCAGAAAATCGAAGTTCGTACTTTTAAACAGTTGCATGCGACTCGTTGGACCGCTGCTCGTTTACGTGGACACCGGTTTCTTTTCACAAGTTCCCGTCTGCAGTCTCAAAACCAATCACAAAACCGTCTCTGGCTCCAGATCGAGTATCCCCTGAAAAATGGGAAATCGATCCAAGGTCAATTCCTCAGATACTCAAGGTCTCCAGTTGCCGCCTGCGGGAATGTCAGATTCATTGAAGTTGGGATCCTCTACCAGCATGAACTCCCCGTACCGCGTAACCGCGGTCAGCGCGCCGATCTCTAAGCGGTCCTCTTTGATTCTCCTCTGCGGCAACAAGTGCTCCATGCCCCGGTAGGGATCGGTGATCGTCTGCTCGTACGCCAAGTAGACACGAAACGGCCGGAACTGCTTTTGTCTGGTAATGGCTTCTCCTTACCGCAACGAAAGCGCCGCACATCCACGACGGAAGGGTCTGTCAGCGTGCTCGACCAACGCACCATGTTGATCGAACTGATAGTAGTCGAGCAGGCGAACGAACCGGAAGCCCGTCACTTTTCCAAAGAACGGGCAGAAGCCATTGTAGCGGGTGAGATACGTCCGCATAAGCCGCGGCAGAGCGTCCAGTTGCTGCTCAAGCGGCAGAGCCAGAATCGCGTCCGGGATTTCGATCAGGTTCCATTTTCCACCGGACAGGGCGAACAGCGTGATGCCTCTCGGTACCGTGCATTCGCCTTCGACGTGTACGTAGGAGCGGAACGTAGACGCTTCCGCTTTCAGTGACTCGACCCAGGCGGACTCGGATTCGACAGTCTTCTGTTCTCTGGTGGCGTGCAGCGCACGTTGAAGTTCCGCAGCGCGCTCGGGATAGTGTCCGGCGATTTCTTTGAGAATCCGCAGGTGGCCCTCGCCGTGGTCCAACCAGGGACTGAACCGGTTGAGGCCCCGCTCAAGGTATTTGTACCCGAGTGATTTGACGAGGCCGGAGCGATCTAGCCCCAATTGCTCCATCAACGAGAAAAGGAACTGAGAAATAGGGTACGCGCCCTGAGACATATCTTCTCCGTGGCGCATCTAGGACGAGATTTGGTTGACGGACATTGCCGCCCACATCGCCGAATCCGATCCGGCCATCCACCGTGGTTCTCGAACCCGGTTGGCAGTCCCGAAGGACATTCCTGATGCTCACAGAGTTATACGTCCACAAACGAGAGCAGGTTTCAACCTGGCAAGGAAGGCTACTGGACAGCCACGGTCTCGGGAATCGGATCAGCGAGGTTCGGCGGGGCCTCAGACGGAGTAGGCGTGAGCTCCATCGGCGGGGGGGCCGACGTCCTCCTGCCAGACTTGCTGCTCGATCTTGATCGTCTCCGCCGTCAGGTTCAGGTGCCTCCACTCGAGGCCCAGGACCTCTGAGATTCGCGCGCCGGTTGCGATGCAGGTTTCGATCACGAGCTTGTTGGGTCCATCAAGCCGCGCCAGCCCGCGGGCGGTCTCATCGACTGATAAAACGACTTTGAGAGGAGACGTTTTGATCAGATTTGAGGCGGTATTGGGCCTGCCCGTAATTCAATGAAGATAAAGGATTTAGCTGGAGCCACCCTCCGGGATCGAACCGGAGACCTGCTGATTACGAATCACGAACTCACGCATAATCAACAACTTACACACTTAGTTGTGGTTACTCATCATGTTGCATTCTCAATGACTTGACCTCCTGCCCGGTCAAAGGGAGAACATGATGAGCGACCATGACGAAGAAAGAGTGGGCATACTATAGGGCATACTTTTTCTTGCCCCCCCTTCATTGGAAGGCGGGGGCAAGTGGAGATACCGGCTACCCCGCAGATAGCCCCCCTTTGCTGTCTGGAACAAAACCATCGCCCTCCGGCCCCCCGAAAAAAATCCGGCTATTCCTTTGCCTTCTCGGATACGAGCCCCCTAGTGCCTGAGAGGGTCCTCTCGGCACAGTCATACCGACAATCCCGTTGCCGAAAGGTTTTAGCTCAATTATGTAGGCAGGCTATCAGGACTGACTGATATAACGGCTTTGAAAGGAGACGTTTCGAACAGATCAGAAGTGACATTAGGCCTGCCGGATCCCAGATTACAGCGATTGAGAAGCGGGGAGGAGCGGTTACGTGTGGTGTGCATGGATCTGGCAGGCGTCTCTCGCGTTCCGGTACGCAAGCACTTCCCTAGCGCCGGCATCGTGGCCGACCGTTTCTGCGTGATCCAGCTCATCAACCACCACTTCCTGGCCTGCCGGCGCGAAATCAATCCGGCCGGCAGCAAGATCAGCGGTTTGCTCTCGCTGCTGCTCCGCCACCGCCACAATGTCAAACCTGGGTGCGCGACATAGAAGCGCCAGTCAGGCAACCCGGCGAGTCTCCCAGTAGTCCTCGAAGCGGCCGTCAAGCTGGCAGCAGTGCAGCGCCAGGATGGCGTGGGCCCCGCGCACGGCCCAAAACATTCCGGAGCGCTTGAGGCGCGCGCCAATCACCGATTTGCCGCCGGCCTCGATCACGCCCGACCCGACGAACAGGTGCTGGTCGCGGAACCGGGGGTAGCCCATGCGCTCGGCGTTCGTCTGGAAGTACTCGGTCTGCTTGCGTAACTCCTCGGCCAGCTCGGGATTGCAGGTCCGGATGACGCGGAGTTCCGGCACCAGCTTTTCGATCTTGCCCTTGTCCAGCCGGTTCTTCTGGACCCGGATCCAGCGCTTCTGCGTCGCCTCGTCATTGGGGTGCAGCTTGCGCGCCTGGTCCCACAGATGCTGGCGGGCGCGGGCCAAGTCGACGATTTGGATCGCGCCGGGGAAGTGTTGCTGGACCAGGTTCCAGGCCCGCTCGGCTCCGTCGCCCAGAACCACCTTCTTCTGCACGCGGCTCCAGCCGCGCTTCCAGGCCTTCACATACAGCTGCTTGCCGAACTCCTCGATGGCTTCGATCGCTCCCACGTAGGTGGTCGAAGCGGGGTCGCGGATGGCGTAGCCCTTCTCATCCCAGCGCGTTTGCGTGAACACACAGCCCAGCTTCGCCGCGCGCGTATGGGCCGGCTCGCCTTCCTGCCTGCCCTTCCGCCCCAGGGTTTCTTTCTTCACCACGGGGACTCCGGTCCCGTCCATTTCCACACACAGAACCGGAACCGGCTCTGCCAACACCACGGGCAGATCCAACTGCACGGCCCGGCCGATCTCTGCCACCTCCCAGCGCGCGATATCCTCTCCCACCGCTTCGGCGATGCCCTCCACACTTTTGGCATTCACCTCCAGACCGGCCAGCACTTCCATCTGCCGGCGGTCATGCTCGAACGGAATTCCCTGGCCCACCACGGCCTGCATCCGTCGCACGCCAGGAGAGAACTCTGTGTCTTCGATGTCGAGTTTGACGTCGGCGGGGAACTGGCCGGTGTGAAAGTGCGGGCATAGGTAATACGGGCGCGAGACTTCCGGCGGTACTGGCGCGGTGAGCAACGGTCTGGAGCGCAATCCGCGGTAGCGCGCCGATTGGCCGCAGCGGCAAAGCATCTGCCGCTGGTCGCCAGCCGGAGCGGGAAACTGCAGCAGTTCGGTGAGGGCGGCGGCTCCGGCGCGATGCAGGGCCAACCGCACCGCCGTCTCCACGGCTTCCCGGTCCACACGACCGCTCTTGCGGCGACCAGTAAAGATCAGGCGCAATAGCTGGTCTACTTCGCGTGCGACTTCCTGGCGGATTGCATCGGCCGTTTTTTTCCTGGGCAGTCAGAGTGTCTTCCACAGGTCGCGAGCGGCAGACCTGCTCACTGACCTCAACCAACTCGCGGCCGAGTTCGCGGAAGTGGCAGAACTCCGCGGTCTCCCGCTGGGCCTTGCGAACCGCGGCTGGGGTCGGCAACGCTTCGGTTATGGTCTTGCCGTTACGTTTGTAGGTTAAACGCAGGCTGGGCCCGTGGCTGCGAAATAGACTTTCTGTACCGAGTGGTGGACGAGGCTGGCTCCACCGTCGATTTCTGTCTGTCACCGCAGCGCGACGCGGCGACGCCAAACAGTTCTTCCGAAAAGCCCTGGCGGCAGCGAATCATCCTCGTCCCCGAGCGATCAATTTCCATGGCAATTCATCGTATGCGAATGTGGTCAGCGAACTGAAGCAGGAGCGCAAGCTGGGGCGCTACTGCCGTTGTCTCATCTGCCTGTACCTGAACGGCATCGTCGGGCGTGACTACCGAGCCGTGAAACGGCGAATCCACGCCAAGCAAGATTTCCGGTCCCTCAGCGGAGCCTGGAGAACCGTCCGAGGTTACGAGGTCATTCATTCACTTCGGAAAGGGCAGGTGAGATGGTTGCCGAAGGGGAAGTGGTCGGGAAGTCTCTTTTTATCCATCGGACAGTCGGACTGAAGGCCACGTAACAAACTGCCCAACACAGTTCAATCCTTATCCCCTTCCTTGTCTTCAACACTTCCGGATGGCGTCATCGGGAACTAGTGGCGCCCGCCGGCGGCCGTGTCTGCAACGGAACTCACGGTGTCCAGGGAGCCATTTCTGCGCCCCGCTTAATTCCCTGGAGGTCACTCAGGAACTCGCTGAACTCCCCTGCACCGTAATGGTCAGTGAGAAGCTCGATGCGCTTCGCCAGCTTCCAGTACAGTAGACTGTCGCCGAGATTGTATCCGCCGTCAGTTGGGTTAGGCTCCAGCCCGCGATGCGCGCGACTACGCTCTGCGGTCATGTACCGGCTGGACGCCAATCGGTCATAGAGCAGATTGCGGACTTGAAGGAAATAAAGCTCACGCGCAATGTCCAGGCAGTAACGCTGGCGCTCGGGCATTTCGGCCTTCTGTGCCTCTGCGATGTACGCGTCAGCGAGCGGGTTACTTGCGATTTGCTTCAGCGCCGCGATCAGGGCCTTGTCTTCCTCAATCGCGCGCGGCAGAATCCGCTCGTTGTACTCACGGATGAGGGTGTCGCGGTCCAATGCCACCTCGTGCGCACGGGGTGCAAATCGGCTGACGCGAACAGGTCCCGTGTGTGCCGCGTCGAATACCTGGCACTCGTCGAGATAGCCGTCTCCGTCCAGGTCGCGCCAACGGAACTCAAGATCCTTCTGCTGATTGACCAGGTGACCAGCTTCCATCCATCCCTCACTCGCACCGAGCAGATGGTAGCGCTTGTCCGCATCTGAGTAGTAGATTCTGCGGCGGTTGGAGGGAGTTGCAGAGTATTCCCGGCGCATGTTCCAGCGGTGCGTTGGGCCTCCCGTATTGGACAGCAAGATGCGTTCGTAAATCCAGAACTGTCCCTCCCAGCGCCAGACGGAACGTGACTCGTCCCAAGTGAAACCAGTTTCACGAGCGGGATAGTTCATACCAACGGCTACGCCCTCAGTCCAGTCCACGCGCACAACCTTCTGCGGCGGACGCCGGCGGGAGTTTGTGTAGAACATCTTCGAATACTTGTACGGGGCAGCGCCCACCATCGTGAAACCGAAGCTGTAATGCGGCATTGACAGAGGGTCACGGCGCGGTTGCGGGTCGATGTTGAAACTGAAGCGGACGTTGACGTTACCAGTGCTTTCGAGTGGCGTGGTGCGTGGTGACCACATGTAGTCGTAGTTGTTGGCGTAATCTGTATCGGAGCCGGTCAGGCTGGCGAGCGGTGCGGCGCTGACGCGCAGGACAGTGTCGCCATGCCCGTCCCTGTTGTAGTCCCAGAACGCAAACGGGCATTCCGAAAGCGGCACCCAGGCTTTGGTGGCAGAGTCGTACTTATTGAGATAGATCTGTACGTTGCCACGGAACTTGCTGCTTGCATTGTTGCCGGCGTAGCTCCTATTCTTCAGGCTGAAGATTTGCGAACCGTCCCAGTCGTAATTCTCGCCGAACCAGGCATAGCGAAGATAGCCATCCTTGTAGTGGCGCAGTTCCATC
>JBDKSR010000194.1:0-7215 GCA_039680545.1 Bryobacteraceae bacterium | reverse complement strand
ACGAAGCATTCGGTCAAGACCGTTTGCCCAACAGTTCGGAAGCAAGAGATCGACGTGGTGGTAACCGCCAACCTGAGCCAGCCAATCGAAATCTCCGCCTGGGCTTTCCGGCCCCGATTGATCTCCGGTGTGCATGGCCGTGAATCCTTCCGGCGAACTAACCAGATAGACGTTGTTCAACCATTCCTTTCCCTGGTGACCGGGATAGACAACCACCTTCAACTCACTTGCACCACCCTTCAGGGCCACTCGCTGGGTTGTATTGACCGTCCTTTCGGGATAGGTCACACGGGAAGCCAGGTCAGGGATGTTGCTCCAGAGTTTGGGTGGCGCCAGCACCGGCTTGTTCTGTGCGAGGAATAGACGCGCCACCTCCGGGTTCACATGGTCGTCGTGCGCATGGGTGAGGAACAGGGCGTCGCACTGCGCGGCCAGCCGCTGCAAGATCTCGCGTGGAACCACTAATTGGGACCGTAACGCGCCAGGGACAATATCGAAGGCGTAAGTCACTGTAGGGGTTCGCACTACGAACCCATGGTTGTACAGTTTCCAGACGCGCATACCCTCGACTACTTTAGTTCGCTCTATTTCCTGGACTGCGCCCTCGATTCTCTGCCGATAGAAGGCCTGCACGAGTGCATTGTTGGGAGCCGATTTGATGTGCAAGACGTCATCCATCCGAATCAAAGCGGCCCGGCGTACCGGATGCTCCTTCTCAGAGGGTGGATAGGTGTTCAAAATGTAGTTCACCCACTGGAGCGAACGGCCGATCCATTCGTCCGGGGCCTCCAGCGCCTCTGGGGCCGTGAGCAACCGCCGCGGGGAGGACACGAACGGCGGTTGGACTTCTTGAGCCGGCACAGAGAGACTCAGGATGATTATTCCGAAGCTGAGCAGAAGCAGACATCGATGCGCTTGAAATCTCATAGTCCATTCCTTCAAAAAGTGCTCTCCCTAATCACCCAGGTTCGACTCAGCCTTATCACATCTGTCATTCGGATGGCCGCAAGGGGTCCTATCAACATCGAAGTTCAGCGCACCATGCCGCTATCTGGTTTTGACCACGATCGACATCGGCGCCCTCAGTTTCGGCAGCCGGATGCGAGAGCGCTTCACATCGATGTCACTCCATGGCTTGCCGTTGAGTAGCACCGGCCCCAGCCTGCGGCCGCCGGGCACGCGTACTGTCAGCCACGCGTCGCGGTACGGATTTCGCTGCGGCAACTCAACTGTACCTCGCACTTCGCTGACATCGCCGCGCAAAGTGAAGCTCGTCGAACCATAGTGAGTCGGGGCGTCATTCACCACCAGGTCCTGACCCGGCGCCAACCAGCGTTCCGGTATTGCGACAGCTAACAACAAGTCGTTGTTATATTCGGTCACGATCATGTCCCTCAAGCGGTGGACAAACTTCGCCTCATCGGGAACTTTATAAAAGGGACCGCTTGGGGACCGCCACTGCCTGTATTCTTCCGTAAACACGTTGACTGTGGGGTAGTAGCACGACACGAAGTTGTTGTAAAGGTGTCGAATGGCGGCGCGCGCCTCGCCACGCCGAAGATAAGCGCGAATGGGATTCTGTAAGTTCGCTTGAAATACCATGCCGCCGCGGCTGAACCACATATTCTCGTCCACCCAACCATGCACGTGAAGGCCTAACGGTTCTGACATCGTGACGTTATCGTCCCAGTCGTCGATCACCCATCGTGCCAGACGTTCGTTGGCATCATAGATGCCCGTATCGACGAGAATCATCGGCCCATACAGCAATTCCCTCGTCGCCGAGAGGCGATAAGTTGGCAGGACTCTTTGTGGATAGCGCGAGTAAAGGGACGTGCGGAGAGGCCCGAACATCCGGATGCGTTGATGCACCCGTGTCGGGACGTATGGCACGTAGGTGTTGTCGCGCAGACGGATCACTGGAGCATCGGCCACCGCCCGGTCGACCGCCCGTCGCAGGTCTGATCGGTAGAGATCCGCTTCCCTCCGATAGCGCGTAGCCTCGGGATCGCCGATTTCCACGAGCGCCTTAGCCATTTCCGACAAGCCCAAGCTGGCGTATGCGTTTACCGAGAACCAGTGGCCCCAATCACCGTTATCTTCCAGGTGCCCGGCGGGTAGCAGTCCGTATTCGGGGCATCGGGTCCCCCCGGCCATCACTTTGGTAAGTTTCCGCTGCTCGATAATCCAATCCGCCGCTTTCTTCAGGCTCGGGGTCACGTCCTTGAGCCAACTCTTGTCCCGTGTCATCCAGTAATGCTCGGCGAGGGACCAGAGCACCGTACCGTGGTCGAGGTTGTAGTTTGAGGCAGTGTAATCGTACTCGTCGCCAGTTTTTGCGCCGTGGTATACACCCCGCTGGTCAGTATAAGATCCGCGAAATGGCTTGGAACCCTGGACGGCGGGCCAAGTATTCAGGTACCGGCGAGCCAGCGGGTGGTAGCCGATGACATCCAGCAGTTGAGACTGAAAGACGGCCTCGTTTGCATAGACTTTGTAGTTATAACTGGCGGCAGGCACCATGTAGAGACCGCTGTGCGGATCTTTCGTTGCCGAAATTCGAATGCGGCAAACGAGTCCCTTAGCGAAGATATTAAAGCGCTCCTCCGGAGTCCGGAAGGGAATGCCTTGCGCCGAGACGCTGCGCCAATATTCAACCACGCGTGCACGCTCGGCATTGTAGTCGAGTTGCGCAAGCCCCGATCGTTCTTTGGTGGTTAGGCCGGGCATGAAAGGTATCGCGATGAATACCGTTGATTCCTGGCCGCCTCGTAGAGCAATGCTTCCGTGGACGCCATTCAGGTCGGCGCTTGCCGTACCTCCGGCGAACATGCGCACAGAGGCGCGCACGGAACGTCCCTGATCCGCGGTCAGTAATGCGCCATCCCACGCCAGTGCCTCTTCAGGCTCCATACGCAACCACAAATGTGCGGTTTCCGGCGAGGCGCCGCGGTTGCGGGCGCGGACCCTCATCAACAGAACCGCCGGCGTTTGTTCGCTACGCGTCTGGTCTTCGGACGAGAGAGGTCCTTCGAGCATCGTGGCAAAGGCTTCCTGCTCGTAGTCGATGCTGCCGCTGGACCATCGGGCTGTTCCGACTGGCAGATATCCATCGAGAACGGACAGCGTCGAGTCTCCAGACCTAGGGCGAAATGTGGCTGGGTCACCCGTGCCGATCATCCAGCGGATACTGTCTCCCGGCCACGTCAATCGCGCTACTTCCCGCCCGTAGGCTTTGGTGCCGCGCTTGCTGATCCTGACATTGCCACCCCACTCGAAAGCGAACTTCTGCCAGCTCGCATCGGCGGCCATCGGCAGATACAGGCGGCCTCCCTGGCGCTCGACCGGATCGAGAGCCGGAATCTCGCGACTCGCCCGTTCGTAAGTCTGCTCAGGCTCCATGGCGAGGCGTTCCCGGATCAGGGCCCCGCGCTTCACAATCTCCTTCGAAAAAGGCTCCCGGTCGCTCGACAGCGTGACATAGGCATGAAAGTCCGGGACGTATATCGGGCCTTTTTCCGCGTCCGACGGGGAAAACGAGAAAGACTCATTCCCCTGGGTCACTGTTACCACCGTGATGTCGTTTGAGCCCGCGGGTTTGGGATCGGCTGCGTCGACGGTCAACAATGCTCCGCCTTCGATTTGTTCCACGTCTCGAATCCAGCCGTTGTAAGCATGGAACTCGAACCTGCTTTTCTTCTTTGCCGCACTCGCGCCGACGTTCAGAAGCACCCTTAGGCCCACGCGCCGCACTTCAGACTGGCTAAAGACTCGAACTGACTCGACCAACGGCAGGTCACCTACCAGGAACACGAGGCGAAATCGAACGGTCCGCCGGTAAGGGATATCCGGCAGATTCTTCGCGAGTGGATTCTCGGCGGAATCGAGCGGCGCGAAGGTGAAATGACAGGTCGGGCCCTGGCAACTGACATCCGTCTTTGCTTTAATCCACTGTCCCTGCCACGGGTCGTCGACGGGGTCCTCGATGGTAGGCATGCGGGGTGGATTATGGGGCCAGTAACGGGACCAATACTCGACCGAGGTTTTCCGTGCCTCGTATTTGGTCTTGAACCTGACATCCACAGCGAAGATGTCTCGCTCTTCGGCCCATTGCAGCCCGTAGATGCCGCTCCCATCGCTCGTGCGCACCAAGCCGCGTGGATGGTTGTAGTCGAAGGTAGTTTGAAGCGAATGAATACTTTGCGAACAACAAGGATGTGCAAACGGTGCAATGTCCATCTTTTCGGCTGCGCCAATCGAAACAGAGAGGAGCATCAATATCAGTGGGCTTGAACGCATAAGCCAATCCTCGATTGCAGCACTAAACCCCAAATTGTGACCGCCACGGACCCTTATGCTGCGTCGAACGATGGGATCTTCAGCAATTCGCCACCCCGCAAGGCAGATTCGTGCGCCACAATGCCCGGCGCCGTATAGGCAACGGCTTCATAGACATCGATCGCCGGCCGGCGGTCTTCGACAATGGAACGAATGAATTCGTGGGTCAGAAACGTGTGGGACCCGCCGTGGTAGCTGTTGTGCCGCATCGCCTCCGGCAGCATGTCTGTCTTCCACCATACCGTTTGCTCGAATGGCGCCACGGTGTTCTTGTAGCGGACGAAGCCGCCGCTATCCTTCTCGTTCGTCGACACGGAAGTGACCGCAATCGGACCCAGGCCGTTGGGATGCGGATCGTACAGACTCATCTTTGTGCCGAGAAGCTGCCCGCGTTCGCAACCGCCTACCGCACCCTTCCAGTACACGTGAACCCGAAACGCCGTTCCGCGATTGGTCTTGAACAGGGCGGTTTCGTTCCAGAAAGGATTCTTGTAGACGTTGTTCTTCAGGATCGGATCGTCATCTCCCCAACCGAGACAACTCACCTGCGTCAGGCGTTCCTTCGTGACGCCGATAAGCATCGACGTACAGTGAGTCGGGTAGTGCATCGGGGCCATGCCGTAGCGCCACGTGGGCTTCCCGTTCTCAAAGTACAGCTCCTCGAGTCCTGGATGATGGTACTCCGCCTCGGCGGAGAAAATACGCCCAAACTTGCCATCCGCATAGAGCTTCCTGGCTGAAATCAGGCTCTGGTGATAGTAACTGGTCTCCGCCATCATGTACTTGAGGCCGGTTTGTTTCACCACGTCGATCAGTTTCCGGCAATTCTCCACCGGGCCCATGACAGCCGGAACCGCGCTCATTACGTGCTTGCCGGCCCGCATCGCCAGTGTGACGTGGCGTAAGTGGTCGGGAGCCGGAGTGGCGATGAAAACGGCGTCGATGTTCTTATCGAGCACAAGCTTCTCGAGTGATTCATACGACTTGGCGCATTGGTAGACCTTCATCAAATGGTTGCGCCGGTCCGCATTCAGGTCGCTGACGGCTTCCACCACACAGTTCGGATGTTCATGGAAGAAGAATGATGCTCCGAACCTCCCTCCAACAACGCCGACGCGCACCTTCTTTTCGGTGGGCGCAGCCCCGGCGAAGGGAGCAGACAACCCCGCCGCGTTCATCAGTACGAACTGCCTACGATTCGTTTTCATATGAGGTCTCCTCCTTTGAACCTTACCAGTCTGACACCGGCCCGTCGGCTGGACTGTGGTTACCGGCCAGGACCTTGAAGGATCTGTGTTGGCCGGAGGATCTCAGTCGAGGCCGTACGAACAGAAGATAAGAATGTGTCCGATTCTCGATGTCGTCAATGCACCAGCACGAAACCGCCATCTATCCGTAAGGTGCCTCCCGTGATGTAAGACGCGTCCTCCTCGGACACCAGAAACGTCACCCCTTTGGCGATTTCTTCGGGCCGCGCCAGACGGCCAATGGGGATAGATTTACCACCCTCCCGGAGCTGCTCTTCGGTGCTGAAACTGCGCTCGCCCGGTGTATCCGTCCAACCCGGTTCCACCACGTTGACCCGGATGCCGTACTGTATCAGCTCGCCCGCCCAAGTGAATGCCATCTGATTGGCGGCCGCTTTGGCGGCGTTGTACGACGTGGAGTTTGGATAGGGCCGTACGGCGTGGACGGAACTGATCACAACGATACTTCCGCCGTGCTTCTCGCTGACCATCTGCCGGGCGGCGAGTTGGCAGCAATGGAACACGCCCCACAAAGAGACGGCCCAGGTCTTCTCGATGTCTTCGGGTTCCAGATCGAGAAACGGCTTGCGAACACTGTATGCCGCGTTGTTCACCATGATGTCCAGCCGGCCGAATCGCTGCACCGTCTCTTCCACCATGCGGACGCACTGGGCACGGTCGGCCACACTCGCTTGTACGATGTGAGCGCGACGCCCAAGTCCTTCGATTTCCCGGGCCACTTCTTCCGCCTCGTCGGCATGGCGATTGTAGTTCACCACCACGTCAGCACCGTTGCGCGCCAGATCCACGGCGATCGCCCGGCCGATTCCAAGCGATGCTCCTGTGACGATGGCGACCTTATGATCCAGTTTCACAGCCTGTCTCTCCTCCCCTGTCAACTCTCTCATCAACCGCAAGCCCTATTCCACAACCCTGTTCTTACATACAAGTCTTCTTACAGGGCGATACCCGCCCAGGATTAGGGGGTCGCCCGGTCAGATCTCGCGGCGCACCAGGTTCAGTTCTCCTTACACTCCTTCGCGTTTGCGCTCGATGCGCACATAATTCATGTCCTGGCGCGGTTCGCCGTCAAGCGTGAGCGCAAACGTGGTCACAGGCGAGTCCGGTGGCGCGGCAGGCAGATCGAGCAGTCGCACCCGGAGGTCATCCTGCACAAACTTCACCGGCTGGCCCGTGGCGAAATACTTCACGGAAAGCACCTTGTTGCGTAGTCCGGCGAAGCTGGCAACCGTCCCGGGCCAGAAATACACGTGTGCGTAAAGCGTGTTGCCCTTGCGCGTGGCGCTCCAATAGTTGCCGCCTCGCACCTGGCAGATCTCGGAGCCATAAATGGTTGGGCCATTACGGTCCATCCACTTGCCGACCGAGGTCAGGATGCGAACTGATTCGGCGGGAATGCTTCCGTCGGCCTTTGGGCCGATGTTCAGCAGGTAATTGCCGCCCTGGCGGGCGCACGTGATCAGGTTTCGCACGACGGTCTTGGGCGTTTTCCAATCGTCGTCGCCCGCGTGGTACCCCCAACTATCGTTCATGGTCATGCAGGCTTCCCAGGCACGGCCTTTTTCGGCGACAATGCGCTGTTCGGGCGTGGAGAAATCCCCGGGCAACC
>JBDKSR010000193.1:0-10638 GCA_039680545.1 Bryobacteraceae bacterium | reverse complement strand
TCCGATGAGGCGCTCGACGATTCCGTCGATCATGCCAATCGAGCCGTAGTATAACCCCGACTGGATGCTCTCGACGGTGTTGCTGCCGATTAGTCTCTCCGGCGCTCGAAAATCGACGAGCGGAAGTGTAGCCGTTTTAGCGAACAATGCCTCCGTTGCGATGTTGATGCCCGGGCAGATCAGACCACCGAGATACCGCGCATCGGCGGAAACTGCGTCGAACGTGATCGCCGTGCCGAGGTCGACGACGATGCAAGGGCCTCCGTATTTATGGAAAGCCGCTACGCCGTCGACGATGCGGTCCGCACCCACTTCAGATGGATTGTCGTAACAGATCTTCAGCCCGGTATCGGTGGCCGGGGTGACGAACATGGGCCGCGTGCGGAAGTACCGTTCGGCCATCGCCGTCAGCGTCGAATCAAGTGGCGGCACCACGCTGGCGATGATGATCCCGTCCACACGCGACAGGTCGAGTGAGGAAAAGGAAAACAGGTTGCGCATCAGGACGCCCCACTCGTCGGCCGTCTGATCGATCACCGTCCGCAGACGCCAGCGTCCCTGAAGGATTCCGTCGTCAATGGCGCCGATTGTGATGTTGCTGTTTCCAACGTCAAGTGCTAGCAGCATGGTTCGCCTATCGGATAGATCAGTGTTCGCCCCAAGCCTCAGGCCGGACGAACACCACCCGTCAAAATCAGTCTTCGTGTGCCGTCTTCCTGACGCAGTATCAGGAAACCGGAAGGATCCAGCCCCTCCGTTGTACCGTAGAGTACGGTTCCCCCGTCATCCACTACGACGCGGCGCCCGCTCGCATAGCTCGACGCCTGCGTGTACAACCGCAGTATCTCGTCCTTTCCATCGACAACCAGAATCCGGCAAAACTCATCCACTGCGCGGGCCAATCGGATAAGCAATTCCTCGCGCGAATGAGGCCGTCGCGAGACGATCCGCAGCGACGTCGCGACGCCTGAGATCTCCGCCGGCAGGGATTGCTGATTCACGTTGATTCCAATGCCCGCGATGAAGACTCCGTTCTGAGACTGCACGAGAATCCCGACGCACTTTTTGCCGTCTGCGAGGAGATCGTTTGGCCAGCGAAGGTCGCAGGCGATGCCGCACACGTCAAGAATCGCTTCCCGAACCGCCAAACCCAGGGCCAGCGCCAGGACCGGAACAGAGTCCGCGGGCAGTTCACACCGGAGCACGAAGGATGGGTACAGACCGGAGTCGCGCTCCGAGATCCAGGCTCTACCGTGGCGCCCCTGCCCGGCAGTTTGCTCTTCGGCCACGGCGATCGTGCCGGACGGAGCCCCCTCAGCCGCGAGGCGGCCAGCATCGAGCATTGTGGAGCCGGTGGATTCGAACCATACGACCTGCCGCCCCGGCATTCTGGCGCGGAGTTGAGCGAGGTCGAGCGGCATGATCAGATCAACCCAAGTCTGAAGTTAATGTCGACCGCGGGGGCTGAGTGTGTGATCGCACCACAGGAGATGAAATCGGCGTCGGTTTCCGCGTATGCCCGGATGTTTTCCAGGTTGATTCCACCCGAGAGTTCGACCTCGGCTCGCCCCGCGATAAAGCGGATGTGATCGGCGGCCTCCTCCGGGGTGAAATTGTCCAGAAGGACTCGCTTTGCGCCGCAGGCCAGCGCCTCATCGAGTTCCTCATGGCTGTGGATTTCGATCTCGACGGGAAGACCTGTTCGATAGGCACGCTCGAGCGCGGGACGGACGCCTCCCGCAGCCGCAGTGTGGTTGTTCTTAATCAGAACGGCGTCGAAAAGGCCGAGGCGGTGATTCGTTACCCCGCCCGCGGCGGCAGCCATCTTCTCGAGGCGGCGCAATCCCGGCGTTGTCTTACGCGTATCCAGGATCTTACACTTCGTACCAGCAACCGCAGTCACATACTGGCGGGCCGTAGTCGCAACACCACTCAGGTGTTGCAGAAAATTGAGCGCGACTCGCTCGCACTCGAGCAGCATGCGCGCATTTCCCCGGACAGAGACAATGGGAGTATCCGCCGGCACCTCGTCGCCGCTCGCGACGTTCAATTCAATATGATCGACACCGCCGCGCATGTGGTAGATCAGGGGAAGAAGCTCCACGCCGGCGACTACAAGCGGTTCCCTGGCGAAAAAAGCTCCTTCCGCCTCGCGGCCGGCTGGAACGCAAGCCTCGGAAGTAATGTCACCTGGGCCAATGTCCTCTTCCAGGGCGCGCCAAACGGCTTCGTGAATATCGGGATGTGAAACGTCGAACGTCATGCGGCGGAAAGTCCTTCCAGTGCAGCGCGGCTTTTCTCAAGTTGTGCCTCGTAATCGGCGAGTTTCTGGCGAATGCCATCGACTACTGCCGCCGGAGCGCGGTTCAGGAACTTGTCGTCGCCGAGTTGCCGCTTCGAGCCTGCGATGACTTTCTCGAGTTGCTGTATCTCTTTCTCGAGCCTCTTCCGCTGCGCTTCAATCTGTGCGACCGGCGCACGAAGCGCTAGGTCAAATTGCGGCGTCGAGCGCTGTATGCCCTCGCCGCGGGGCGCCACCCCCGGCCGAAGTTCCAACCTCACGCCGGCCAACTTCTCAATCACGTCAAGGTGCTTCCCCGCCAGTCCCAGCGCGCTGCCCTGCGAGTACAGAGCACCGTCAAGCTGCTGCTTCGGATCGACCTTCATGTCCGCGCGCAAGTTGCGGGCGGAGGTGATGATCTCCTGAAGCGTCGCCATCTCAAGCTCTGCCGCCTCGTCGTTGCGCGCCGGGTCAGGCTGCGGATACGCCGCCAGCGCGATCGAGGCCGGACGGCCATCTGATGCCGGCACGATGCGCTGCCACAGTTCTTCGGTCAGGAACGGCATCACCGGATGGAGCAGGCGGAGCGAATTCTCGAAGAGGTTGAGGACGTTTCGCCAGTCGTTGGTAAGACCGGAATTGTCCTGGAACCGCAGCTTCTTGATCTCGACGTACCAGTCGCAGAACTCGTGCCAGAAGAACTGCCAGAGAACCTGGGCGGCCTCGTGATAGCGGTATTGTCCGATGGCGCGATTGACGGCCTCCGCGCACCGGTTGAAGCGGCTGAAAATCCAACGATCTTCAAGAGTTTCGAGCTTGCCAATCTCTGGGACAACCGCCTCGACGCCGGACCGTTCCATATTGAGGAACAGGAAGCGTGCGGCGTTCCAGATCTTATTGGCGAATGCCCGGGAACTGGCCATCCGCTCCTCGGTCAGCACGATGTCGGTGCCCGGCGCCGCGCCCAGCATCAGTGCCAGCCGGACTGCGTCGGTCCCATACTCCTCGGTGACCACGAGCGGATCGATCACGTTGCCGCGCGTCTTGGACATCTTCTGGCGCTCGGCATCGCGAACCAAGGCGTGTATGTAGACCTGGCGGAATGGGACGTCGCCCATGAACTCGATGCCCATCATGATCATACGGGCCACCCAGAAAAACAGGATGTCGAACCCGGTGATGAGCAGGGAAGTGGGATAGAACTGCTTCAGGTCTTCTGTCTTATCCGGCCATCCCAGCGTCGAGAACGGCCACAGAGCGGAGCTGAACCAGGTATCGAGGACGTCGGAGTCTTGCTCCAACTTCGCCGAACCGCAATGAGCGCAAACCGTCGGCGTCTCCCGTGCGACTGTCGTCTTGCCGCAATCAGCGCAATACCAGGCTGGTATACGGTGGCCCCACCAGAGTTGCCGCGAAATGCACCAGTCGCGGATGTTGTACATCCACTCGTAATAGGTTTTGGTCCAGTTCTCGGGGATGAACTGGATTCGCCCTTCCTCAACGGCGCGTATGGCAGGTTCGGCGAGGGGCTTCATCTTCACGAACCACTGCGTGGAGACAAGCGGCTCAACGACTGTCTTGCAGCGCTGGCATTTGCCGATGGCGACCTGATAGGGCTCGATCTTTTCAAGCAGTCCAAGATCATCGAGAGCGGCCACAACACGGCGGCGCGCCTCGAAGCGATCCAGCCCGGCGTATTCGCCCGCGGCCTCGGTCATTTTGCCCGACTCATCAATTACCTGGATCTTCGGAAGGTTGTGGCGATTGCCAGCTTCGAAATCGTTTGGATCGTGAGCGGGAGTCACCTTGACAACGCCTGTTCCGAACTCCGGATCGGCGAGCGCATCGAGAATGATCGGCAATTCGCGGCCTACAAGCGGAAGTTGGACCGTCTTGCCATGAAGGCCGGTATACCTAGCGTCCTTCGGATTGATGGCAACGGCCGTATCGCCCAGCATCGTCTCAGGCCGGGTCGTGGCGACGACGATGTGGTGGTCCGTTCCCACCACGGGATAGCGTATGTGCCAGAGGTTGCCCGGTGTTTCTTCCTTGACCACTTCAAGGTCCGAGAGGGCCGTATGGCAGCGAGGACACCAGTTGACCATGTACTCGCCGCGATAAATCAGGCCCCGCTCATGCAGACTGACGAAAACCTCGCGGACGGCACGGGAGAGTCCCGGGTCGAGGGTGAACCGTTCGCGGCTCCAGTCGCAACTGGCGCCGGTTCGGATCATCTGGCGCTTGATCGTGTCCCCGTACTCACGCTTCCACTCCCAGACGCGCTTCTCGAACTCCTGGCGGCCCAGGGACCGGCGGTCGATTCCATCGGCGGCCAGCTTGCGTTCGACCACCATCTGGGTTGCGATTCCGGCGTGGTCGGTGCCCGGAAGCCAGAGCGTCCGCACGCCGCACATTCTGTGCCAGCGGACCGTGACGTCGATCTCGGTGTGCTCCAACATGTGCCCCATGTGCAGCGAACCTGTCACGTTGGGCGGAGGGATCACCAGAGAAAAGACACGACTCGGATCACCGGACGGGAGGAAGAGGCCGGAGTCAACCCACAACTGCGCCCAGCGCGGCTCAAACCGCTGGGGTTCATAGACTTTCTCGATTTGCATCAGGAAATTCCCAATATATCATGCGAGTGCGGCAGGCTATCGGGGGTGTACACTTCACCCGGGTGGCAGAAGGCGCAATCGTGGTCCGGCGCCGGCTGGAATCTATGGCATGGTTGGGTTACGGAATGCGTTCAACCCCTGGTACATCCAGATGCCCGCAATTATCAGCAAGAGGGCAACTGAGGCTACGCCGAACCCTTTCGCCCACGCGGTAATTCGCTGGACTTTCGTTATGAGTTGCTGCTGCTCTTTCTCTTGCGCCTGTGCCACAGGATCCAGAAAGAGCTGGTCCTCCTCAAGCACTCCTGCGAAATTTTTCCAGATCAGCAGGCCGATGAACACGACCGTAATTCCCGCCCAGATGATCAAGAGCAGGATGAGGTTAGGAGAAGCGCCAGTCATGGACTTCCTCCTGGTGTTGCGTTTCTTCGCTTCCATCCTGTATCGAACCGGTGCGCAAGTCAAGGGGTGATAGCATCCAGAGCCATGAGTACAATTGGGTTGGTGGTCTGACGGTCCCTCACGGCATGGCCTGAGGATGGTGGAACGGGGGCCAGCCTACAGGTCCCGCAACCTCCTTTGGAACAGATTGCGTCTGTTTACGTCTAAGTGAGCATTGGAGATTTGTAATGGGAGCTAGGTCGCCCGTCACAGTACCGCGTCTAATTGCCTTTGTCCTCACATTCGGCTTCCTTTTATGTAGTCTTGACGGATGCAAACGCGAGCGGCCGGCTCCGTCGCCAGCGAGCCTGCATGCAGATGCGACTCCAGCGCCAACCGGTCGGGAGTCTCGCCGGATTGTCCGGGCGACCGGGAAAGTGGAGGCGGTCAAGGTGTTCTCGGTGCAGGTTCCGAGAATTGCCGGTAGTAGCGGCCGCATCACTCTCACTCGCATCGTCACGAACGGAACTCGCGTTGGCGTCGACGACCAACTCGCCGAGTTTGACCGGACCGGTGAACTGGACGCCGCACGCGAAGCAAAAGCGAAATACCAGGACCTCGTTCACCAGGTCGAGCAGCGGCGCGCTGAGAACAACAGCACCGCCCGGCAGCGTATAGCCGACATCCAGCAGGCCCAGGCGGACCTGGACAAGGCGCAATTGAAGCTCAAGATTGCCGAGACACTCAGCGAGATCGATCGTCTCAAAAATGAAGTCCGGCTTAAGGACGCCACGGAGCGTGTCGCGAGCCTGAAGAAGGCCGATGCGCTTCGAACAGAGGCAGAGACGGCATCCTTGCGCGTCCTGGAACTCCAGCGGGATCGCGAGAAGCTCCGATGGGAACGGGCGCAGGCGAACGCCGAACGGCTTCTGGTGCGGGCTCCTATGGCGGGGATCGTCGCTCTCGAGTCGGTCTGGCGCACCGGGACTCTGGGTCACCCGCAGGAGGGTGACCAGCTTTGGGGTGGACAGCGGTTGCTAAGGGTCTTTGATCCGGCAGAGATGCGCGTCAGGGCCTTCGTCGACGAGCCGGATGTCGCCGCGTTAACCCCTGGATGCAGAGCCGAGGTTCGTCTCGATGCGTATCCCGGTGCTGTCCTGAGAGCACGGCTCGAATCTGCGAGTCCGGCGGCTACTGCCGCGTTGGGCACTCCGCTGAAGACGTTTGATGCTATTTTCCGGTTCGAAAGACACGATGACCACTTAATGCCGGATCTTTCAGCCGCACTCACGATCGATGTTGGCGGAACCCTGGACGCGACAGCGACTGGTCCGCGAAAGCGAGACGGCGATGCCCAATGACAGAGCCCGAATCCGTTCGATCCTTCGCATAGCGCTGCTCCGCAAGTGGATACCGGTGACGATCCTGCTGCTTATCGGTCTTGGGTGGGGCGCGGTACATCTCTTCCGCTCCCGTGACCCTTCGTTCGCCGGCCGGACTGTTGGGCCCGTCCGCCAGGGGGAGTTTGTTGTAAAGGTGCGGTGTCGCGGTGAAGTGCGCGCGCGCACCAGTCGGCAGCTCGCGGCGCCCATTAACGTTTCGAACCTGCGCCTCGTTTGGATGGCTCCTCCCGGGAGTAGCGTTACCTCCGGGCAGCCTGTTGTGCGTTTCGATCCCAGCCGCATTATGCAGGATCTGCGCGAAAAGGAGGCTGCGTTGAAGGAAGCCGAAGCCACGCTTTCACAAGCCGCAGCCAACGCCAAAATTGCCGCGGAGCAGGACAAACTTGACCTTACAAAGGCTCGCCACGAAGTGGAACGCGCGCGCCTGGAGGCATCGAAGCAGGAGATTGTGAGCGCCGTAAAAGGAGAGGAAAGCCGAATCGATCTGCGGCTCGCCGAGGAGAAGCTTCAAGTGCAGCAAGCTACCTCGGCTCTTCACGACGCTTCCGGCAAGGCCAAGATCGCTTCCCTGACGCAAGTGCGCGACAAGGCCCAGGCGGAGGTGGATCTGGCAAAGCATCGCCTGACGCAGATGGAACTGTCGGCGCCGCAGCAGGGGGTCATTGTCTACCTGAACAATTTCACGAGTGGATGGATGAACGCCAAGCCGTTCCAGATAGGCGACCAGGTCTGCGGTGGTTGCACGATTGCGGAGATCCCGGATCTCACCACTCTCGAGATGGAGGGACAGGTGGACGAGACGGATCGCGGAATGATCCAGGTCGGCCAGGAGGTGCAAGTTAACGTGGATGCTCTTCCTGAGAATCCTCTTAAGGCCGAACTGGCAAGCATCTCTTTACTCAGCGAGGCAAACATCCAGGAGTGGCCGCCCACCTATAACTTCCGCGCATTTGCCCGTATACGTCAGCCGGATCCCAGGTTACGCCCTGCCATGCGCGGAAGCATGGATATCGCCGTTCGCAAGATTCCCGATGCGCTAAGCGTGCCGGCAAAGGCTGTCTTCTCGAAGGATGGCAGGCCGACCGTCTATGTCGCGCGCCGGTCAGGTTTTCAGGCGGTGCCGATCGAGATCATCGCACGCAATCCGGACGAGGTCGCCATCCGCGGTGTCAGCAAGGATGACAAGGTCTCGCTGGTGGACATCGAAAAGCCGGGAGAGGAGAAGAAGTGAAGCGTCTCATTCTGCTTCTCACGATATTGCTGACAGTCGCCTTGCTCGTGTGGGGCCTGTTTCGCTTCGGCAAAGTGCGTGCGGTTTCTCTTTCTTCGACAACAGTTCCAGTTACGACCGTGAGACGTGGCGATGTTACGTTCACTGCGACCGCGCGAGGAGAACTTAGAGGCACAAACTCGGAGACTTTGTCTGCTCCGATGATTGGCGGCCAGGATATGGCGATCACCGACCTTCGCGGTGCGGGGGAACTCGTCGAGAAGGGCGATGTGGTTGTTCAGTTCGATACGACCGAGCAGGAATACAACCTTCGCGAAGCAGAGTCGGATTTGGCCGAGTCAGAACAGAAACTCGCCCAGGCGAAAGCCGAACGTGAGGCAAAAGAGGAAGAGGATCGCTATCAACTGCTTCAGGCGCAATCGGACGTGCAGCTCGCCGAACTGGAAGTCCGTCGCAATCCGTTGATCGCGAAGATCACGGCGCAACAGAACATTCTGGCGCTCGAATCGGCGCGCGAGCGTCTCCGTCAGTTAACGTCCGACCTTGCCGCGCGGCGCGCGACGTCCGATGCCGGAGTGGTCATTCAGGAGGCGGCTCGCGAGAAAGCCCGTGTCAAAGCCGAGATAGCCCGGCGAAACATCGACTCCATGACCCTTCGCGCGGCTTCGAGTGGTTACGTGTATATCCATCGCAACTCGTCTGGGAGCATGTGCTTCAGAGGGATGGAACTGGCTGCCCTTCAGATTGGAGATACGGTGCGTGCAGGGATGAAGGTTGCTGAGATTCCTGACCTCGCGTCCTGGGAGGCGACGGCTCAGTTTGGTGAACTGGACCAGGGACACCTCCTGGCAGGGCAGAAGGCGGAGATCCGCGTCGTAGCTGTCCCCGGGCGAGTACATATCGGCAAAGTGAAATACGTTGGCGGGACGACCGGGCCTATCTGGAATCGCCAGTTCGACTGTAAAGTCACGGTGGACGACCCATCGCCGCAGTTGCGTCCCGGAATGACGGTTAAAGTGACCGTTACGACCGAGGTAATCCGCAACGCTATCTGGATTCCCACGCAGGCCCTGTTTTCGAACGGCGGGCGGAACTTCGTTTACCTTCGCGAGGGTGGCGGGTTCATTCCGAAAGATGTTAGCCTCTTGCGCCGCAGTGAGAGTCAGGCTGTGTTGTCGGGTGTCAGGGAAGGGCAGGCGGTCGCTCTTGCCGCACCCGAAGGTCAGACGGGGCCGGCTTCACGGGGCGGTGCGCTGGACGCGCTGGAGGCAAAGTGACTGTCGCGACGGAGGATTCGGTGGGTACCGGACGAGGAGTCTTCCTGTGGTTGCGCCGTACTGTTTCTGACGTAGTGCTGGCCGGCGATAGTCTGCGCTCGCAGGCGATGCGGACTTTCTTGACTGCACTTGGAATCGTGTTTGGCGTCGGTTCTGTAATTGGGATGCTTTCGATCGGTTCTGGTGCGCGTGAGGAGTCACTGCGGTTCATCGAGCAACTGGGTGTTCGTAACATCCTGATCGAATCCCGGCCGGCCGCTAGCGAGGAGGAACTCCAACAGCGCCGGCGCTCGTCTCCAGGGCTGACGGAGCGGGATGGGAGGATACTCGAAGCCAATATCGAGCCACTGGAGGTGCTGTCACTTAGAAAGTCGTTGCATCCCGCGCGTGTTCTCCCGAAACCGACCGGGTCAACGCCGGAACTGTATGGTGTCCAGCCATCCTACCTTTCGATCCATAGTCTTCGACTCGCAGACGGTCAGTTCTTTAATCAGAATCACGAATCGGCGAGTTCGGCGGTCTGTGTGCTGGGCGAGACGGCGAAGATCGCGATGTTCGGGTATGGGCCGGCGGTCGGCAAGTTTGTAAAGGTGAATGACACATGGCTCGAGGTCATCGGCGTGCTGGGGAGGTTGCTGGTGGCGGGTTCGCGCAGCGTTGGCGCGGAACTCGAGGACCTGAATAATGTCATCTATATCCCGTTCAATTCGTTTCAATACCGGTTCTGGGACAACAGCAGTTGGATGAAGGACGAATTGGACGGGATCGACCTTCGACTCAAAGTGGGGGCGGACAGCGTGCAGGCGGCGAAGGTCGTCACGGCTGTCATCAACTCTACGCACCACGACACGCAGGACTTCACGGTGACGATTCCGGCGGCTTTACTCGCACAGCAGCAGCGGACGCAGACGATTTTCACGTATGTTATGGTTGCGATCGCCGCGATTTCTCTGCTTGTTGGTGGTATCGGGATCATGAACATCGTCCTGGCGACGGTGCTGGAACGCACGCGTGAGATTGGAATCCGCCGGGCGACCGGGGCGCGCCGGATCGACATTGTGCGTCATTTTCTGATCGAGTCCGTGTTGATTTCGGTCGGGGGAGGTGTACTCGGCATCGTGCTTGGGTTCTTCCTGGCCTGGCTGATCGCGAGCGTTGCCGGGTGGCGTACCATCGTCACGGCTCCATCCGTGGTGATTGCTTTCGTGGTGTCTGTCGCGGTGGGAGTGGGGTTCGGGCTTTACCCGGCCATCAAGGCGTCGCGCATCAACCCGATCGACGCGCTGCGTTACGAGTAGAGCGGCACAGCGGCCCGTAGAAGCGCCGAAGTTTGACAGACAGCGAGTGGTTTGCTGTAATGAGGAACGGCACTCCTCAGTAGCTCAATGGTAGAGCATTCGGCTGTTAACCGAAGGGTTGTAGGTTCGAGTCCTACCTGAGGAGCCAA
>JBDKSR010000192.1:0-4370 GCA_039680545.1 Bryobacteraceae bacterium | reverse complement strand
CTATGAGCCTGTTTGGGCGATCGGCACGGGTAAGACCGCCACGCCGGAGATCGCGGAAGATGCACATCGCGTGATCCGCGCGCAGGCCGTGAAGCAGTTCGGCCAGGCGGCGGGCGATGCGCTCCGCATCCTCTACGGCGGCAGCGTGAAGCCGAACAACACGAAGGTCCTGATGGGTCAGCCCGACATCGACGGTGTTCTCGTCGGCGGCGCCAGCCTTGATCCCGAGTCCTTCTCGCAGATCGTCAACTTCTGATTTAACCGGGGCCGGTGCGCTAGTCGCGCCGGCCTAACCTTCTCTAGAATCCGAACCGCAGCAGAAACCGCAGTGTTCGTCCGTCGTTCAGCGTGTTTGTGATCTGCCCGAAATTTCCTGAAGTCAGATCGGTTCCGGGTGTGGCGAACTGTGGTGTGTTGAAAAGGTTGATGGATTCGGCCCGCAGGAGCACCTGCTTTCCGTTGTGAATGGGCCATGTTCTCGATATCGCCGCATTCACGTTGGCTATCCCGCCTTTGCGGAACGTGTTGCGCCCGAGCGAACCTCTTTCTTCGTCAGGATTGATGTAGGCGAACGCCGATCGCGGCAGTAACTCGCGGGAAGTATCTGGATCGCCGATTGTGCGGCCCAATACCGAGGCGTCCAACAAATGTGGGCGGTCCCCACCGTTCCCGTCGACATTCCCGTAACCCGGGGCGTCCGAACCCGAATACACAGTGAACGGGGTCCCCTTCTTCACGAGCGTGACCGCCGACACCGTCCACTTCCCAAACACTCCGTTGATCCAGCCGGGACATGCTGCCACCTTCGGAAGGTCGTAGGCGACGCGCCAGAGGAATGCGTGAGGTTGATCGAACGTACTCAATCCTTTCATATCCGCGTGCGTCGGGCTTTCGGACTGGCTGCGTGAGAGACGCGAATCTTCATCGGAAGCAGTGTTCGTGTAGTTGCTTCCCAGGTCCATCGCCTTGCTGAACCAGTACGCTGTATCGATCGAAAGGCCGTGCCATCGCGGTACGGCGAGCGCAACTCGCGCCGCGTCGAAGTATCCTCGAGAGCCGTTCAGGATGTGCCGTATCTCCGCGAAGTTCGGATTGTCGCGTCTGAGGTTGATGTTTCCCGTCGTCGACTCCATGCCCTCGATGTACTTGGCGCGGTTCAGGTACCACATCGTGAGCAACTTGTGCGAGCGGCTGCCTACGTAACCGAGTTGCAGCTTCCAGTTGGCCGAGAGTGCCGGTTCCCAACTAAAGCTGTACTGGTGTGAATAAGGTGTGCGCAGATCGTCGTTGATGATGTACGTGGTCGGAAGGATGTTCGGATCGCCGCCCGCGTAATATCCTGCCAGCGGATCAGTCAGGCTGGGATTTGGGACAACAATCTTGTAATTCCCCGGAGGGCTGAATCGCACCTGCTGGAAAGTGACAGGATATACCTCGCCGTAGTGCAGTCCGTAGGCAACGCGCATCGTTCCAAGATCTTTCGGAAGACGCCACGCCAAGCCGAACTGCGGGGCGATGTTATTCAGGTCATTCGCGTACGTGAATATGTTGCGATTATCGACTTCGATCGGGTGCGTTACCGGGCTGTATCGCAAGCCCATGCTGATGGTGACATCAGGCCTCGGGTGCCAACGATCGCCCCCGTGAAACTGAAAGTCGGAGTTCCTGTAACCTCTGTGTACATCCTGCAAAGACTTTATGTGCTGCGTCGGGATTCCCAGACGCAAGTTCGTGATCGCGTCCCGCCCGAAATCCGGAGTGAAAGAGAAGAACCCTCTGTGTACGTCCGATTCGAACCCGTTGACCTGCCGCCGCACCATCCCGGCACCCATCGTCAACGAATGCGCTCCTCGCACGGTGCTTGCGTCGGCGGCGTATCGGAACAGGTTCAGCGCTCTGTCAATCGGAATCGTTCCCGCGGGGCCGAGCGTCTGTAAACCGCTGATCGAGATCATGGGCCCGACTGCGTTCGGCTCGGGAACCAGGAGCGACCCCACGCGATCAAATCCCACGGTGAAATCGGCTACTGTGTGGGCCCCCCACGTTCTATTCCACGTGATGCGTGCCGTGTGCGAAAGAGTTCGTGTATCGGGGTTCTGGCCCGCTACCAACTGGAAGGCATCGACATCCTGGGAGACGAGCGCGTATCGCAGCATCAGACGGTCGTGCGGACCGGCTTGCTGGTCGAGGCGAAGCTCGGCGTTGTCATTGTCGATGATCTGCGGTGCGTTTGAATTGAGCGCGCGGGCGTTTATGTCAGTCCGGTTTGGCAGCTCGACTGGATAGGCAGCGAGGAATCTCTCTACGATGGTACGCACTGCTGGATCGGTTGCGAGCGGCGTCCTCTCGTCCGGTCTTGGAACGAGCACATTGCCGTTGACGCTGCCTCGCAGCTTTTGCTGGCTACCTGAGACGGAGAAGTTCGAGTTCCTCCAGAGAGGCATGCCAAGACGGAATCCGTAATCGTTCTCACGGGCTGGCTTAACGCTTCCCACCTGAAAGAAGGATCGTGCGCTGAACAGACTATTCTGGTGCGATTCGTACAAGTTGCCGTGCCATCCAGGGCGGCTCGTCACAGTGAGGTGTGGCACAGGAGTCGGGGCGTTGCCGAACTCGGAACCGAAGTATCCACGGGAAGGCCGGAACTCGTCGATGATTGTCGCCGTTGTTCCCAGACGAACATTCAGTTCCTTCAGTGCGTTGTTGTCGACGAGATTGAACTGTATGTTCTCATTCCGGCGGCTTTCGCCGGCCGAGACATCGGTTTGCCCAAGCAGGTTCAGCTCAGTGCGGCGGCTCTTTGGGGATTGCTCGTTCTCCTGCGCCGTTTTCTGCGCGGCCGCTGGTAAGGCGTACGCCAGGATGCATAGAGCAAGGAGGGGATTGGTGAATCGGGGCAATCTTCATCTTACTATTGGTTGCGGGTGTCCTCTCCCCTAGCCAGTGGAGAGAGGACGCCCGCTGTCTGATCGGCCCGTGCCGTCAGAATGCAACAAACACGTCGAAGATGAGCCAGCTTCCTGGGTCATAGATGACCGCGCGTCCACCAATGTATCCACGCTGCAGACCCGGAGGCAGGGGAGCAAACCGATCGTCATACTCCATCGGGAACGGCATGATCTTTCCCCGCAATCCTGGCGGGATATGCCCACGGCGCCGGAGTTGTTTGATAAGACCAGGCGGAAGATCGCCCCGGTGCATTTCTCTCCGCATCTCCTCGCCGCGTGGACCGGCGAAGTAGCCCCGCACGATAACGTGGTCGTCGTTGTCGAAATGATCTCTGGCCTTGCGCGCCCTTATCTCTGCCTTTCTCTCTTCTTTCCTCTCGTGCTTCTCCTCGGCGCGCTGATGCCGGTCATTGTCGCGGCCCCAGTTGTTGCCCTTTCCTTGACCCGCGTAAAGTGGGATCCCAATCAGTATCAATCCGAGCGCAGCCGCTTCAATGCGTTTCATGGCAATCCTCCTTAGGACGTCGCCACCTTTCCTTGCAACTGGCGTGCCAGTTATAAAAGTAAAGGACTTTTGCGAATTTCCGTTTGTAATTCGACGAATTCTTACCTATTTTCTGGTGCATTTTGTCCTGGTAGGTGCAAAAGAGCCAGGCAGGCTGTTCCGTGAACCTCACAGTCTGGTACAATTCCTGAAACTTTGAGCCGTCGCGGTTGTCTCGTGGGCGGCGGAGGTCCCTAGCGAGGGCGAACCGATGGAGCAAGAAAGTCAACGACACCCAAGCACTCCCCCGCAACTGCTGAACGAAAGCGAAAAGCCCGGCTGGCAGCATTACAAGGTGCTACTGATGAGCTGGGCTGGCTGGACGTTCGACTTTTACGACCTGATGCTCTACAGCTTCTTGCTGATTCCCATCGGCAAAGAGCTCCACCTCTCCCACCTAGCGCTTTCATGGGTTCTGGGCTCATCGCTGACAGCTACCGCGATCGGCGGCGTCTTCTTCGGCCTGCTGGCGGATCGTCTCGGACGTAAGAAGGTTCTCTCCTGGACGATCCTCACTTATTGCGTCGGAACGTTTCTGTGCGGATTTGCCACCGATGTCACAATGCTCCTGATCTTTCGCATCATCACTGGAATTGGTGTCGGTGGAGAGTGGGCCACGGGTCAAGCCTATATCGCCGAGACGTTCCCGCCTCGTATGCGCGGGCGGATTGGCGCACTGATGCAGACCGGCGCTCCCGTGGGAATCGCTGTAGCTGCGATTGTAGGCGGCTTGCTTCAGCCCTTCCTTGGCTGGCGTGGGTGCTTCTGGATTTCGATTCTGCCGGCCGTGCTGGTTGTCTTCATCCGGAAATCGCTTCACGAAAGCGATATGTGGGCTGAACGCCAGCGCCTGAAACACGCCGGGATGCTCTCAGCGG
>JBDKSR010000191.1:0-3472 GCA_039680545.1 Bryobacteraceae bacterium | reverse complement strand
GATTCGCCTTTGAATCTCGGCGAGTTCATCGAGAATCTTCTGCCGCTCCATGCCGGTCAGGCGCTGGAGTTGCATCTCTATGATGGCCTGAGCCTGGCGCTCGGTGAACTCGAAGCGTTCAATCAATCCTTCGCGGGCTTCCTTCGGCGTCTTCGATGCCCGGATCAACTGGATCACCGCATCAAGGTTGTCGAGTGCCTTCTGGAATCCGAGCAAAATGTGCTCACGGTCCCGCGCCTTCCGCAGCAGAAACTCGGTGCGCCGCCGGACAACATCAATTCGGTGATCGATAAACCGCTTGATCACGTCGATCAGCCCGAGCGTGCGCGGTTGCCCGTTGACGATCGACAACATGATGATGCCGAAGCCGATCTGCAACTGCGTGTGCTTGTAAAGATTATTCAGGACGACTTCGGCCTGCTCGCCGCGCTTCAAATCGAAGACGATCCGCATGCCTTCGCGGTCGCTCTCGTCACGGATGTCCGAGATGCCTTCAAGCTTCTTCTCGTTTATAAGCGCCGCCGCCTGATGGATGAGGCGCGCTTTGTTGACCTGGTACGGGATCTCCGTAACCACGATGCACTCGCGGTCCCGGGTGTTATGCTCGATCGCCGCCTTCGCGCGCAGTTGGAGCTGTCCTCTGCCCGTCGTATACGCGTCCACAATTCCCTGACGCCCCAGAATGAGGCCGCCCGTCGGGAAGTCGGGCCCGGGCACCAATTCCAGAATCTTCGCGAACGGAGTGTGCGGGTTCTGTATGAGCGCTATCGTCGCGTTTATAACTTCGGTGAGGTTGTGCGGCGGGATGTTCGTCGCCATTCCGACGGCGATACCGGACGACCCGTTGATCAGCAGGTTCGGAATGCGAGTTGGAAGGACATCAGGCTCTTCCTCACTCTCGTCGTAATTCGGCCTGAAATCGACGGTTTCTTTGTCGATATCTTCGAGCAGCGTAACGGCGATCTTCGCCAGTCTGGCTTCGGTGTACCGCATCGCGGCTGGCGGATCGCCGTCCACGGAACCGAAGTTTCCCTGCCCCTCAACCAGCGGACACCGCATCGTGAACGGCTGCGCCATGCGCACCAGCGCGTCATAGACGGCAGTGTCACCGTGTGGATGGTATTTGCCCAGGATTTCGCCGACGATCTTGGCGCACTTCCGGGTCGGCTTGTTATGCACAAGCCCCAGCCCTTGCATGCCGAACAGGATCCGGCGATGCACGGGCTTCAACCCGTCACGAACGTCCGGTAGAGCACGGCCGATGATCACGCTCATTGCGTAATCGAGATACGACCGGCGCATCTCGTCTTCGATATTGATCGGAACCTGGTTTTGGCCCCCATCCCCGCCCAGCGTTAACTGGGACGGAGGGGTGTTTGACGGTGGTGTTGGCGGGGTGCCAGGCTGTTCAGGCTCGGACAAAAGTGCCTCCTGCGCACAGGCAGCTTTCTTTGCCTTTTTTTCACCAAAAAAGAGCGCTGCCTGTAACCCTCTATTTTAGCAGAAAACGAAAGAAGACAGGGGACTTAACAGAAATTTCTAGCTCTTCTTTGCGTCCTTCGCCGCACGTAGGAAGGAGATGAATTCTTCGGGGCTCCGGGTCAGCCCCGCAAAGCTCGAAAGTACGTTTCCGTCCGGGTCCACGACGGCGTAAAACGGGATCGCGGAGGTGTTAAATTTTTCAGACAGCACCTTCTGGTTGTGCTCAGACGCCGCGTCGGTTCCGTCGGTGTACAACTCGACGGGAACGAAGTCCTGTAGCGCGGCGATAACTTCCGGCCGCGGGAATAAATTAGCCTTCATCCAATGGCAATTCGTGCAGGCGTAACCGGTGAAACTCAGGAGAATCAATTTTCCTTCGGAACGGCCCCGTTCCAGCGCTTCCTGGTATTGATTCTTCATCCAGGTCACTTTTCCGCTGTTCGCCTCGCCGGCCGGCCCCGCCAGATTGCTTCGCTCCGCCGCCAGGGGAACATAGGCATCCAATTCGCCAAGTTTCGCGCCAAACATCCCGGGAACAAGGCTGATCGAAAAGATCAGGAACGCCGTTCCGATGAGCAGCCGGTAAATCCCGACCTTCTCATCGCTTCGCACGCCTTCCATTCGCAAGAACCCGAGCAGATACAAGCCGGGCAGAGCAAAAAGCACCACCCACGCCGCCAGGAAGCGCTCGCGAGTTAAGACGTTCCATTGCATTACCACATCGATGTTGCTCAAATACTTGAACATCGCCGCCAGTATCACGAACCCCAAAACAACCTTTACGCGAGCCATCCAGCCGCCACTCTTAGGCAACCGTTTCAGATAGGACGGAAAGAGAGCCAGCGCGAAGAACGGCAAGGCCAACCCGCTTGCGAATGACGTCATCCCAACGAGCGGCCGGATTCCACCGCCCGATACAGAACCGGCAAGCAACGTCCCAACAAATGGACCTACACAAGCGAATGCTGTCAGCGAGAAAGTAAGCCCCATAATCAGGGCTCCCACGACACCGCCGCCCTGCGATGCACGGTCGAGCTTGGTGAGGAAACCGGATGGCAGAGTGATCTCGAATGCACCGAGCAGGCTCAATCCAAAGACAAAAAAGACTATTACAATGAATGCGTTAACCCACGGATTCGAACCTAATTGTTGTGCTCCGAAGGGTCCCAGCGCGGCCGTGGTAATCAGCCC
Source organism: Bryobacteraceae bacterium (assembly GCA_039680545.1). Lineage (GTDB taxonomy): Bacteria > Acidobacteriota > Terriglobia > Bryobacterales > Bryobacteraceae > JAEHDI01. The sequence continues at coordinate 799 of JBDKSR010000191.1, read as the reverse complement.
TAAAGCGCAAAACAGAAACACAATTCCCAGGCAGAACACCGCCGCCTGCATGATGCCTTGTCCTCGCGTCCCCCCTTGGCGGCTCAGGAAGAACGACACCGTGATCGGGATCATCGGGAACACACACGGGGTGAAGACCGCGGCAAGGCCGAACCCGAACGCCACGAGCACGAATCCCCAAAGGCTTTCGCCTGCGCCCTGGGCCGGAGCGGGCGCTCCGGAATGCGCTGGACTGGCTGCCGGTTTCGGTTTTGATGCATCAAACAGCGTGTAATCGGCGGGAATCGCGATGGCCGGAGCAGCGGCAGCAGGATCGACGGTCACGGTCGCCTTGGCCATCCGCCGCACTGGAATCAGGCATTGCTTGTTGTCACAGGCCTGATAGCGTGACTGCGCTTCGAGTTCCACCGGGCCAGCCGGAACGTCTTTCTTTAGCTCGATTTGAATGACGAATGAAGCTATTTTTTCATATACTTCCGTGTCTAACTTAAAGTTCTGATCGAATATCGTGATTGGCTTCGTTTGGTAGACCTGGAAGCTCGCAACGGCGGGATTATCAACAATCCGGATGGTGGTCGGGATGGGTCCACCCGCCGGGGTCGAGAGGGAATACAGGTGCCAGCCAGGATCGATCGTGGCAGTGACCCGCGCGACTATCTTGGACCCGGGAGCCGCTTTAGACGGCTCAACAGTCATCGCCCATTTGACCGGATCCAACCGCTGGGCAGGCATCAAGCTTGGGAGAAATGCCGCCGTAAGCAAGGCGGCCGCGATCCTGAGAAATGTCACGTTAGTCGGC
>JBDKSR010000190.1:0-24506 GCA_039680545.1 Bryobacteraceae bacterium | reverse complement strand
GTGACATCAGAACAGGTAGTGGCCAAGCTTCAGTCCGATCCCTCGGCGGTCACAATTCTTGACCATCTTCTCAGGAAGATGAACGACACCGAACTCGAGCGCCTCATCCTGGACAGCATTCCGAGCGCTTACATCGAGGCAGGACGGACCCGCGGCGCCCAACCGTCCGACCTCACCCTGCAGAACCTCTCCCGCTGCTATCGGGAGGCCCTGCGGCTCGCCCCGGAGGAGACCAAGCGAAAAGCCGCCAAGAAGTACATTGGCGTTCTTGAGAGCGAGAGCGAGCATACCGTCCGCGTATATGAAGCTTTCTTCTTGCGCGGGGAGCACCTCGAGTTTTTGACCGGCGAGGAGCAGACTTTGGTCAAAGCCCACTTCTTCGCGAGCCTCAGTGGGAATTTCAGCCCCGCACTCGTGGAAGCCGCCGAGGGGATGGGAACCTACCTCGAATCAGAAGAGGAAGCACGCGCCTTCTTCGTACCCCTCGTGCTGCGGATGATCGATGAGAAGGACGAGTCCCAGCAGGCCGCGATTCGCGAGCGTATCGCCAAGGAATACAGGATTACGCCGGAACGGAACCGCAGAATGCTCCGGAGTTGGGCGGCAAGGTTCAAGAACTCCCTCGCCCGCGGGGACCGGCAGATGACCGTTGCGGCTCTCGAAAGGCTCGAATCGCTGTTCTAGGAGCCTTCCTTCCCGACAGGGGCCCCCCGATCGGTTCGTGAAATCGAGGATAATAGGATTTGGATCTCGAGAAGGCTCTGCTGCGCAAAGTAGGGGAAGCGATCGGCCGCTACCGGATGATCCGGGAAGGTGACCGGGTTGCAGTTGCATTGTCCGGCGGTAAAGACTCGTTAACCTTGCTTGAGGCGCTGATTCGGTTGTGTGGGCGCGCACCGGTGGAATTTACAGTATGCGCGTTCACCATAGAGCAAGGTAAGTTCCTGAGGCCCATCGAGCCGTTAGGAGATTACCTTCGAGAACGCGGGATTGCGTGGACGTATTTCCACGATCAAGCGTCGATAAGCCTTCTGAGGGAACAGCCCGGTCACGGCTGTGATTTATGCAGCCGGTATCGGCGGAGGGCGGTCTACGAGGTTGCTCGCGGACTGGGGGCGAATGTTATCGCTTTTGGCCATACCGCCGATGATTTCTGCGAAGCGTTGTTGCGAAACGCGCTCTTTACGGGGCGCCTCAGCGCTCTTCCTCCAGTGACGCATTCGAGCGACGGAGAGTTTCGGCTGATCCGGCCATTGTTGCTGGTGCCGGAAAGTTTGACGAGGGAGTTCGCGGAGTCGACAGGAGCGCCGATTGTGCCCTGCGGTTGCTCGCAAAGAACGGGGACCGTGCGGGAGACCATACGCGGCATTTTCGCAAGTATTGGGAAGAATTACCCCCACGTGCAAGAGACGATGCTCGCCGCGATGGGGCATATTGAACCGGACCGTCTGCTTGATACGAAGTACTTGAAGCTCGACGGGAAATCCGCCGGGCCTGTGGACCCGAGCGTTATACAGGTGGTTCCGGATTTCTAGTGATGATTTGACCTGTCTTTGGCCCGGTGAGAAGATGGGTCTTCTCCACAAAGGTCTGTATACGACAAGTTTCCTTCGAATTGAGGATGTATGAGATTCCTGCCAAAGGAAGAGAAGTTTTACGAGCTATTTCTAAACCAAGTACAGATTATTGCGCAGGCATCCGAGCTACTGCTTCAGGGAGTCAAGGCTGGAAATTCGCAATTGGCCCAAGCGGCAAGCGAGATCCAGAAGCTGGAGAACAAGGGCGACGAGATTATCCACGATATCTTCAAGCGCCTTAACCAGACATTCATTACTCCGATCGACCCGGAGGATATTCACGCCATCTCATCGAGCCTGGACGACGTGCTCGACGGGATTGAAGACGCCGTATACAAGATGGTGGCGTACCGGTTGGAACCGATCCCTCCCACTGTAGTGGAACTGTGCCGGATTGTGAAAGGCTGTGCTCTGTCCCTGAAAGCCGCCTTCGAGGCGCTTAACAAGGACGAGCCGCTACTGGCCCCCTGCATCGAAGTCAACCGGCTGGAGGATGAGGCCGACCAGCTCGTGCGGCACGTAATGATGGATTTGTTCCGCGAGGAGACGGACCCCATCCGGCTGATCAAGCTCAAGGAAGTCCATGAAGTGCTCGAGGCAACTACCGACCGTTGCGAAGATGTGACGGACACTCTGAAGAACGTGGTGGTGAAGAACAGCTAGTCCATATACAAGCCCATGCTAGTTCTGGTCATTGCCATCATCGCCTGCGCCCTGCTTTTCGACTTTATTAACGGCTTTCATGATGCCGCGAACTCTGTCGCAACCGTAGTCGCCACCCGTGTTCTCACGCCGATGCAGGCGGTCATGTGGGCCGCGTTTTTCAATTTCGTCTCCGCGTTCACCTTTGGCACCGGAGTTGCCAAAACGGTCGGCTCCGGCATGGTGGACCTGGAGATCGTGACCCCATACGTGATCCTCGCGGGGCTGATCGGGGCAATCGTCTGGGACCTGATTACGTGGTGGTTTGGCCTCCCGACGAGCAGTTCACACGCCCTGTTTGGAGGGTACGCCGGGGCAGCCATGGCCCGCGTGGCCCATCTGCGAGGATGGGAACACAGCTTCGATGCAGTTATTTGGAGCGGCTGGATTAAGACGATCTTCTTCATGATCGCGGCGCCTTTAATCGGCCTGGTGTTGGCCTACGGACTCATGATCGGGGTCTACTGGCTGTTCCGCCGGGCGACGCCCCACAAAATGGATGTCTATTTCCGAAAGCTGCAGTTGGTCTCGGCGGGGATTTACAGCTTCGCGCACGGGACCAACGACGCGCAGAAAACGATGGGGATCATCACCGGACTGCTGGTCACAGGAGGATTCCTGAAGACCTTCCAAGTTCCGATCTGGGTTATCCTCTCGGCGCATGCGGCAATCGGGTTGGGAACCCTGACCGGAGGCTGGCGGATTATCCATACCATGGGTGGGCGGCTCACCCGCCTGCGTCCCCGTGGCGGATTCTGCGCTGAAACGGCGGGGGCGATATCGATTCTGCTCGCCACCTTCCTGAAAGTCGGCGTTTCAACAACACACGTGATCACAGGCGCCATCGCCGGCGTGGGCTCGATTCAGAGGATGAAGGCCGTCCGGTGGGGCGTGGCCGCGCAAATCGTTTGGGCGTGGGTATTGACCATCCCCGCTTCGGCTCTCACGGCCTGGATTTCGTTCCACATCGTGCGGATGTTCGTCGACGCGCCGTAAACCACAAACCGGGCCAACCGCCCGCCTCGATTGCACACAACACGCGTCCGGAGGTAGCCTCTTACTGAACACCGGAGGACACCATGCTGTCTGGACGGCTGAAGGACTTGTGTTACAAGGCCCTCCCTGGCGTGACTCGCCGCGATCTGTTTCGCAGCGGCGGGCTTGCAGCCGCGGCAGGACTTCTTCGCGGCGCATCACAGCAACCCACAACCCCTGAGGGCGCCGGATTGCGCATTGGGCCGAACATCTATCAATCAATTGGTGTGCGACCCGTGATCAACTGCAAGGGCACGTTCACAATCATCAGCGGCTCGCTTTCCCTGCCCGAAGTGAAACAGGCGGAGGATGAGGCGTCGCGGCATTACGTTCATCTCGACGAACTGATGGATGGGGTAGGCCGGCGGCTTGCGGAGCTGACGGGCGCGGAGTACGGCATCGTCACAGCCGGATGCGCCGCCGCTCTCACGCACGCCACTTCGGCTTGCATCGCCGGAGCAGATCCGGAGAAACTGCAGCGCCTCCCCAACCTCCAGGGGCTCAAGAACGAGGTCATCATCCCACGGTACTCGCGCAACGTGTACGACCACGCAGTGCGGATGTTGGGCGTACGGATCGTCGAAGCGGACAACATCGAAGAATTCGAAGCCGCGTTCACGGAGCGTACGGCGATGGTGATGGTGCTGGCAGGCCCAGGGGACGATGGACCGCTCGGGACGGAACCGATCTGCCGCATCGCGCGCCGGAAGAACGTGCCTGTGATCGTTGACGCGGCGGCCGAACGGCTGACCATTCCTAACCTGCACCTCGGTCGCGGGGCCCACATGGTCGCGTACAGCGGCGGCAAGTGCCTGCGCGGACCTCAGTGCGCCGGACTGCTGCTGGGCCAGAAGGACCTGCTCAGGGCAGCCTGGCTCCACAGCGCGCCGCATCATGCCTTCGGACGGTCTCTGAAGGTCGGCAAGGAAGAGATCATGGGCATGCTGGCCGCAGTTGAGATGTGGGTAAAACGCGACCACAAGGCCGAATGGAAGGAATGGGAGACTTGGCTGGACCGGATCGCGAGCGAAGTGACCAAGGTCGAAGGAGTCACGACCGAAGTACTGCAGCCGCAAGGGCTCTCCAACAACGCACCGCGTCTCCGCATCGCCTGGGACGGCGCGAAGCTCGGCATCACGGGCAAGGAAATTGCGGATGTCCTGTGGAATCAGGAGCCTAGAATCATTCTCGGGGAAGCCTCGGGCGATTCCCACGATGACATGGCCAGTGCCGCCGTCATCATGCCGTACATGATGATGCCTGGCGATGACAAGGTGGTGGCAGGCCAGTTACGTGAACTCCTGGCGCATCCTCCAAAGGTTGAGCGTACGCCATATCCGATGGATTCGCCCCTCCAGGTAGCCGGGCAGTGGGACGCACGGGTTGAATTCTTCCTGGGAACCGGCGAACACTCCCTCGTGTTCGAACAGGACGGGGGAAAACTCGTTGGAACCCACCGTGGAGATATCCTTTCCGGTGAACTCCGCGGCAGGGTCGATGGGAATGAGATACGTTTTCGCAGTTCCATGCCCTATGAGGGAACCCGCCTGAGCTACCGGTTCGAGGGAAAGATCGACGGCGACGCGATGCGGGGAACCGTGTCCATGGACGAGTATGGCGTCGCCAACTGGACCGCGCAGCGCCACACATACCGCCTACCCGGCGGGGTGACGCGCCCACTGAAGAACGTCTGATTTTAGCAATGCAGAGGAGGCGTCCCCGTGCGGAAAGCCTCCTCTGTGAATCCGCAGCACCCTCCCCGAAAAAAGGGCTTGAATTTCAGTAGAGAATCACTATACTTTTAAACCACCTATTGGGAAGTCGCGGCTACGCCGATATGAGTCTCCGGTAGTCGCGAAAGGAGGGGCGCCGTGAAACGGACACGGATTGGGCCGGAGGACGAGAAGGAGACTTTTTGCCGGCTTCTGCTCGACAAACAGGCAGAAGTCCGGAACAGTCTGGGAACTAAGATCAATTCCCTCGCCGTGACGGGAAGAGTCGCCGAGGATGACCAGGGGCCGATTTCTCACGACGAGTTTATTTCACTCAGCCTGAACAGCATCGACTACGAGCAACTGGGGCTCGTTGAAGAGGCACTCGACAGGCTGAAGCGTGGCGGATTCGGAGTTTGCCAGAACTGCGGCACGATGATACCGAGAAAGCGTCTGCGGGCGATCCCCTGGGCAAGGTATTGCGTTGAGTGCCAGGAGCAAACGACCTTGAGGCTTGGGGAAATGAGTGGGATCGAATCGGCTCCGCCAACACCGGCTAACCATTGGTAGGCAGACTGCGGCACCGCACTGTGCCCGGAAGGAAGAAGGGTAGACGGGCCGGAGGCCAGCCCGCCGTCAATTACCCAAATAGCGCTTAAGGATCAGGCAGCCATTCGTACCGCCGAATCCGAAAGAATTGGAGAGCGCGAAGTCGATCTTCATCCGCCGCGCATGATTCGGCACGTAGTCGAGATCACAGCCGGGGCCAGGGCACTCGTGGTTGATCGTCGGCGGAGCAATCTGGTCACGGATTGCGAGCGCCGTAATCCCCGCTTCAATGCCTCCGGCGCCACCCAAGAGATGGCCTGTCATCGACTTCGTCGAACTCACCGCCATCTTACTGGCGTGTTCCCCGAAACACCTTCTCACGGCTGCACTCTCGATCCGGTCGCCCACGTCCGTCGAGGTGCCATGAGCATTAATGTAGTCAACCTGGTCCGGCTCGATACCCGCGTCGCGAATCGCATTGCGCATGACACGGTATGCACCGTCACCGTCTTCGGAAGGCGCGGTGATATGGAACGCATCTCCGCTCATACCGTACCCGACAAGTTCGGCGATGATATTGGCTCCCCGCTGCTTCGCGCGTTCCAGTTCCTCAAGGATTACGATCCCGGCACCTTCTCCGACAACAAATCCGTCACGGTCCTTGTCCCACGGACGGCTGGCACGGCTGGGCTCATCGTTCCGCGTCGACAGAGCGCGCATAGCGGCAAACCCGCCGATTCCCATCGCGCAGATCGGCGCTTCGGTTCCGCCACAGATCATCACGTCGGCATCCCCGTGTTGGATGAGCCGGAAGGAATCGCCGATAGCGTGGGTGCTCGTAGCGCAAGCCGTCGCGGTCGCTGAGTTCGGGCCCTTCGCCCCGAAACGAATCGAGACGCAACCCGAGGCGAGATTGATGATTGTCGCTGGAATAAAGAAAGGCGAGATCCTGCCTGGCCCGCGTTCGAGCAGGTTGCGATGTTCGCGCTCGATGATCTCGAACCCGCCGATGCCACTCCCGATGTACACTCCGACTCTTTCAGCATCGTCAGCGGAAACCTTCAAGCCGGCTGAGGCGACTGCAAAATCGGAAGCGGCAATCGCGAACTGAATGAAGCGGCCCATCTTCTTCAGTTCCTTGCGCTCGATGTACTGTTCGGGATTAAAGTCCCGAACCTCTCCCGCAATCCGGCAGGCAAACGCACTGGCGTCAAACGCAGTGATAGGGCCAATGCCGGACTGCCCGTTCAGAAGCGCTTTCCAGGATTCTTCGGTCCCTACTCCAACGGGGGTCAGCAGCCCAACGCCCGTGATTACAACTCTACGCGACAAGGTTCCCCCTTTTAATGAAAGCCTAGCACGGGAAGTCGCCGTTACTTCTTAGCCGCTTTGGCTTCGATGTAATCGACTGCGTCTTTGACGGTCTTGATCTTCTCGGCGTCTTCGTCAGGGATATCCAGCTCGAATGCCTCTTCGAACGCCATCACGAGCTCGACGATGTCAAGGGAATCGGCGCCGAGATCATCAACAAACGAAGCGGTTCCATCAACTTGGGCCTCATCGACACCAAGCTGCTCTACAATAATCTGCTTTACCTTTTGCTCAACTGACATGAATCCTCCAAAACGGGTCGCAAATCACCTGATTCTAGCGATGATCTTGCCTTTCCGCAACTAGCGATTGTCCCCCGCCGCGCAAGAAAAGCCCATTTTAACGCAACCACTCAGCGTACACCTTCGCAAACGACCATCCCAATGGCCGCTCTACAGCTCGAAAACCGGGCCGGTCCGGGTATTCGGCACGCACCTCGTCGAGTGTTGCCGGCGTACCACCCGGGGTGCGGGGGGAGACCAGCCACACAGCCCGGTCCCTGATTGTTCCAGCCACATCGGGCAGGTCGAAATCACGCAAGATGCCAGGGACAACTATGTCTGTGACGCGCTCGTGCAGGCGCGCCCGCACGATGCTCATATACGATAGCACGGAACCCTCGCACGCCACCTTCGCGATGCGCGGTTCGAGCGCCGCCGCGAAAAGGGCAAGGACGCCGCCGTTCCCCTTCCCGAGGATGGACACGCGCGCGGGGTCCACATCGGGCCGTGAAGCGAGGTAATCGAACGCACGAAGCACATCGCCTGTTTGCATCCCGGCCATCGTTTTGCCGACCAGAAGGGCGCGCATCGCCGTCTGATAGGAAGCATCGTAGCCGCTTGCCCCCGCAGTTCCAGCCGACTCGCCCCATCCACGCGGATCGATAGTGAGCACAACGAATCCGGCTTGCACGATTGCTTCAAGATCCCCGCCTACCGCCGCTCCGGCCTTCTTACCGGCCGAGTCGACATAGAGTACGGCAGGTTTCCGGCCTTCCTTTGCCGTCGGCACAAAGACCAAACCGGGAACGGTGATTCCAGGCTCAGTCGCAAGCGCGATCTTCTCGATGCGATAGCCATCCCGCCCGATCTCACCGTACCCGGTGACGCGCGGCACACCTCGCTCCACAGACAAGCCGATGCGGACCGCAATGTTCGCAGGGGCCGGCTTTCGGACAATCTTCTCCGCCAGCGCTCGATTCAAGGAGTACACCGTTTCGCCTTTGAGAGACGTCGCCACCTGACCGGTCGCCGTGCAACTCAGTACGGAAGGAGGCTCAGTTTCGAAGTCCGGCTCGACCCCCTCATCAGGCCGTTGTTGCAGCCATTGTGCGAACCAGCGATAGGTCGCCTCGCGCCGCGGTTTCGACCAGCCGTGCGTGTCGTCGTACTCGAAGAAGCCGATGCGATCGGAGTGTCCCGTAACCGCAAATACGCGCTGCGCTTCGGCAAACGTGGCGCGCGCGCCGTCGATCGGGAAGAAATCGCGGATGGCCGTCATCATTTTGATCGGCCGGGGTGCGAACGAGATCAGGAAATCGCCGAAGTCGAGTCCATCCTTCAGGAAGCTCGCGAAGACCTGTTCGGCATCCTGAGGGCCGGGATTGAGCCATTGCTTTTCCCAGGCAGTCAGGTAACAGGATGGCGCCGCAGCAGCGAGCCTGGGTTCGAGCGCAGCCAGGTAGGACGACTGCGTGCCCCCTCCGGAATTCCCTGCCACCGCAATGCGCTTAGGATCGACATCCTTGCGGCTCAACAGGTAGTCCACAGCCCGGATGCCGTCCCAGATCTCGTATCGGGCGACGTTCGTACCTGTTAGCAGGCACTGCAGTCCGGCCATCGTATGCTCGCGGGTCCCGATTCCGACGCGTGAACGTCCGAGTTCCGAGTCCCAATACTCGGAGCGCTCGCCCTGTCCCGGAGGATCGTACGCAAGGACGAGAAAGCCACGCTTTGCGAGAGCGATCCACACGCGCTGATATGTGGGAAAAGCCTTGCCTTCGTTGCTGTGCCCTGCCACACCCACAACCGCCGGATACGGCGCGGTCCCCCCAGTGGGAACGTACACATTGGCCGTGACGTAGTACCGGGGGAGACTCTCGTAGATCAGCTTCTCTACGCGATAGCCATCGCGTTCGAGCCTGCCGGTGATCCGGGCGTTGAGCGGCGTTTTCTCGGGAAAGCCGCCAATCTCTTCGAGAATCCGTGCGCGGATGTATGCCTGGCGCTCAGCCACCTGCGCCGGGGACGAGATTTTCGCAACACGGGCCGCGCGGGATTCCCAACAATCGCGCGCAATCGGCGTCAAGTACTCGTCCACCATTCCTCGCAGGCCAGTCGTCACATCGAGTGATTCCTGAGCCTGGAGACTACTCAATGCGAGCAGTAGAAAAATGGATCTTTTCACCGGATTCCTCCGTCAGATGGTTCCAAAAAACGTCACAAACTGCACTTCGTGCACGGACACCCCTTCGGCCGGAAATGCTTGTCGGCGAAGATCATGTAGTAGTACCAATCGTAGTCCGTCACATCGTGCTTGCCAGTGCGAATGTGGTAGCCGATCGTTCCCATCACGGGATTGTTCACAGCAGGCATTTCCTGAGCAGGCAGCCCTTCCGTTCCAAGCAGACGGTAAACGGGGTCAGCGTGCTTTGCCGACAGAAATTCCCCACGCGGGTCGGCCCAAAGGTCCGATTGGGCGCTCGCTACGTAGACAGGGCGCGGCGCGATCAAAGAGATGAGCATGTGCTGATCGACGGGCAGGTCCTCTTCCTTGTCGTTGAATTTATTGAAATTGTCGCAGAACCAGTGAGGAAAGCTGTCATTGATCCGCTTGACGGTCTCCCCGAATTTCCGCCGGCTCAGCGCGGCCCCGCCACAACCCGAGTCATTCGAGATGACCATGGCAAAGCGCGTATCGAGCGCGCCTGCCCACAGCGCCGTCTTCCCGAGGCGTGAATGCCCCATCACGAAGACCTTTTTCGCGTCGACCGCCCTGTCGGTCTCAAGGTAATCGAGGGCCCGGCTCAGCCCCCAAGCCCAGGCGCCAATCGAACCCCATTCGTCAGGTCCGGGTTTCGTCTGACCCTGCTTGTAGAAGAGCGGGTGGACACCGTTCTGAAAACCATCGTCGAAGTCGGGATCGATATCGCCGTAATAAATCGTGGCCAGTCCGTAACCGCGCGCCAGAATCATCTCAACGGGCCAGCGGCTGGCGGCGGTACCTCGGGATGCTTCGGTGGCACGATGATTCACGACACCGTTCTCCTTGTTGGCACGCATCCACCGTTCGTTGAGCAGTGTGCCCGGGTCGGCGTTGATCGTGTGATTTCCCCCGAAGTTCAATCCAAGAAACACGGGAACGCGGCCTTTGGCTTGCGTCGGCAGGTAGATCAGGATGTCCATGCTCGGACCATCCGGTTTGCCGGTGAAATGCACTGTGACTTGTTTCCGTATTGCCTTGCCGCCGAGCGCCGCCGGGTCGACCGATTTCACCTCGTATGTGGGTGTGTTCAACGCCGCAGGCGTGCGCCCGTACACCCAGGTTTCGAACAGTTTCAGAATTTCAGGACGCCGCTTATTCTTCCAGGTCCCGGCATTCTTCACACGAGTGCCATCGGCCATCACGAGGGGATCCGGAAGGGTATAGGCCGGCACCTTAGATTCGTCGTAGTTAGGAACGAAGGCGGGTTGTTGCGCGGCGAGTGCAAAAGTGACCAGGGGTATGGAAAGAATTGCTCGACGTATCATTCCTGCCAGCTTATACGAAATGGGGGCGCGGCCGCAGCGCAGGTTAAATTGTGCTTTGATCCAGGGCGAGCGCGTGACACGTTTGATCGCGCCAAGGTGATGGCTAAGCTCCTGTGAGCAGACGATCGGCGTCGAACCCGAAAGATGATGTGCCGCGGATTCTGCTGGATGCCCGTATCACCTTGGAAAACCGGCTGTTAGGGGTGTCGCGGCCAATTTGAGCCGGCGGGTCGAGAATCTTAGAAACTATAGCCCTTGGAAGAGCGTCTTCTGAATTGTAGAGAACGGGTTCGAGTGGAAGGCCGTGTGCTACAATTTTTAGTAGGATAGCGCCGCGTGGTTGATGCTTTTGGGCATAAGGCCCGGGAGCTAGGTGCCTTTCGGAGCTCGGTGGCGCATTTTCTCCAACCCTCTGGGTGCGGCTGGAGGGAAGCGGGCAGTAGAATGGCGGACCAAGAAAGAGTAGTGCAACAAGCCAACGTTGAACAGGTTGAAAGTGAACCTCGAGTGTTTACTGCCGAGGATCACCTGAGTCGACTCCTCCCAACCGAGACGGATGTTTCGTGGATCCGTTCGTTCATCCAGAACCTCAAAGAGACCATTTCGCCTCCGAAGCTTCCGCCGCTTCAGGTTACTTCAAAGCCGGTTGCCGTTAAGGATATCTGGGGCTTCTATGGTGGCTACAAAGGGCGCGCTGGGGTCGGATCACTGATCCTTCACGTAACGGTCGTCGCGCTTGTATTTACTTTAGGCGCGAATGATGCCGTGCAGAAGGCGGTGAAGCAGACCGCAATCAGCCTGGTGGCTCCGGACCTCGCTCCGTACACGCCGCAAACTCCAAAGCCCAATCAGATGGGCGGTGGCGGTGGCGGCGGCGACCGGTCACCGTTGCCCGCGAGCAAGGGGAGATTGCCGAAGCTTTCACCCCGGCAGTTCACGCCGCCCATGGCGGTTGTGAATAATCCCAATCCGAAGCTGACGATGGAGCCGTCGATTGTGGTGCCGCCGGACGTCAACCTGCCGAACGTGAACATGGCGCAGTACGGCGACCCGCTCGGAAGAATCGGTCCGCCTTCGAATGGACCTGGTTCCGGTGGCGGTATTGGATCAGGTTCGGGCGGTGGTGTGGGATCCGGTCGTGGACCTGGTTTCGGCCCCGGTGAGGGCGGCGGTTTCGGCGGTGGAGTGTTTCGTGTGGGCGGCGGGGTGAGCGCTCCGACGCTGGTTTTCAAAGTCGAGCCCGAGTATTCCGAGGAAGCTCGCAAGGCAAAGTACCAAGGAACCGTGGTTCTGTACTGCGAAGTGACAGATCGCGGCGTCTGCCAGAACGTAAGAATTCTGCGGGCGTTGGGCCTTGGCCTTGACGAGAAGGCGATCGAAGCCGTGAAGAAGTGGAAGTTCCGTCCCGGCGTTAAGGATGGAAAGCCCGTTACTGTGGCCGCTACGATCGAAGTGAATTTCCGGTTGCTCTAACCCGCCTGGCGATCGCTACGATTTAGTTCCCGCGCATTCCGAACAGGGGCAGATTGCCCTTAAGTGTTCCCAGGAGTAGATACCCGTGGAGTGCCCGTCATTCCATATGATGCGAAGGGCATAGCTCCCTACCTGTTCTACGTCGAGCATCTTCAGCTTGGGCTTGTACATATCGAAGGGCGATGCGGCTTGCGGCTTGCGCGCCTCGCCACCGTGCGCGCCTGTGCACGTCGCGCACGGGCATTTGTCTCTTAGGTACTGTAGACCGTACTCGCTGTGATGGCCGTCCTTCCAGTCGATCTTGATTCCCCCGGACTTTGAGACTGCGATGTGTTCCGGTTCCGTTTGGGACGGCCCTGCAGCGCGTTGAGAAGTCATCATATTCGTTCCACGTCTCGCACACCGGAAACCCGGTGCATCGCAGCTACAATTCGCTCCAGTTGCCGCTTATCCTTGACGTCCACGGTCATGTCGACAACTGCGCCGTCGCCTCCATGCAAGTGGTCGAGGCGGGCTTCCAGCGTGCGTATATTGGTCTCCTCGTCAGAGAGGATCGACGTCAACTGGTGCAGGATTCCGGGCCGGTCGTCGATATGGACCACCATCTTCACGGGGAACGGCTCGGCGCCGCTGCGCGCCCATTCCACGTCGATCTTTCGCTCGACCTCGTACAACAGGTTCTGTACGTTGGGGCAACTACTGGAGTGGACGGCAACGCCCTTCCCGCGGGTGATGTACCCGACAATCTGCTCACCGCGTATCGGGTTGCAGCACTTGGCGCGATACACCATCATGTCATCCATGCCGCGAACCTTGATGACCAGGTCACTTGTGTCACCAACGACCGACTGGGCGGTGGGCGGCAACGAGGCGGCCTTGGCCGACTCGGCTGGGTGATCTTCCGCCGAAGTCTGCGGGACAACTTTCTGAAGCACCTGCCGCGCCGAGAAACGCCCAAAGCCGAGCGCTGCGTGCAGATCCTCCATCTTGCTGCAGCCGTAATCGGCCGCCACACGGTCCAAATCCTCTCGCGTGATTTTCTTCAGCGAGATTCCCCGGCGGCGTGCCTCCTTTTCGATCAGCTTTTCACCAATCTCGATGGCTTTCGCCCGCTCGGTGACGTTGATGACGTGCTTTATCTTGTTGCGGGCCCGCGAGGTTTTGACTAATGCGAGCCAATCCTTGCTGGGCAGGTGGCCGGGCTGCGTCAAAATCTCGACGACATCGCCATTCCGCAAGTTGTACTTGAGAGTAACGATCCGGCCGTTCACCTTTGCGCCCACGCAGGTGTGGCCGACAGCGCTGTGGATGGCGTAAGCGAAGTCGATGGGCGTCGCTCCCCGCGGCAGCGCCATGACCTTCCCGTGCGGCGTGAAGCAGTACACTTCTTCCGGATAGAGGTCCACCTTCAGGGTGGACATGAACTCCCCGGGGTCCCGCATTTCCTGCTGCCACTCGACGAGTTGGCGCAGCCATGCGATCCGCTTCACGTCGTCGCGGCCGGCCCGTTGGCCTTCCTTGTATTTCCAGTGCGCGGCGATGCCCTCTTCGGCGATCCGGTGCATATCTTCGCTCCGGATCTGAACCTCGAACGTCCTGCCCTCCGGCCCGACCACCGAGGTGTGCAGTGATTGATAGAGGTTAGGCCTGGGAATCGCGATAAAGTCTTTGATGCGCCCCGGAATCGGGTGCCACTCGTGGTGGATCACGCCAAGGGCCGCGTAACAGTTTTTGACAGAGTCGGTGATAATACGTAGCGCCATCAGGTCGTAGACCTGCTCGACCGATATCCGCTGGCGCTTCATCTTCTGATAGACCGAGTAGGCGCGTTTCAGTCTGCCGTCAACCCTGGCAGGAATCGACTCCTTCTTAAGCTTCGCCTCGATCGTGGCCTTGATCCCATTCAGGTACTCTTCATTCTCGTGCCGCTTCGCCTCGATGAGTCTGCTCAGTTCTTCCGCGGCTTCCGGCTCGAGGTACTTAAATGAGAGGTCCTCCAGCTCACCGCGGATCTTTCCCATTCCGAGCCGGTGCGCGATCGGGGCGTAGATCTCGAGTGTCTCCCTGGAAATCCGCAATTGCCGCTCGCGTGAGAGAGAGTCGAGCGTACGCATATTATGCAACCGGTCGGCCAGCTTGACCAGGATCACCCGGATATCGCTGACCATGGCGAGAAGCATCTTCCGAACGCTCTCAGCCTCGCGGTCCTCGGCGGAAAAGACGCTGAGTTTACTGAGCTTAGTGACCCCGTCCACGCACCGCGCGACGTCCTCGCCGAAGCGCTTGCGAATCTCCTCCAGCCCGGTACCGGTATCCTCCACGACGTCGTGGAGCAACCCCGTCTGGAGACACACCACGTCCATGTTCATACCGGCCAGAAGCTTGGTCACCTCGATCGGGTGCACCATGAACGGATCGCCGGAACTTCGAGTTTGGGATGCGTGGTGCTCCGCCGCAAAGCGGAATGCTTCGTCAACAGGGCGGAGATCTTCTTGGGGGCGGAGCTTATGAAGGAAGGACCTCAGGCGCTCGTAAGCCTGGTCAACCACCGGCGCTACGCCGATCGCCTTCACGGACGACAGTTTGGGAGACGGCGAGTCCAATGCCATTGAATACAAGACGGGCGGCGAAGGTGCACCGCCCGTCAACTTCGATTATAGCGAACTGATAAAACCCACCGACAGAAGAGGATTACTGCTGCGCCTCGGTGGCCGTAGTGATCTGGCCTTGAGGCATCCGGGAAGCCTTAATCTTCTTGGTGTCCAGGGTCTTCTGCACCCACTCATCTGCCAAGTCGGTGTCCTTCTTGTAGGCATCAGAGGTGTCCTGGAGGTCCGCCCGTTCGCGATAGAGCAGGTTCAGATACGCCATCGCGTCGTCGTATTCCTTGTCAATCTCCAAGGCCTTCTGCAGATGCTGGATACCCGTTTCGATAACGTCGCCGTTCTTCCCCCGCAGCTCTTCGCGGACTTTCTTGTCCTTGAGCGGGCCCGGGTCTTCGGCTTTCATGTTGAGTTTAGCCCTGGCTTCCATCCTGGGCTGGAATGCCTTCGTCCAAGCGATCACGCCGAGAGTGTAATGCGCTTCTTTATTCTTCGGATCCGCCTCGACGAGCTTCAGGTACCACTGCTGGGCGTCGTCAAGTTTCTTCTGGTTGAAATACAGCAGTGCGATTGACGCGAGCGCGACCGAGTTCTTCGGGTCCGTCCTGAGGACCTCTACGAACTGGTCATGGGCCGCCTTCGCCATTCGCATGTTCTCCTCGGACTCGGCGCCAGGAATGTACTGCATCATGTATGCAGTGGCGAGGTATAGCCGGGCCGTCGGGAACGTCGGATCCAGATCCACCGCCTGTTTGAAGAACTCCACAGCTTCAGGGTAGGAAGCGTTCCGGAATGCGTTGACCCCCTTGTTGAGCTGGTCACGGGCCTTAAGTTTCGTACAACCCGTGCCGGCCACCAACAGGAGGAGCGTCACGAAGACAGCCAGCACAGTAATGACTTTCCGATTCATAGCAAGCTCCTGATTAGACCGAGTCGCCTGGAGAAGGCCGAATCTCAGAGACCGGCCTCCACCTTTGCGGTCATCAACCCGATCTTGTCGATCCCGGCGCCTTTGGCGATATCAATCGCCCTGGCTATATATTGAAACTCAAGGTCCGGGTCACCCTTGACGAACACAACTCGTTCCGCGCGCGTTTTGAAAATCTCTTCTAACCGCGCCCCCATCCGGCCTTCGTCGGTGGGTTCGGTATTGATAAGCATACTCTTATCGCGATTGATGACGATCACTACCGTACGTTGGTCGCCAGCGCTAGGCTGCGCCCCCGGAGGAGGCGGCTGGGGAACGAGCGCATCGAGACCCTTCGGGGTAAGCGGCGTGATCACCATGAAGATGATCAGCAGCACCAGAAGGACGTCGATCAACGGCGTTAAGTTCATATCTGCTTTTGGGCCGGATCCTGTGCCGCCCACTGCCATGCTCATAGTCTCTCTCCTTTCTCCGTTCTAGCCGGGACTTACGACCCAGCGGTCGCGGTTGCAGCTGCGGCGCTGGACTTCTTCTCTTTGATCTGCTCAGTCAACAAGCCGACCTGATCGACACCGGCGGCGCGAAGATTGTCGACGACCTCAACGACTTTCTCGTACTTCGTCCTCGCATCGCTACGGAGATACACGGTCTTATCCAACCGGCCTGTAAGAAGATCCTTCACTTTAGGCGCCAACTGATCCGCCGGCATCTGCGTAGTGCCCAAGTAGACGCGACCTTCGCGTGTAACGGCGACGAGCACCGCGTCCTCTTTGTCTGCTGCCTGCATCGCGATGGGATTCTTCGTCTTCACCATCTCGACACTCACACCCTTGGACAACATAGGCGTGATCACCATGAAGATGATTAGCAAACAGAGCATTACGTCGACCATCGGCGTGACGTTAATGTCCGAAACCGGTGGTGGCGCTTTCATCTTTGCCATATCGATCCCTCCCAAACCCGAGGTCGTTACCTCGGCCCCGCGGCGGGCGCCTTTCGACCCCGCCGCGTCAGCCGGGATTCAACTCGCCGGGTCTGTCATCATCGTCCAGGCAGAAGGCCCAGACAGGCGGACTACTTGCGGCCGGCCCGCTGCTGGGACCGCTTCAGGAAGTAGTCGATCAACTCCGAACTGGAGTTGGACATTTCGACGTCAAACCCCTCGATCTTAGATGTAAAGATGTTGAACATCCAGACCGCCGGGATGGCCACAAACAGGCCGATAGCAGTTGCAACCAGCGCTTCCGAAATACCGCCGGCCACAGCGCCGAGGCCAGTCGACTTCTCGGTCGAAATACCCTTGAACGCGTTGATGATGCCGACCACCGTTCCGAACAGTCCGACGAAAGGCGCCGTCGAGCCGATGGTCGCCAATCCGGGGATACCACGCTTCAGTTCGGCATGCACGATGGCTTCGGACCGATCGAGAGCGCGCTTGGACGCCTCGATGTCCTCGCCCGGGATCTCATTGCTGAGTTCGTGTGCACGGAACTCTTGCAAGCCGGCCACAACCACCTTGGCCAAGTGGCTCTTCTTGTACCGGTCCGCAATCTTGATAGCCTCATCCAACTTGCCCTCGCGCAGAGCGCCGGCCACCGCCGGAGCAAACTGCCGGGACTGCTTGCGAGCGCCACTGAAAGCGAGCAAGCGATCCAACATGACACCGATCGACCACGCGGACATCAAGAACATAATGATGACCACGATCTTTGCCGGGATACCCATCTGGCCCCACATCGACCGGATGTCCCAACCTACGGCGGCCTCCTGGAGGAGAAGGAACGCCCAAACCTGCATCTGCAAAAGCATTGTCTTTATCTCCTGCGAGTTGAATTTGTCTTACGACATTAAAAACTACTGACTCAACGTGAAATTCACGTCGATCTGAGTGATAACCTCGACCGGCTCTCCATTGAGAAGGGTCGGTTGATACACCCACTGTTTCACGGCTTCAAGAGCGGCCGGAACCAGGAGTGGGTGGCCAGCGACCACTTGCAATTCCTGAATCGTCCCGTCCCTCGCGATGACAGCCGTGAGACGAACTTGTCCCTGAATACGCGCCTGGCGAGCAAGCGGCGGATACACGGGCCTGGGCTGGCGCACAAGCTTTGCCTGTTGCACGTTGCCACCGACCCGGATTCGTTGCGGAGCCGCCTTAGGGGCTTCCCTGACCGGAGGAGGAGGCGGAGGAGCAGCAGACGGCACTGCGTTGATAATGCCGCCGATCACGCCACCCATAGAACCACCGGGAACACCGCCACCTACACCACCGACGACGCCAACGCCACCGCCCACGGATGGAGGCATTTCCTCTTCCTTGATCATGGCAATCTCTTTCGGGATCGCCTTCGGAGCCATCAAGCGGCCGGCGTCAAACTGCCTCGGGATTACCTTCACCACCTTAACTGGCACAGCAGCCGGAGGAGGGGGAGGAGGAGGGGGAGGAGGAGGTGCGACCAGGAAACTGGTCAATTGCGTTCTCGGCAAGGTGTCAGTATAGATCAGCGGAATGAGAATGGCGATGCCGACCAACAGCAACTGGAGGATGAACGAGACAAACACAGTAAACGGCTTTCTGGTTTTCACGCCCTCCACGAAGGTCTGTTCAAACATATCGTTACCCTTTCCAAGCCGCGGGCGACGTCGCCCGCACGACTCACTTCACTGTTTTTCGCGGCTCCTTCCCGGCAACGGCGGCGACCGGCGCCGACCGTCTCTTACGACCCTCCAGGAAGTTTTGCCAAAACACAAGAACCGGACTGGCGATAAAGACCGTTGAATACGACCCAATGATGATCCCGACCGTCAGCGCGAAAGAAAACCCATTGAGCACCGGTCCGCCGAACAACAGAAGCGCAACCACCGCCAAGAATGTTAAGCCCGACGTGAGGATGGTCCTACTCAGGGTCTGGTTCACACTCAAGTTGACTAGCGACGTGAGGGGCTCTCGCCGCAAGAGTTTCAGGTTCTCACGGATCCGGTCAAAAATGACAATTGTGTCATTCATCGAGTAACCGACAAGAGTGAGCAACGCGGCCACGACCGTCAGGTCAATTTCCTTATTAAACAGCGAGAACAGTCCGACCGTTATAAGCACGTCGTGAAATATCGCCAGCACCGCAGCCACTCCGTAAATCCATTCGAAGCGAAATGCAATATATATCAACATTCCGCCCATGGCGTAAAGGGTGGCAAGAATAGCCTGACGGCGAAGGTCGGCTCCCACTTTCGGACCAACCATATCAACCCGGCGCACGGCGAATGGCGCCAACGAACATTCCTGCTTAATCACCGAGACCACCGCAGACGTTACCCCGGGCACGGCCGAAAGTTCATCGATGCTGCGCAGGATCCCCGAGCGCGGCGGAGTATCGCGGTAGTTCAAAATCGCCCGCGCAAGACCCTGCAGTTGGTCCTCGGACATAGCGACGCTGGCATTCTGCAACGGATCGCGCAATCTGGAAACCACAGCCTCCTGTCCGGAGTTATTGAGATCGAGCTTCCCGCCCTCTGGGGCAAACATCGATTTCAACGTCTCAAGCATCGTCCGCCGGGCGCTATCCAGGGCCTTCTCATCCTGCAAGTCCGTGCCGATGAGAACCTCGTGCGTGTCAGTCAATTCAGTGACGGAAATGGCCCCTCGGATCTTGGAAGTAAGGACCGAGCGAATTTGCTGGACCGGAGGTTGTTTGGCGAATTTCACGTACATCAAAGCGCCACCGCGGAAATCGATGCCGTACAGCGGCCCGCCTTTCGCGATAAGGCTGATGAGGCTAATGGCTATCATAATCAGCGATATGCTGATGAAAAGCCACTTTCGGCCCAGAAAATCGAAGTTCGTGTTCTTAAACAGTTCCATGCGACTCGTCGGACCGGTGCTCATTCAATTCGACACCGGTTGCCCTTTACAAGTTCCCGTCTGCAGTCTCAAAACCTATCACAAAACCGTCTCTGGCTCCAGATCGAGTATCCCCTGAAAATGGGAAATCGATCCAGGGTCAATTCCTCAGATGCTCAAGGTCTCCAGTTGCCGCCGGCCTGACAGTTCCCAGTCGAAAATCGCCCTGGAAACAAACACGGCCGTAAACAAGTTGGCAACCAAGCCGATCACGAGACTGACTGCAAAGCCTTTGACCGGGCCGGTACCGAACATGAAGAGGAATGCACACGAGACGACAGTCGTCACGTGGGTGTCAATGATCGTCAAAAACGCCTTATTGAAGCCGGCATCTACTGCCGCGAGGACACCCTTGCCGATGCTAAGTTCCTCTTTAATTCTTTCAAATATAAGCACATTGCTATCCACGGCCATGCCGATGGTCAGAATCACACCGGCGATGCCGGGCAGCGTTAGAACAGCGTCGAAATACGCCAGCACCGCCATCAACACAACCGCATTGAGGATCAACGCAATCGTAGCGTTCACACCTGCCCGCCTATAGTACAGGAGCATGGCGATAATTACGCCGCTCAGCCCAAACAGTCCCGCCACGATTCCCTGATGAATCGAATCCGAACCCAGGGATGGGCCGACCGTCCGTTCTTCGAGGTAGACAATGCCGGCAGGCAACGAACCCGCGCGAAGGACCAGCGCGAGGTCGGAGGCTTCTTGTTCGTTAGACAACCCGGTGATCCTGCCGCTATCTTCGATGCGAGCCTGAATCGTCGCCACGCTGCGGATGTGATTATCCAAAATGACGGCCAAACGGTTCCCAATATTGGCTTCCGTAAACCGTCCAAACCTTCGAGCTCCATCCTGAGCCAGGGTGAAATCCGCTTCCCACTTCTGGAATTCGTCCCGGCCAGGGCGCGCCGTACGGAGGTCGCGACCCGTGATCACGGGAGTACGGCCCAGCAGGTACCAGCTTTCGCCCTCGCTCTTGCCCGGAGCCATTTTCACGAGCTTTGAGTTCAGAGGGAGCACGCCGCCGTGCTTTGCCATTGCCTGTTCGGTGCTGCCAAACGGACCGTCTTTGACCTCACAGATCTCGAGCAAAGCCGCGGTCTGCATGATTTGCTTGACACGCGCCGGATCGTCGACCCCAGGCAACTGCACGAGGATTTCGTACTCGGCGTCCGCACGGCCATGCTGCTGAATGACAGGCTCCGTCAGGCCAAGTCCATTGATTCTCTGTTCGATTGTGTCGATTGAGCGCGTGACCGTCTCGGTCTTGAGCGCCAGCAGTTCCGACGGGCGCATCTTCATCCGGTAGTCGGTGGAACTTGCCGGGGTCAGCGTCCACAGAGGGAACCGCTCTGTAACAATTCGCCGGAAGTCGCCCGACTGTTCGGCGGCAACCCCGCGGGTATCGATCTGGATGGAGTCAGCCTGGTCGATCGTGGCTGGATCGTTGCGTTCGATCGAGGCGTAGTTGACACCGGCCTTCCGCAACTCCTCTTTCATCCGTTCGATCGTCTGATCGGCTTCCGCCTTTATTGCATCCTGCACCTGAACCTGAAGGATGAGGTGGCTGCCACCTTTAAGGTCCAAACCGAGCCGAATGTTGCGCTGCATGTTGGCCTTCATCTCGTCTACCGACTTGGGCAAGCCCATGATGCCGTACACGCAGGCCAACAACACGACGGCAATCAGAATCCATCTCCATCTCAAGCTCTTTTGCATTCAGCTACCTCGCCGTCTACTTCTTCTCCGGGACCAACCCAGCGACCGAACTACGGGCCACCTGAATCTTAATATTGTCTGGCTTGACACGCAGAACCAACATGTCGTCGTCAATCGAGACGATTGTACCCACAATACCGCCGGATGTCAGAACCGCGCTACCCGGCTGAAGTTCCCGGATCATCTTCTGCTGTTGCTTCTTCTGCCGCTGCATCGGGAGAAAAAGCAGGAAGTAGAAGATTACGAAGATGAGAAGGATCGGGAGAAACCCCATGATTGGGTTAGAGGGAGATTGTCCCTGCAGGAGAAAACTCAGTACCACCTTTCACCTCGGCTCACAGCTCAAAAGGCAGGCCAACCCGGCATGCCCATCCAGTTTCGCACATTTCTTGGATTCGAAACACGAGAAAGGGGCCCACCCCGGTCATGAAAAATCAACTGGAGCGGATCGCACTGCTCGTAGGTACTCCGGAAACGTCCCGAACATTATAGACTGCCTGACTTGACGCATGATGTCAAGGTAGCGCTTCACATTGTGAAGCGTTGCCAGGGTCGCGTAGACGATTTCCCCGGCCTGGAACAGGTGCCTCAGATAGGCTCGTGAGAAATTGCGGCAGGTGTAGCAGCCACAATTCTCATCGAGCGGCGCTGGGTCCTCCTTATACCGCGCGTGCTTGATGATAATGCGTCCCTTCGACGTAAAAAGACATCCGTTGCGCGCGTTTCGGGACGGGAGTACGCAATCCATCATGTCAACGCCGCGCGCCACGTACTCAGGCAACTCCTCCGGCATGCCGACACCCATCACATAACGGGGCCGGTCCTGCGGCAGAATGGGCGCGGTTGCCTCCACCATTTCGAGGCTCAGCGCGCGCGGCTCGCCGACCGAAAGCCCTCCCATTGCATATCCCTTGGCATCGAACTCAAGCAAGGCGTTGGCGCATTCCCGGCGGAGGTCAGGGAACATCGATCCCTGCACAATCGGAAATAAGAGCGGCGGCACGGGGCGTTCATCCACGGAAATCCTGTTTCGGTAATGGGCAAAGGCGGTTCGCGCCCACTGGATTGTGCGGTCCATCGACTGCTTCGCCGTCTCGTGGCTGACCGGATACGGCAGGCACTCGTCGAGCACCATCAGGATGTCGCTCCCGAGAGCGAGTTGCACGTCCACGGTCGATTCCGGCGTGAACATGTGAGCATCGCCGTTGAGATGAGAGCGGAAAAGCACCCCTTCGTCGGTCACTTTCCGCAGGCTATCGAGGCTGAACACCTGGTAGCCGCCGGAGTCAGTCAGGATCGCCCGATCCCAATTCATAAACCCGTGCAAGCCGCCGAGCCGCTTGACGACCTCATGACCCGGGCGCAAAAAGAGATGGTAGGTATTGGCCAGGATGATGCGGGCATCGAGGTCGCCGGCAAGGTCCCGTTGCGTCAGGCCCTTGACGGTGGCCTGCGTCCCAACCGGCATAAATACGGGAGTCTCGATGTCACCGTGCCCGGTATGAAGCACTCCGGCGCGCGCACCGGTCACCGGACACTGGGCCACTAGTTCAAATCGGAGGGAAGACAAATCACTATTGTAGGATAAGAAGGAAAAGCAGCTCATCGACATGGCCTTACGCTTTTACAACACTCTGACGCAGCGCACGGAGGAGTTCGCTCCTCTCCACGACAACGTGGTGCGAATGTACACTTGCGGCCCGACCGTGTGGAATTACGTCCACGTCGGGAATCTGCGCACCTTCACGTTTCAGGACATTCTCCGGCGATGGCTGCGTTACCGCGGCTACCAGCTTGACCACGTGATGAACATCACCGATGTCGATGACCGGATTATCCGGGAGTCCATCGCAGCCGGCAAGACGCTCGCCGAGTACACAGGCGTGTACACGCAGGCCTTCCTCGATGACACCGCGCAGCTCCGGCTCGAGCGGCCCGAGCGGCTCGTGAAAGCCACCGAGCACATACGGGACATGGAAGCGCTGGTAAAGCGCCTGGCCGAGAAGGGCTGCACGTACGAGAGCGAAGGCTCAACGTACTTCCGGATTGCAAGTTTCCCGGAATACGGCAAGCTCTCGCACTCGGACTTCTCCGGCATGAAGGCAGGGGCGCGAGTCGACACGGATAAGTACGATAAGGCCGACGCCCGCGACTTCGTGCTGTGGAAGGCGAAGAAGGAAGGTGAGCCCTCCTGGGATACCGAGTTCGGACCCGGACGGCCCGGTTGGCACATTGAATGCTCGGCCATGGCCATGCGCTACCTCGGCGAGACGCTCGACATCCATGCCGGCGGAGTGGACCTCACATTCCCGCACCATGAGAACGAGATCGCCCAAGCGGAGGCAGCGACCGGGAAACAGTTCGCACGCTTCTGGCTCCACTCCGAACACCTGATGATCGGCGGTGAGACGATGTCGAAGAGCCTCGGCAACTTCTACACACTGCGCGACATCCTGGAGCGAGGATACCCACCTGAGGCGGTCCGGTACGTCCTCTGCTCAGTCCCGTACCGGAAACAGTTGACGTTCACCTTCGACGGCTTGAAGTCGGCCGTAACAGCTATCGAGAGGTTGCGGAACTACAAGCTGCGGCTCGAAACCGAACAATTTCCTGAAGGCCACAGCGAGGAACTGGCAGCCACCACGGCGGCAGTACTCCACCGCTTCGAGGAAAGCCTCGACGACGATCTGAATACAGCCGAAGCCCTCGGCGCGGTCTTTGAATACGTCCGCGAGACCAACACGGCCATGGATGCCGGCGGATTCCCCCGTGGAAATGTCGCCGCCGCGCTGGATTTGCTAGCCAGGTTCGACGGCATTTTCGACATTCTGCGGCCGTCCTCTGCGGGACAAGGCATTTCCGACACCGAAATCGATGCGTTGATCGCGGAACGGAACCAAGCCAGAAAATCCAGGAAATTCGCACGCGCTGACCAGATTCGCGCCGAATTACTCGACAAAGGCGTGATTCTTGAGGACACCAAAGACGGCGTCCGCTGGAAGAGGAAGTAGCCCCAAGCGCCCGTGGGCTTCGCGCGGAGCGATCACTCGAGGTTCAGGACGCGGCCCTCGTCGTCCACGTCGATCTTCACGGCGTGCGGGACCTTGCCGAGACCGGGCATCAGGAGCATGTTCCCGGCCACGACGACGATGAAACCGGCACCTGCGGCGAGGTGTGCATCCGT
>JBDKSR010000189.1:0-3901 GCA_039680545.1 Bryobacteraceae bacterium | reverse complement strand
CAGGCCTGCCATTTCGAGGAGCGTGGGATAGAAATCGTGGGAAATGACGGGCTCGCGGCAAACCACGCCCGCGTGGGTCGCGCCAGGCCAGCGGATAATCAGCGGCACGCGAACACCGCCTTCACATAGCGAGCCCTTGCCGGAACGCAGGGGATAATTGTCCGTCACCGGTTGTCCGTCGAATGCGTTGATATAGCCGCCGTTGTCGGAGGTGAAGACTACGACGGTACGGTCGGCGATCCCTAGCCGGTCTAGGGTATCGAGCACTCTCCCGACGTTCTCATCGAGGCTACGGACCATCGCAGCGTACCCGGGGTTCTTGTGATGCATGCCGGGCTTCACGCGCGCCCTGTATCGCGAAACGAATTCCGGTTTGCCCTCGACCGGCGCGTGGACGCTGTGCCAGGCGAGGTTCAGGTAAAACGGCCGGTCCCTGACCCGTTCCAGAACGTTCAGTGCCTCGCTCGTCAGGCGGTCGGTCAGATATTCACCCGGCTTACCCAATTCCAGATGAGGCACATAGCGAAACTCGCCACCGTAGCGCCGGGTTCCCCGGTACGGGTAAAAGTACGTTTGCGGAGCGCCCCAGAGCGTTCCTCCGATGTTGACGTCGAAGCCCTGTGTCTCCGGGTAGTGAGTGGCTCCGCCAAGGTGCCACTTCCCGACGTGCGCGGTGAGATAGCCAGAGTCGTGAAGAACTTCCGCGAGGGTCACCTCCTCGTGCGGAAGATCCTCAACACCCACGGGCGGGATCAGCCGCCGGTCCGCGGGCGGGTGCGTTACGGCTTCACGCCAGATCGTCATGTGGAGCCGCGCTGGACATTTCCCGGTCATGATCGAGGCGCGCGTCGGCGAGCAAACCGGTGCAGCCGCATAGGCATCGGTGAAGCGGACGCCCGCCGCGGCCAGACGGTCAATATTGGGCGTCTCGTGAAGGTCGGCGCCGTAGACGCCGGTATCCGCCCATCCGAGGTCGTCGGCCAGCAGAAACACGAAGTTCAGGGGTTTCGCCGTTTCCGCACACACCACAACCTTCTGCGCGGCAAGCGCGGATATTTCAAGGAAGTGACGTCTGGTGGGCACCCGAGGTAACACAGTGGCGGTATTGTATCATGAGGTTTTGCGTGACCTGGAGGTCGCGATGAAAGGTGTTGTGCTCGCAGGCGGTACCGGAAGCCGGCTTTACCCGCTCACGAAGATTACGAATAAGCATCTCCTGCCGATCTACGACAAGCCGATGATCTACTACCCCATCCAGACGCTTGTGGATGCGGGGATTGATGAGATCCTCATTGTCACCGGGGGGAAGAACGCTGGAGACTTTCTGCGCCTCCTGGCGAATGGTAAGGAGTTCGGCCTCAGTCACATCAACTACACGTATCAGGAAGGTGAGGGGGGCATCGCGGAAGCGCTGGCCCTCGCCGAGCATTTTGCCGAGGGCGAGAAGATCTGCGTAATCCTCGGGGACAACATCGTTGAAGGCAGCATTCGTGAAGCTGTCGACGAGTTCCGTAAACAATCCGTGGGAGCCAGGCTTCTGCTCAAGCAGGTACCCGACGCTCACCGCTTCGGCGTCGCGGAGCTCGATGGCCGCCGGATCGTGGGCATCGAAGAGAAACCCCGGCAGCCAAAGTCGAATTATGCGGTGACGGGTTTCTACATGTATGACGGTACGGTGTTCGAGAAGATCCGCACGCTGATCCCCTCCGAACGCGGTGAACTGGAAATCACCGACGTTAACAACGCCTACATCAGCGAAGGAACGATGACGTTCTCCTTCCTGGAAGGATGGTGGACCGACGCGGGTACGTTCGATTCGCTGCTCCGTGCGGCGAATTTTGTAAAGAAGTCGCGTGGGATGTCCACCGAACCGGCCACCAGCGAGGTAGTCGTTTAGAAGTCAGGCACTGGCGTGCAACGCTCGCCTGTAAGAAGAGCGAAGGCCCTCGCAACCAGGCGAGCCGGATTCATCAGATCGAGTCTAGTCTGCTGGATGCTGCGGTCCGGTAGTCGTTGAAGGGCCTCGGCAGGATCGTCTGGAACTCTGATAACCGGGTTTCGTTACGCCACGTCCAAACCGGAGTGCACCCTGAGTATTGCGCGCAAGACCATCAGAATCGCGTTGTGAATTGAAACGCATGAGGACAAGATAGGGTTGATGCGGCTAGCGTTCTTTTCCCCCATGCCGCCGTCAACGAGCGGTATCGCCGATTACTCCGAAGCGTTGCTTGCCTCACTCAGGCAACACGTGGACGTGACGGTCTTCAACGGCGAAGGTACGCCCTTTGATCCGTCCGCATTCGACTTGGCGATTTATCAGGTTGGAAACAACGCCGATCATGCCTTCGTCTACGAGATGGCGCTGCGCCATCCCGGCGTGGTCGTGATGCACGAGGCGAACCTGCATCACCTGATCACGGACATCACCATCCGGCGGGACGATTGGGACGCGTATCTGCGCGAGGCCGAGTATGACGGCGGCCCAGCCGCTCTGGCGTATGCACAGCGGGTGCGGGCCCTCGATGTTGGTCCGGATTACACTGGCGCCCCCATGATGCGGCGCCTCCTCGATCGGTCGCGCGCCGTAATCGTACACAGCCGCTTTGTGGCTGACGAGGTCCGGAAGGCCGGATTCAAGGGACCTGTCGCGCGTATCCCGCACGGAGCGTGGGCCGGCGAGGTCGACCGGCTTGCGTTCCGGGAACGGCTTGGACTCGACGAGAGCACACCGTTGATCGGGATTTTCGGCCACCTGAAGCCTTACAAGCGTATTCCTGAAGCCCTTCACGCCTTCGAACGGCTGTTGCGGGTCGAGCCGCGAGCAAAGATGATTCTCGGCGGCGAGCCGCACCCGGACTTGCCGCTTCGCCCGATGCTCCAGCGCGATTCTCTCGCCGAAAGCGTGAGAACACTGGGCTTCGTCCCGGCCAGGGATCTCGAGGGCTACATCGCTGCCTGCGACATCGTCCTCAACCTGCGCTACCCGACCGTCGGCGAGAGTTCCGGAACGCTGTTGCGCGCCCTGGGGCTGGGACGCTGCGTTTTGGTTTCAGATGTGGGTTCCTTCTCGGAATTACCGGATGATATTTGCCTGAAGGTCCCCGTGGGGCCGTCGGAAGAGGATCTGCTGTTTGAATACTTGAACCTTCTTGTGTCGCGGCCGGAGATCGCGCGATTGTTCGGTACCAGGGCCAAACTTTGGGCGATTCAGGAATGCAATTGGGACTTGGCGGCGCAAAAGTATGCAGATTTCGCCGCAGCGGTGTGTAGCGGGACCGAATGGGACGAAGAAAGGGCCCCAATTCGCATGGAGACCGCTCCCGCCCGAAAACCCGTGCCGCCCGTGCCCCAGAAGTACATCCTGGGTTGGGCGGCGGACAGCCCGGGCCGGACATACATTGAGACCCACTTGACCCGCCTGCAGAAAACGCTTGAGATTACACCCCCCGGCGGACCTGAGGACCGCGTCTTGGAAATGGGCGCATATCTCCAGATCACGCCTGCCCTTCGGACGCGGCTCGGGTATGGCGAGGTGCGCGGCTGTGACTACGGCGCGGCCGGCGAGGTCAAGCACAAGCGTGTAATCAGCGTCGAAGGTGAGGTTTTTGAGTGCGATTTGGAGCTTTTTGACGCCGAAAATGACACTTTTCCGTATCTTTCGGGGTACTTTTCGACCGTTTTGTGCTGCGAATTGCTCGAGCACCTCGCGGCAGACCCGATGCACATGTTGGCCGAGATCAACCGTATACTCAAGCCCGGAGGCCACCTCGTAACCACAACGCCAAACATTGCCTCCCTGCGCGGATTAGCGTTGGCCCTGCAAGGCTACCATCCCGGGTTCTTCCCGGCCTACCTCCACCCATCGTCCACCAGCGACGGAGAAGCCCGGCACAGCCGTGAG
>JBDKSR010000188.1:0-5906 GCA_039680545.1 Bryobacteraceae bacterium | reverse complement strand
AAGTCGTCGCTCAATCTGGACGCAATTGAGCCGGCACTTCGGCACGCTGCGCAAAAACGCGGCGCGAGCGTTGTCTCGGTCATGCGCCTCAGCCACCTGATTCGTGACAAGGGGCCCGGGCCATCGAAGGACGCGATGGTGTTCCTCCTCTGTCATCCTGAGTTAAGTACCGCGCTACTCGTGGGCGATCTTCGCCTTGCAGCGGCGCTTCCCTGCCGGATCGCGGCATATGAAGAGGGTGGGGTTGTGACCCTCGTGGCTCAACCTCCCTCCGAATTCGCGAAAGCACTGGGACGTCCCGACATGGAAACCTTGCTGTTGCTTGTAGATGCAACGCTAAAGGAGATCATGGATGAGGCGTCGCGCCCGGTGCCGGCTGCGGCTGCCGCCGAACACGCCCGGCATCAGGATGTCGGCGCGACGGAGGAACAGGTCGACTTACGCGGCTCGATTCCCCAGCGGATCGATTGCCGGGGCACGAAGGTCGAGGAACTCGCCGGAACGGGCAAGCATGACGCCCCCGGCGGATAGCGCGGCCAGTGTAGTTCGACATCCCCTGTCTCACGAGCAGTGTCTTCTGTCAGCCCACCACGCGTGCGGTAGCACTCTTCACCCGCGTTTACTTCTGCCCGAAGCATCCGGCTCGCGGTAACTGAAGGCGGCGAATGCGATGATTAGAAGTTCTCTAATCATGGACACCGTAAGCTGTTGCCTGGGGCTGGATTTGGGGTCGGTCTCGCTCAAAGCCACGCTGGTACGCCGCCACGACATCCTGTTTGAACGATGGGTACGCGTTGCGGGAGATCCGATTGGAGAGCTGTGCAGCGTTCTCGAAGAATTGAGCGCCCTTGACCCGGAGGTGCGGGTTTCAGGTATCGGGGTCACGGGTAGCGGGCGGGGCCTTATCGCCGGCGTCATCGATTCCTGTGAGGTCAACGAGATTTCGGCGCACGCGCGCGCCGCGGCGCTGATCGAGCCGCGTGTGAACAGCATCATCGAAATCGGCGGCCAGGACTCAAAACTCATCATCTTTGAAGAGGGCGACCAGCGAGAAGCAGGAAACATCAGGCACTTCGCGATGAACGAGATGTGCGCGGCGGGTACCGGCGCCTTTCTCGACCAGCAGGCGGCCAGGCTGAACCTCTCGATTGAAGAGTTTGCGAATCTGGCGCTGGATTCGACCTCACCGGTCAGGATCGCCGGGCGCTGTGCGGTCTTCGCAAAGACCGACATGACCCACCACCAGCAGGAAGGGCGGTCTCTGGCCGATATCGTTGCGGGACTCAACGAAGCTCTGGTACGCAGCTACCTCTCGAACCTAGTCCGTGGGCGCGAGTTGCCCAAGCCGATTGCCTTCCAGGGGGGAGTCGCCCGGAATGTGGGACTGGCCGCGACATTCGGACGGCTCCTCGAACTCAATGACGGCGAGCTCGTTGTACCCGGTCATCACCTTGTGATGGGGGCGATCGGCGCGGCCCTCATGGCGGGTGAAAAAGATGGCCACGCGACGAGCAAACTGGCCGATGTCGTTGCGACGCTGAAAAGGAAGGCCGGTAGCGGTGAGGTCCGGCAGGAACGCGGCTGCCTGGCCGAACTTCGGAAGGGTTCACAGTGCCATTCCAAGGTGAAGCCGGACTTTTCGTCACTCAAGCTTGACGGGGCCTACCTGGGGATCGACGTCGGCTCCGTATCGATCAAGGTTGCGGTTCTTTCATCGGACGGCGTCGCACTTTCGGACTATCGCTTTTCAGAAGGCCGCCCTCTTAAAGTGTTGAACGCCATGCTTGGTGACATGCGCGGGCGGCTGGGCGAGCCGGAGTTCGACGGGGTTGGCGTCACGGGCAGCGGACGGCACTTCGTCAGTGCGCTTCTGGGGGCCGATGTAGCCGAAAACGAGATCACGGCGCAGTCGAGAGCGGCAGCGTGTCTGCTGCCCGGCGTGGATACCGTAATCGAGATTGGCGGCCAGGACGCGAAGTTCATCCGGCTCGACGGACTGCGTCCCACAAGCTTCGCGATGAATCGCGTGTGCGCGGCTGGAACCGGAGCCTTTTTACAGGAGCAGGCTGCCCGGCTCGGCGTCGGCATCGAAGAAGAATTCTCCGCAGAGGCGTTTGGCAGCCGGTCTCCGGTGGCGTTGGGGGCTAGGTGCACAGTCTTCATGGAATCGGACCTGGTTTCGCACCAGCAGCAGGGGGCCGCGAAACGTGACCTGATCGCGGGACTTGCGTACAGCGTTGTCGAAAACTACCTGGACAAGGTTGTGGCGGGGCGCAAGATCGGGGACAAGATCCTGTTCCTGGGCGGCGTCGCAGAGAATGAAGCCGTGGCTGCGGCCATCTCGTCGGTCCTTCAACGGGAGGTCGCAACGTCCGGATTGGGAAAGGTGTCCGGCGCAATCGGAGCGGCGCTTGCGGCGTTCGACGCGAGACGCGAGGGCAGGTTTCAGACGAGCACCTTCACTGCGAATGCTCTCTTGGAAGGTGTGGAACAGTTCACGTGCGAGCATTGTTCCAACGCGTGCCGGATCACACGAATGTCCCGTGAAGGGTTGAAGCACTTCGGCGGGCGCTGTGGGCGCTGGGGCGGGCGCTCACGAAAGGCGCAGCCAGGTGCGTCGCCGTTGAGACGCCGTTTCGGGCTACTGGAAGAGGCGTCCGCGGCACATCGCGGCGAAGTCCGCGCGGGGGCACAACGCATAGGCATTCCACGCGCCTTGATGGCTTACGACCGGCTTGCGTTGTGGCGCTGTTTCTTCGAAGCGATGGGCTTCGAAGTAGTCGTGTCTCCCGAGACGGATGAGGAAATCCTGTCCGAAGGCGTACGGCGTCAGGTGGTGGAGACCTGCCTCCCCGTCAAGGCATTCTGCGCACACCTGCGGTGGCTGGAGGCGAACGGACGGTGCGATTCGGTGCTCGTGCCGTCGCTTGTGACGACGGGGATCGACAGGCACGGCAAGGAGACTCATCACTGTCCGTTTGTTCAGTCCATGGTGCAGTTTGCGAAGCCGGTCACGCCGTTGCCTCTCCTCAATCCGGTGATCAACTCGCGCCTGCATCCGGACGATGAAGAATTGGCGATGCTGGAAGTTGCTCAGCGGCTGGGAGTAGACCGGCAAAACGCCGAACAGGCCTGGTTAAAGGCGGTGAGCGCACACGAGGGGTTCCGCGAGAGCATCCGGAAGATCGGCCAGAAAGCGCTGGGGGATATCGCATCCGGAAAGCTGAAACGCGCCTTCGTATTGCTTGGCAAGGACTACAACACGGGCGACCCACGGTTGAATTCCGAAGCCGGAGCGATCCTTGAGGCGCGCGGGGAGTGCGTGATCACACAGGACATGATCGCGGACGACAGCGGCGCCTATTCACCGGCGTACCGCACGATGTATTGGTCGCACTCGAAGGAAATCCTTGCCGCGGCAGAGCTGGCGGCGCGGACGCCGGGGTTGTTCGCGGTGATGATCACGAGCTTCGGGTGCGGTCCGGATTCGTTCACGATGCGCTTTGTCTCCGACATCATGGGCGAAAAGCCCATGCTGTTGCTGGAGGTGGACGAACACAGCTCCCCGGTCGGAATGGAGACCAGGATCGAAGCGTTTCTGGACGGACTGCCGAAGGCACCGCAGGTTACCGCCAAGCCAGCGCGCCCGGCGGTCGCCCGGCCACGAGGAATTCGCCGTGTTTATGTGCCGAATTTCTCGGATCATGGGCTTGCGTTCGCAGCGGCGGTCCACGATTTGGGACTCGAACCCGTGCTCACGAGCGCCCCGGATGACGGAGTCGCCAAGGCCGGGGTAAAGCACTGCACCTCCGGCGAATGCCATCCTTTTTCCCTGATGCTTGGCGGCTACATACAGGCGGCTGAGCCGGAGAGAGGCTCCACGGACGCCTGTTACCTGATACCGGAATCGCCGTTGTGCCGCCTGGGGCAGTTTGGGACGCAGATGAGGCTTGTGGCCGAGGAGATGGGCCTCACACTGCCCGTCTATACGCGGTTCGAGGACCTGGCGCGGGTGGGGAAGGCCGGGCTTGCGCGCGCGGGCATCACTTACTGGCAGGCGATGCGCGGCATGGATCTCCTGTTGCAGAAGTTCTTCGAGACGCGGGCACGGGAAGTCACCCAAGGGGCGACCGACGCTGCGTATCGGGCGGCTCGCAAGGAACTCACGGAGGCAATGTT
Organism: Bryobacteraceae bacterium; assembly: GCA_039680545.1. GTDB lineage: Bacteria > Acidobacteriota > Terriglobia > Bryobacterales > Bryobacteraceae > JAEHDI01. Next base: position 1,727 of record JBDKSR010000188.1, on the reverse strand, counting down.
TCAGGGCAGGGTTCGCGAGGCGCTGGATGTGGCCTTGCGCGCGCTGGATGCAGTCGACGTGGACCGGGACCGGAAACTCGTGAAGATCGGGATCACAGGCGATTACTTCACTCGCATCTGCGATTACGCGAATGCAGACATGTTCCGGCATATCGAACGGATGGGCGGGGTGGTCATGTTGCCGCCAACGATGTCCGATCTGGTGAAATTCGACGCAAACCAGAAGTTACGAGCCGCTCGCTCGCAGAGGAAGATCGGGAGCAGCGTGCTGTCGTTCCTATCCAGGTACGCAATTGAACAGGCGGAGAAGCGAATCAGAACGCAGTTTGACGGTTCGCTCTCGTACGGCGTGCCGCTCGATCACAAGCGCGGCGCGGATCTCATCGCCCCTTACATGGATGCCAAGATGCCCAGCGGTCTCGCCGGTTCGGTGGCTGCGATCCTTGAACAGATCCACGCTGGAGCCGACGGCATCCTTAACCTGATTACCTTGCATTGTTCCTACGGCCTGGTTCTAAGTTCCGTGCTGGCTTCGATTGACAAAGACTTCCCCCACGTGCCGAAGCTCACATTGATCTTCGAGGGCCTGAAGCCGACGCACAACTTGACGCGGCTTGAAGCATTCATGGAGCGGGTGCGGGAACAGCATAGGAAACGGGACCGGCATCAGGCAGGCTGACGGGGCGACGGCAAACGTCGAAGGTAGTATACTGGTCCCCGCTTTGCAAGCATCTCTAACTAGGAGTGGCCATGCTGCCTGACTATATCTCCAAAACTGTACCGAACTCCGCTTCCAAACGCGCGCCCTGGTATGTGAACACGGCGCCAAGTTACGCGGGTGTTTTTCTATGGGTCGTTTTCTACATGGAAATCGCCAAGGGTACTCTCGACCACGCCGGAGTGGGCCTGAGCCTGCTGGCGCTCGTTGCCGCCGGTCTCATCAGCTACGCGCTGTTCTATCGCGCACCGGCAATGCTTGGCATGCAGACCGGATATCCGCTGTATGTGGTGGGTAGTTCCACCTTTGGAACAACCGGTGGATACCTGATGCCGGGCTTGCTCATGGGGCTTTTGCAGATCGGGTGGTTCTCGGTGAACACGATGGTCTCGACGACGTTCATCCTGAGCGCCTTCGGGTCGAAGGACGGTCCCGGCACGCTGCCGTTCACCGTGGTGGCGATCATATGGGGCTACGTCACCGCGTACATCGCCGTGAAGGGCATTCAGTATGTGGGGAAATTCGCACTGTATCTGAATGCGATCCCGCTGGTGATGATTGTGCTCGTGTTCTTCCGAACCGCGGGCGGCGTGGCAAGTTATCAACCGTCCGAATCCAGTCCGTATATCGGGTTCATGTTACTCGTGCAGATCGTTGTGGGGTTCTTCGCGACGGCCGGAGCGGCGGGGGCCGACTTCGGATCGAACGCCCGGAACACAAAAGACGTGCGCATGGGAGGCTGGGTCGGCATCGCTCTCGCGATTGTCGTGGCGGGAGGCTTGCCGCTGATGTCGGTGGCCGGCGCCCGTACGCTATACGGGATCCAGGGATACACCTACGACGCAGTGATCGCGGGTATTGGGGGCTTCCTCGCAACCATCATGTTCGGCCTGTTTGCGATCGCCTCGGTGCCATCCGCATGCTTCTGCGCATTCATCGCGGGCAACAGTTTCGCCACAATGATCCCGCGAGTTTCGCGAATGTGGTCCTTGATGGCGGGAGTGACCGT
>JBDKSR010000187.1:0-2500 GCA_039680545.1 Bryobacteraceae bacterium | reverse complement strand
TAGACTTCGAAATAGACGTAGAGCTTCTGGTCCTTGCGCACCACCTTGGTGATACTCGGGATCAATTTGTAGCCTTCCTGAACGAGCGGGTGCTTCTTGAATGCCTTGTCGTTCCGGCCCGCTGACCCAACCGCCGCCTTGACCGCCTCACGCTGGTTCGCCCACACAACGGAACTTAGCCGCAGATAAGACTTCTCCTGGCTCAGATTCGGAATCGAAAAGGCCGTCTCGAATGTCCCCATCTTGCCGGTCTCGTTCTCCCGGACGAGGAATTTCAAACGGTATTCACCCGGCGGCAGCGTGAACGCCGTGTCGTACTGAAGCTGGCGGCGCATCAACTCGCCTATATTCACACCGGTAAGCTTAACCTGGATGTTGTCCCGCACGGCGCCCATCATCCGGCCCTGCTTGGTTCGAACGTGGCCGATGAAATCGAGTCTCGTGACCTCGCGGTCCCGCTTACGCGCCAATTCGATCTCCGATCCGGGAATCTTCAGCGCAACCGGCACAATATAGCGGTCCGCTGCCCGCCGGAAGTAGTTCACTTCGAGTGCAATCGGCAGATCCGTGATCGGATCGTCGAGCATAAGCGCTTCCTCAAGCTGCCGTTCCCGGTCCGCCGAACTGAAGTCCCGGAACTTCCTCGGAGCGTAATAACCGGCCCGGTAATCAAGCTTGGCCTTTGGCTGGGACTTGACGCGCACCTCGATACGCCGGTATCTGCCGTCCTCGTTCGGATTGGAGCTGTAATAGCCGAGGATGTAATAGTTCGAAATATCTTCCTGCGCTTTGATGATGCCGGTCTTCAGGTCGTTGGTATCGAGCAGGACTTCGCCGCCGGTGTCAGCCGCCAGCGTAAAGAGCGTTTCCTGCTGGCCGGCGAACTGCTCCTGCCGTTGCTTCTGGGCAGCGCCCGAGTACATACCGGAGCCGCCTGCCGAGCCGGTGCTGGCGTCACCCGCCGGAGCCTCGGCCACAAGTCCGCGAGCATCAATGGGATAGAACGACACGTTGCCCCGAACCGCGGCATTGATTGTCGAGCGTAGCTGCGACTCGTTCTCGACGCCTGTCTTGCTGATGCCGCCCGAGAAGTAGACCAGCGCCTTTTTCTCGGGCATCGTCGCAAGCAGCTTGGCGGTCGATTCGAGAGCGCTCAACTTGCGATCGGTATTGAAAATGTTGAATTCGGTTTCATCCGCCGTGTACGCCGACCCGGTATCCTCACTCGACTCGTCACTGGAGGTCGCTCCCAGTCCGGCAAGCTCGCTCGTCTCACCAACGTGGAAGCTGCTCACCACATTCGTTAGCAGATCGCGGTCATCGGTGAACTGCTGGAGCACCTTCATCTTGGTTGAGTAAGTCATCACCGCCACGAGATCGGACGGCGTCATCTTTTCCGCCACAAATTCGCGGGCGGCTCGTTGCGCCCGGACCTGTTCGTCCGCCTGCATGGATGAAAGGTCGAAGAACAGCACGATCAGCCGCCGGTCCCTGTGCCGCAGTGGAGTTTTTGACACGGGCGCCGCCGGAGCAGCGGGCGCTGTTGCCGTTGTAGAAGCCGCCGGGACCGAAGGCGCCGCCTCTGAACCTCGGGCGACCATGGCCTTCACGACCGGGGTCCCCGGCGCGGTCAGGCGCTGGTACTCAAATACCGATATCTGCTGCGACTGTCCGTTCTCGAGAAGCTGAAAGTCTTCCTTCTTCAGGTCGCCGATGGTCTGCCCGTTGCGATCGCGCACGTCAACGTTCACCACGACGAGCCGGCTTGTCACGCTGAACGTGACCGGCTGGTCCGGCTGCTGGCTGCCACACACGAAAGGAAATAGAGCTAGAACCCACCCGTATCGCATCATCAGAACCTCAACCGCATGGACAGGCTGACCGACCGCATGGACCCGGCCGACGTCGCCCGGCCGTACTCCGACGAATTCACCGTCGTCGAAAGGCCCGTGTAATTCACGTTATTGAAGATGTTCTGCGCCTCGGCACGAAATTCGACACGCCGCCGTTCGCCAGGCAAAGAGAATGACCGGCCAAGGGACATATTCACGGAGAACTGCCGCGGCCCTGGAATTGTGTTCCGTGCGGCATTTCCAAATGTTCCCGACGCCGGCACGGAAAACGCAGCCGTGTTGAAGAACCCACTCCCCGATGTCACTGCTTCGCCCGTCGCGTCCGCGCGCGCGCTGCCTACTACGCCGCTCCCGCCCGCATCCGAGCTTGTTCCGGCCACCTTGGCCGTGAACGGCGTACTGGAACCCAGTGTGATGTTCCCGTTGAACGTCCATTCTTCGAGCAAGCGCCGCGCCCAGCCGTTGAGTTGAATCGACGAAGACCCGTCGCCGACGGGAGAGCTGATCATAAACATGGCCGTCAGGTTGTGACGCCGGTCGAAACTGGAGAGTCCGCGTTCCGCGGCCAGGTTCTGATAATCCTGGGCGACAACCCCCTGCCCGCCGCCAAAGCTCGACACGTTATCGATGGACTTCGCCCACGTATA
>JBDKSR010000186.1:0-1923 GCA_039680545.1 Bryobacteraceae bacterium | reverse complement strand
TCATCCTGAAGGCAAAATTCAAGCCCGCCGAGATGATCTATCGAGGGGAACTGGCTTTGTAATCGTACCTGGCCGCGAGCGGGGCTCGATGAAGGGAGCCCCGCCCCGCCATCCTGCGTTAGACAGTGCAAATCTCGATTGCTTCGGTCATGGACTTCACCGGGTCCCGAAGCGGCCCATACTCGTGGGCGAAATAGCCCGTATAGTTGAGATCGGCAATCGCCTTCGCGATGGCTTTGTAATTCAGTTCCTGCGTTGCGTCGATCTCGTGCCTGCCGGGATTGCCGGCGGTGTGGAAGTGCCCGATCCACTGAATGTTTTCGCGGATGGTCCGGATAATGTCGCCTTCCATGATCTGCATGTGGTAGATGTCATACAGCAACTTCATCCTAGGCGAGTTGACGCGTTTGCAGACCTCGACGCCCCACTTGGTGTGGTCGCACACGTAGTCGGGGTGGTCCACTTTGCTGTTGAGCAGTTCCATGCAGATTGTAACGCCCTTGTCTTCCGCGAGCGCCTTCACGCGGTTCAGCAGCAGGACACTGTTCTCGATGCTTTCCTCGTCGGGCATTCCCTTCCGGGTGCCCGCAAGCGCGATCACATTGGGCATGCCGGCCGCGGCAGCATTTGGAATGTTCTCGCGGAACTGTTGCTCGATCTTGGCGTGATTCTCTTTCTTGTTGATACCGTCGGCGATCGTGCCGCCGCCCGGCGTCATGGTGGCAATGAGTCCGTATTTTTTCAACACGGGCCAGTGCTCGGAGCTGATGAGGTCGAGCCCCTTCAGTCCGAGTTTGGACGCTGCACTCGCCGCTTCCTCAATGGTCATGCCTTTGAAGCAGCCCCGGGTCGCGGATTGCTTAAGCCGTCCAGTGCCGGGCGCGGACTGCGCGACGGCGCCGCATGCGGCGAGACCGGCAAGCGCCGGAACAAACGATCGTCTGGTCATTTCAGTTTCCTATCAAAGTCGAGTCAACTACGATTCGTCGCGGCCGTACGCTTGAACGGGCCAACGAGTCATGGTTTCTATAGTAATCAATCGGGACGGTATCGGATGAACCCTTCTCAGAGAACCGGTCACAAGTTTTCGAAATAAATCTCCTCGCTCCGTAAGGTGCTCAGCGCCCACGAATTACGCGACTCGGCGGCGCGGGATGTCATCGGCGCTTGCCGGATTTGCCGGGCGCCATCCGTACAATCAAACGGCAGGCTTCTCCACTCCCGCCCGCCTTCGGAGAGATCCCAAGTGCCTGATTGGAACCTTGCATTCCGTGAAGATGATCCGACTTTGAGATTTGAGATATCGCGCCGTTATGCTTTCTCCTTCCACTGGCTGCGCGAAATCGCCTTCGGAGCGATGGATGGCGATCTTGGCCTCCGCGTACAACCTCCATCGGCTGCCATCGCAGAAATCGTCGTCCCCAAAGAGGGTACGCCGAGTGTGTGCGTTCGCGTTGACGCCCCGCCCAGCGGACAACTCGATGACCTTGCGCGTGCGATTCTGGGAGCACTTGACGGGCAAACCGACGACGGGGCCGAGCCGCTCTTCGTTGAAGAAGCACTCCCACGAGTACTCAGGTTGAGAGACGAGATCTACCGGAAAGCGGTGGATGCCCTGGAACTGAGACTTGCCATCGAGCTGGCGACGCTTTCCCGGCGAGTCGTATCGGGCGAATTTGGTCCGGGGTCCTCCGATGAGTGCATCGACATCGAATTGCACATGCCCTTCTTCGACCGGAAGGATTGGCCCCGGCGCGCGGACTCCCTCGCCGAACTGAGCGTCGAGTGCGACGGCAGCGGCAGGCTGCTGGTTCGCCGGGCAGGCGCCTTGGGAACAGCGGCGCAGGACAACGTATACCAAGGCACGCTGGCGCTTGCGAGCGGACTGCACCTCGCGAGGACACATCAGCCATCGAGCTTCAG
>JBDKSR010000185.1:0-10888 GCA_039680545.1 Bryobacteraceae bacterium | reverse complement strand
AGGGGCTCGTGGTGTACTTCAGCTTCGCGCCCGAGTACATCGTGTCGCTGGCGTACCTGCCGGAGGCCATAAACGCTTCCTGCCCGCATGATGTGCCTGCGTTCGCTTACCGGGCGGATCTCGCCATTCCGCTGATGCGCTGCACGGTGGAGTGGCTGCTCGCGAACTGAGCGTCCGGCGGATATAGAGACGGCCGGTTTTACGGAGACTTGAGAGGCTTGAGCCTCAGCGGCTTGACGTCGGGCTCCAGAAGCCAGACGTGACGGTCGCGGAAATAGGCGAGTAGGCGCGCGTCCTCCCGCGGCGTCATCTCGCGTGCCCACACCACCTTCGCGGCATCAATATCGGCAGCGTTGTAGACCCATTCAAATTGTGGGCTGTGCTCCGGCGAGTATCTGACCAAAATCAAGTGTTTCCCACCCGACTGAGTGAGCGCGGACACGATCTGCGCGCGCTCCACGTTGCCCGGCCCGGTGTAGCACCACGAAGGCGGCCATTCCATATTCTTTGGAGTCGTGCCGGTAAGGTAGTTGAGCGGTACGAGGATCGTCATCATGAGGACGATGACCATTACCCCACGCGCCAGGCAAAGTCCCGCGGGTTTCCCCTTTGGCCGCCAAACACGCAGATAACGCAAGCTCTGCACGATAAACACCAGGATTAGGCCGGTCATTGGGGCCAGGTAGTGCGGTTGAATCCAAGCTTGAATTGACACACCGAGGCAACACGCGACGGCAATCCAAGCCAGCATGCGGAGGCGGCGGGCCGTGGCGGCCTTCCACAGAAATAGCAGCGGAATGGTCAACACGGGACCGAGGAAGAAATTCCAAAGGCAACCGGCTTTGACAGCAATATTCGCTACGGCGGCGGCGAATGGAGGCTCATGGACAGGCCGCTGGAAGTTCAGCATCCATTTTGTGTAATAGTCGCGGATTGTGCTGTGGTTGTACTGGGGGGTTACTGCTGCTGTTCGGGAGATTATGGGAGGAAGCGGGTTGTTCCTACCGTATGTTCGTTCGTTGACCACGTATGGCATGAGCGCCGGGTTCTCCGTGACGCGCCAGAAATAGTAGCCTGTGGCCGCGCCGGCAACCGTAAGCAGGAGCGCCAGGGGGAGTACAATGCGGGCGAGCGAAACCCGCAGCAGCGGCCACGGGGAACGCCACAACCAAACCAACAGAATGATGGCAACCGGGACACTCAGGAGAAAGCCCTCGTACGGGCGTGAGTGCGCAAGGATCGCCAACCCAAGGCCCATCCAGATCGAATCGCGGATGCGCCTGGAACGCATGATGCGGGGCAAGGCTCCGAGAACCAGCGCTCCGCCGATGGCCGCGGCGGCCCCTCCCCAATAGCTGTTCATCCAATAGCTGAAGACGGCATAGCGTAGAACGGCCAGAAGCCCTCCGACCATGGCCCAAAGCGGAGGCAGCCAACCTTGCAGCATCCAGCAGAGGGCAGAGCACATGAGGGCGGCGCTGATCCAGGCTCCTGCCAGAGGATGGCCGAAGACGACCTTCCCTGCGGCGAGAATGAGACCTTGGACCGGAGGGTACATGGACATGTAGGTTGGCTGCTGGTTGACGTGGAAGGTCTCGAAGAAAACCCACATCGGATGCGTAGGGTTGGTAAGGCGTCCCGAAGCAAACGTGTCGGCGGCAAGCAGATGGCTGAATTCGTCGTTTCCGAGCGGCTCACGGACGGGCAGCGCGGGCGACAACGCAGCGCGCAGGACAAGAGCGAGAACGCCGATGCCGAGGACGACGGCAGTCTTCTTCCGCGCGAAATGCCGCAACGCGCTCTCGATGGCACTGAACTGTCTGTATGCCAGTAAAGGTTTCCCAAGGGCCGGGACGATAAGGAGAACTACCAGCATCGCCTCGACGGCGAAGACGGGGTAGACCACGATTGCCCCGAACACAAAGATGAGGACGTCGGCGAGCAGTCCAATCATGCGGAAGAGGCATTCTACGCGAGGGGGAACCACGTGGTCAAACCGGACGCGCCAAGCGATCTTGCTGCACGCCGCTGCTGCCCTTACTGGGCGAGGTTGGCGAGTGCCGTTAGCCTAGGGGGATCGACGTCGGGTTCGAGTAGCCAGACGTGCCGGCCGCGGAAATAGGCGCAAAGGCGCGCATTCTCCTGCTGCGTCATTTCACGAGCCCACACGACCTTCGCGGCATTGATATCGGGCGCATTGTTGACCCATTCATTCGGGCTGTCGTGAGAAGATGCATACCGTACTAGAACCAGGTGATTACCCATCGTCTTGTTCAACCGGGTGAGGATTCGAGCGCGCTCGACGTTGCCCGGACCCGTGTAACACCATGACAGTGGCGATTCGGCGCTGGGAGCCGAACCCGTCACGTAGTTGATCGGCACCAAAAGTAACCCCGCGGCAGAGATGACTAAAACACCGTGGGCCAGACAAAGCCCCACAGGTTTTCCTCTCGGTCGCCAAACACGCAAGTGGCGCAGACTCTGAATAAGAAAGACAAGGACCAGACCTGTTACTGGTCCTAGGTAGTGCGGAAAGATTGGGGACTCAAGGGTAGCACCCACAAAACATACGACACCGATTAAAGCCAGCACTCTCAGTCGGCGACGGGTTACGGCCTTATGTAGAAAAAGCAAGGGAATTGTCAACACGGGCCCGAGGAAGAACGTCCAAAGACTGCCGATTTGTAAGGAGGTATGCGCGACGGCAGCCGCGAGTGGAGGTTCTCGAACGGGGCGCTGAAAGTTTGGAATCCACTCTGTGTAATAGCGTCGCATTGCCTCGTGGTTATACTTCGGCGTGCTGGCGTTCGAATGGAATAACACGGAGGGAAGCGGATTGTTCCTGCCGTAAGTTCGTGTGTTGAGGACATACGGCATCAAAGTCGGGTCCCCAGTGACGCGCCAGAAGTAGTAACCTGTGGCCACGCCGGCAACCGTAAGCATGAGCGCCAAGGGGAGCACAACGCGGGCAAGGGCAAGACGTAATAGTGGTTGCGGGGAACGCCACAACCAGACGAACAGGATCACGGCGACCGGAATACTCAGCACAACGCCTTCATAAGGGCGTGAGTGCGCAAGGATAGCCAACCCAAGGCCCATCCAGATCGAGTCGCGGACGCGCCTGGAACGCATGATGCGGGGCAAGGCTCCGAGAACCAGCGCCCCACCGATGGCTGCGGCGGCCCCTCCCCAATAGCTGTTCATCCAATAACTGAAGACGGCATAGCGTAGAACGGCCAAAAGTCCTCCGGCCATGGCCCAAAGCGGAGGAAGCCAGCCTTGCAGCATCCAGCAGAGCGCCGAACACATGAGCGCGGCGCTAATCCAGGCTCCAGCCAGAGGATGGCCGAAAATGACCTTCCCGGCGGCGAGAGCGAGGCCCTGGGCAGGAGGATACATGGACATGTATGTTGGCTGCTGATTGACGTGCAGGGTTTCGAAGAAGACCCACATCGGGTGCGTGGGGTTGGTAAGACGTCCCGAGGCAAACGTGTCGGCGGCGAGCAGATGGCTGAATTCGTCTTGGATTGACGGCTCACGGACCGGCAAGATCGGGAATAGGAGTGCGCGCACGACGAGCGTGAGCACACCGACGCCGAGGACGACAGCAGCCCTCTTCCGCGCGAGGTGCTGCAACGCGTTCTCGATGGCACTAAGCTGTCCGTGCGCCAGTAACGGTTTCCCTAAGGCCGGGACGATAAGGAGAACTACCAGCAGCGCCTCGATGGTGAAGATGGGGTAGACCACGACTGCCCCAAACACAAAGATGAGGACGTCGGCGAGCAGTTCAATCATACGGAAGAGGCATTCTACGCGAGACAGGGCGGCACGGTCAAACGGAGTATTGGTAACGTCCGATTGCGAGACGACGCTGTGTTAGGCTGATCGGATTGAGCCGGTAAACGCGCCGGTGCCTCGGGGTAATTCTACACATCAGGGGAGAGGGAGACGTCAATGCCTACGAGTGGTCGACGGCGATGGGACTGGCCGAGTCTGCGGATGCCTCTTGCCGTATCAGTTTCTCTCGCCGGGCAACTGCTCATCGAAACGTGGGTGATGGTTGAGCAGGTTCGTTCCCCTCAATCGCTGTACCTCTCCTTCAGCAAGCCGTGGCCGGTGCTGGAACTCAGTGCACTAATCAACATGGCGGTGTTCACCGTTGCCTTTTTCTTGCTGATCACCGTGACGGAAAGAGTTCGGAACAGATTGAATTCTGACGCACTTTACGTCCCAGTGACGGTGCTGGCCGGGCTGATCTCGTGGAATTTTCTCCGTTGGCTCACGCTGGACGTGGGGAACCGTGTGGATGATGTTTTCTTTGGCGGTCTCTCGCTAGGTATGTGGCTGTGGCGGGCGGGTTTTCTGCTTTCGTTAGTTGCGACTCCCGTGGCCTTGTACTCTCTGGTTTTGAAGCCGGGGAAAGTTTGGTGTTTCTTTCAGACGATCAGCCTCGTCTTGCTCCCGTTCGCTCTGTACCGGGTAGCGACTACGGCTTGGCAGGCCGCGTTTCAGCCAGGTAGGGACGTAGTATTCACGACGAAAACGCAACACGCGCCAGCGGAGACGGTGGGCCGCAAGCGGTTGGTCCTATGGCTCATTTTCGACGAGATGGACTACAGAGCCACGTTTGAGAGTGAGACGGCGGCGTGGACGTCCAAGAGTCTCCGTGACTTGCGGAACTATTCCTTCCACGCGACGCGGGCTTTTGAACCCTCTGACGGGACTGCTCGGGCAGTGCCGGGTTATTTGGTCGGGCGGCCAGTAGCACATGTGAGATGGGACAGTCCAGATGATCTCATGCTCCAGTTTGTCGGGGACGACAAGTACAATCCCTGGACGGCACAACAAACGCTTTTGCATGAAGCGGCTGGACTCCATCGCACCACGGCGGTTCTGGGCTACTACCATCCGTATTGCCGCCTTTTCGGCGGCCAGGTGTCTGAGTGCGAAGTACTCCCCGATCCAGAGCGTGGTGAACTTCAAAAATGGTGGAGCACGTTGCTTTCGGTGCCGCTGTACCGTGCTGCCTTCATGCAGGCGTCGCTGAGCCTGCCGCTGCCGCGAACGGAAGTCAGGTACGACGGGGTCAAATTCCGGGCCTGGACGACGTGGGTACAGGACCATGTGACGAAGAGACATACCGAATGTGCCTCCCAAGCTCGGAACTCTCTGCTTCAGATGGTGTCCGACAGGAAGCTCGATTTTGTCGTCGCTCATCTCCCGTTTCCGCATCCGCCGGGGTTGCGGCACTATCCAGAGCCGGATGGCACGGCGATCGATGATCCGGGATACAGCGACAACCTCCTGGCTGCGGACCACTTACTCGGTGAGACGATAGCGCTGCTGCGCTCCATGGGACGCTGGGACGAAACGACGTTAATCGTTACTTCAGATCATTCCGTCAGGGACTTCTGGCTCAAGCACGAGTTTCTGGACCCATCGTTGCGAGAAGCAATTGAGAAGCGGCGGGAACCGACGGTGCCACTGCTGGTCAAGTTGCCTCATCAGACGGAAGGGATGCAGTTTGAGAAGCCGTTCAACGCGGTTTTGGTGCATGGGATTGTCAGGGCGGCGTTGCGGGGGGAACTCACGAGCCCGGAGCAGATCGCCGAGTACCTGGATAAAAACCGGACACGCTTTCCGCTGGTAACAGTGAAGAGTGGTGAAGCGAGCGGCTTCTGATCGCGTACCGTTTCCACCCAGCCTGTGGTGAGTCCGTGTACCGGGATAAGCCGGTACGGTACCGGTGCGGCCCACTGAGTATAATCGTGGTGTGAAATCCATTGGGCTGTGGGTAATCGTGGGGATCGGGCTGCTCACCGGCTGCAATCGGGGTATTGAAAGCAAAGAAGCGGTGCGGCAGGCCGTGATTGACCATCTCGCCGATAAGGCTGGGATGAACGTTTCTTCCATGCAAATCGATGTGGCCTCGGTGTCGTTCCGCAAGGACGAAGCCGACGCCACGGTGTTGTTCCGCGCCAAGGGCGGCGGGGGCAGCCAGTCGATGACGATGAATTACACGCTGGAGCGGAAGGGCAACCGCTGGGTCGTCAAAGGCCGGTCGGAAAGCGGGATGCCGCATGGCGCGATGGGCGGCGGCGCGCAGGGCCAGCAGATGCCGCCAGGACACCCGGCGATGGGCGGCGGGAAGCCTTCCGGACCCTCCAAATGAAGCATGTTGCCGTACTGGGTGGCGGTCCGGCCGGGGCGTTTGCCGCGGAACGGCTCGCTGCAGGCGGACTCAGGACGACGGTCTTCGACGAGAAACTCGCGTGGGAAAAACCGTGCGGCGGCGGCGTCACCTACAAGGCGTATAGCCGGTACCCGTTCCTGATCGAAAACGACACGCCGAAGAAACTGGTCAGCATGACGCGGTTGGCGGCGCCGGGGGCGGGAACGGCGGACATGCCGCTGCACGAGCCGATGGTCATCTACTCGCGCCTGGACCTGAACCGGATGCTGCTGGAGCGGGCGGAACGCGCGGGCGCGCGGATCGAGAAGGCGCGCATCGCGGAGATGACGCCCCGCGGCAAGGGTTGGCGGCTCCAGACGAGCGAGGGGGCCACGGTTGAGGCGGACTTCTGCATCGTCGCCACGGGGGCGCGCAACTCGCTGCGAAACGTCGGTTCGCGGCTGACGGCGGCGGATACGATGCAGGCCCTCGGCTATTACGTTCCAGACGAACAGGCGCACATCGACATACAGTTTCTGAGCGGGCTGGAAGGCTACATATGGGTATTCCCGCGATGCGGCCACCTGTCGGTGGGGATCTGCGGGCGCGGGGAACCGGCGCGGAACCTGCGGACGCGGCTGGAAGACTACATGCGGGAGCGCGGCGTCTCCTGGAAGAACGGGACGTTTTACAGCCACGTGCTGCCGTCGCTGGCGAGGCCCGCGTGGAAGAATAACCGTATCGCGGGGAATCGCTGGATCGCGGTAGGGGACGCGGGCGGACTGGTCGATCCGGTAACCGGCGAGGGTCTGTACTACGCGATGCGTTCCGGCGATCTGGCAAGCCAGGTGGTGCTTTCGAGTGAAAATTCCCCGGAGCAGAAGGCGAGTGCCTACCGCAGCCTGCTTAACAGGGACTTCGGCGCGGACCTGGAGTTTGCCGCCGCGCTGGGACGGCGCTTCTTCGTGAGCCCCTTCCTCTGGAGCAGCGTTCCGAATCGCATGATCCAGTTCATGCGGCGTAGCCCGAGGTTCCGCGAAGTCGTGCAGGACCTGTTCGCCGGGACGCAGCCGTATCTCGACCTCAAGCGGCGCCTCATGGCCAACCTTCACGGGACGCTGCTCGAAGTGGTTATGAATTTCATGCTGAGCCAGAGAGTGGTGGGGCGGGCGTAGCAGACCGTTCAGGGAGACCGAATCGTGACGAGAGCCAGATCCGAGGCGTTATTCGAGCGTGCGCAGAAGAGCATTCCGGGCGGCGTGAACTCGCCCGTGCGCGCCTTTCGAGGCGTGGGCGGAAAGCCGTTGTTCATTGCCAGAGGGGAAGGCTCGCACATCTTTGACGCCGATGGGAACGAGTACATCGATTACGTGGGATCGTGGGGACCGCTGCTGTTGGGGCACCGGCATCCGGCGATCCTTCATGCGATCGAGTCGGCGCTGCGGCGCGGGACAAGCTTCGGCGCGCCCACGGAGCGCGAAGTCGAACTGGCCGAGGCGATTCGCGAGGCCATGCCATCGATCGAAATGGTCCGGTTGGTGAATAGCGGGACCGAGGCGACGATGAGCGCAATTCGCCTCGCGCGCGGGTTCACGGGACGCGACCTGACGGTGAAGTTCGAAGGCTGCTATCACGGGCACGTCGATTCGCTGCTCGTGAAGGCGGGGTCAGGCGTGGCGACGCTTGGGTTGCCGGATACGGCGGGCGTGCCGAAGAGTTTCGCCGATACTACGATCGCGCTGCCGTTCAACTCGGTGGAGGCTGTGGAGGAGGCGTTTCGCGCGCACGGGGAGAGGATCGCGTCGGTGATCGTCGAGCCGGTGGTGGGGAACATGGGTTGCGTGCCTCCCCGGCCGGGATTTCTCGCCGCGCTTCGTGAGATCACGGCGCGATATGGGGCGCTGCTGATTCTCGACGAGGTGATGACCGGCTTCCGCGTGGCTCGGGGTGGGGCACAGGCGCTGTACGGGATCAAGCCGGATCTGACGACGCTCGGAAAGGTGATCGGGGGCGGCCTGCCGATGGCGGCGTACGGCGGGCGCGCGGACGTGATGGCGAAGGTTGCGCCGGTTGGCCCGGTCTATCAGGCGGGGACGCTCTCCGGGAACCCGATTGCGGTGGCGGCGGGGCTGGCCATGCTGCGGTATCTGCGGGATCACGAAGAGGTATACGCGGAACTAGAGCGTCGTGGCGCGGCCCTGGCGGCGGCGTTTCCGCCGGAGGTGACCGTCAATCGCGTGGGCTCGATGTTCACCTGCTTCTTCACGGACGGGCCCGTCGTGGACTACGAATCGGCCAAGCGTTCGGATACGAAGCGATTCGCGGAGTTCTTCCACTTCATGCTGGACCGCGGCGTGTATCTGGCGCCATCGCAATTCGAGGCCGCGTTTCTCTCGGCGGCGCACACGGACGATGACATCGCGCGCACGGCTGAGGCCGCCCGTGAGTTCTTCGCGCGCGGATAGCGTCAGCGGGCCGCTTCGTGGACGATCTTGCCGCCGGAGACGGTCATCAGAACGCGAATCTCCAGGATGCGGGCGGCGGGCACGGTCATGATGTCATCGGAAAGCATTACGAAGTCGGCGAGCTTGCCGGGAGCGAGCGTGCCTTTGATGTTCTCCTCGAATGCCGCATAGGCGCCCACGATGGTCCAGCTTCGCAGGGCTTCCTCGCGCGTCATCCGCTGGTCAGGAAACCAGCCGTCCCTCGGGTTGCCTTCGCGATCCTGGCGGGTAATCGAGGCATAGAAACCCCACAGGGGGTTGGGCTCTTCGACGGGGAAGTCGGAGCCGTTGGGGACGGGAACACCGATTGACAAAAAACTGCGCCAGGCGTAGCAGCCCTTGACGCGCTCCGGACCAACGCGAGCCTCAGCCCAGCGCAAGTCGCTTGTGGCGTGAGTTGCCTGCATGGAGGCGATCACGGAGTATTTCGAAAAGAGCTCGAAATCGGGCGGAGCTACGCACTGAGCGTGCTCGATGCGGAAGCGGCGGTGGTTGTGGCCGCCGAGGACAGCTCCGTAGGCCTCGATGACCGTGCGTATGGCGCGGTCGCCGATGGCGTGCGTGTTGACCTGAAACCCGTGCGCAACAGCCTCTTTCGCGATGCGCTCGATCTGGGGGCGGGTGAGCATCAATAAGCCTGTGTTGCCGGGATCGTCCGTGTAGGGCTCCTGAAACGCCGCGCCGCGCGAGCCCATCGCTCCGTCAGCCATGAGCTTGATGCTACGGACGGTGAGGCGTTCGCCGGTTTCGGGTCCGCGTTTCAGATATTCGCTCCACAACGAGCCTGCGCCGCCGATCATCGCGTACACGCGAATAGGCAGACGGTCTTCGCGGATGAGGGCGCGATACGCGGCGAGTTCACGCGCGCCGATGCCCGCGTCGTGCACCGTCGTGATGCCCAGCCTCGCGCACTCGCGGGCGGCGCGTTCGAGGCGACGGCATATCTGTTCATCCGTGGCAGGGGGAATCTTGCGCTCGACGAGGCCTTGCGCCGTGTCGATGAGAACTCCGGATGGCGCTCCTGCCGGAGTGCGGATGATCTTTCCGCCCGGCGGGTCGGGAGTATTCGCAGTAATCCCAGCAATTTCAAGCGCCTTGCGATTTACCCAAGACGCATGGCCGTCGACGCGCGTCAAATAGACTGGATGATCCGGCACGGCAGCCGACAAGACCTGTTCGGTTGGAAATTGGCCACCCCAGTTTGTCTGGTCCCAGTTGTAGCCGACGATCCATTCACCTGGCGCGCGGAAGGCAGCGGCGTTCTTGACCATTTTCGCGACGGCTTCGACCGTGCGGGTGTAACGAAAGTCCGGGCTTTCGAGATTTTCTCCCAGCCCGAGCATGTGGGCGTGGGAATCAATGAAGCCGGGGATGATCGTGGCGCCATGAGCATCGATCCGGCGAGTGGAAGGGCCGGCGTATCGAACGAGGTCGTTACCTACCGCAAGGACCCGTCCACCACGAACGGCGAGGGAGGAAACAGGGCGTTCACCGGGTGTGCCGGTATAGATCCGGGCCCCGTGGATGATGAGGTCGGCTGGTTCCCCCTGTGCCATCAGCGCCAGTGATAAGCATAGAATAAGGAACATGAACGACAGTATGGCATACGCCACAGATGAGCCTGCGCCCCGAGAACTGCCCACGTGGAAGACGTGGGCGGCGACGGCCTCGGCTGTTCTCTTGGGAATTATTTTTTTGGTTTCAGGCACTTGGAAAGTGACCGATCCGTTTGCGGCGGCGGTCCGCATGAATCAGGCGAAGATCCCCGAGATACTCAGTCTGCCGGCCGCGCTCGGATTTGGAATTGCAGAACTGTTCTCTGCCGTACTTCTGTTCGTGCCGCGTTTTCGCCGGTGGGGCGCCTGGCTCACCGGATTGATGCTCGTGGCATTTGTGATTTACTTCGGCGCGCTTTACAACGTGTTGCGCGGCGAGGAATGTAATTGCTTCCCGTGGATCAAACGTGCTGTGGGGCCCGCGTTCTTCATCGGGGATGGAATTATGTTCCTGATGGCGCTCGTGGCCGGTTGGTGGTCGAGGCCATCGAGAGGGTTGCGAAGCGCATCGATCATACTCGGCGCCGTTTGTGTATTTGCGTTCGTGCTGCTTGGTGTACACTTCACGCGGCAGTCCGGCGTGCTGGCGCCCGAAAGCGTGACCGTGGATGGGAAGGCGTTCCCGTTGAGGCAGGGTCGCGTGTATCTGTTCTTCT
>JBDKSR010000184.1:0-7353 GCA_039680545.1 Bryobacteraceae bacterium | reverse complement strand
CTTCGTGCCACCGGCTTTTGCCGCCGACGCCATCATGGAATCTACCGAGGCAGGCCTGCCGCTCGTCGTTTGCATTACCGAAGGGATTCCCACGCTGGACATGGTGAAGGCGTGGCGCTTCCTGCAGGGCAAGCACACGCGTTTGATCGGCCCCAACTGTCCGGGTATCATTTCCCCCGGCCAGTGCAAAATCGGCATCATGCCGGGTCACATACACCGGCCCGGCAACGTCGGCGTCATATCCCGCTCCGGGACGCTGACCTACGAAGCCGTGGATCAATTGACCCGCCTGGGTATCGGCCAATCGACCTGCATCGGTATTGGCGGGGACCCGATCATCGGCACGAATTTCATCGACGCCATCCGGCTGTTCAACGAGGATCGTGACACGCACGCCATCGTGATGATCGGCGAGATCGGCGGCAACGCCGAGGAGAAAGCGGCGGCGTACGTGAAGGAATACGTCCGCAAGCCCGTAATCGGGTTCGTCGCGGGACAAACGGCGCCTCCCGGAAGGCGTATGGGACACGCGGGAGCGATCATTTCGGGCGGATCGGGAAAAGCCGCCGACAAGATCGCCGCTATGCGCGACGCCGGAATCACGGTGTGCGCGACGCCAGCGGAAATCGGAGAAAAGGTTAAAAGTCGCTTATGAGCCAGATTCAACGCACTCTATCCATCATTAAGCCCGACGCTGTGGCCGCCGGGCAGGCAGGCGAGATTCTCGCCGCAATCGAAAAGGCTGGGTTTCGGATTCTCGGGATGCGCATGATTCGCCTGCGCAAGGAACAGGCCGAGGGCTTCTATGCCGTTCATCGCGAGAAGCCGTTCTATGGAAGCCTTGTGAAATTCATGACCGAGGGCCCCGTGATCGTGCTCGCCCTGGAACGCGAGGACGCCATCACGAAGCTCCGTGAAGTGATGGGCGCTACAAACCCGGCGAACGCTGCCGAGGGCACGATCCGGAAGCGGTTTGCGTCGAGCATCGAACGTAACTGCATCCACGGTTCGGATGCTCCGGAGACGGCGGAGACCGAACTTCGCTTCTTCTTCAGCACCTCGGACCTGCTCTAGGTCCGGAATCTTCTTCCGGCGACCGTGATTGTGCCGGACATCACAATTTCTAAATAGAAAGGGCACGCCATCGAGCGTGCCTTTTTCTTTTCCTGTGAGATACTCTGCCTGAAGCTCCCGGGACCGGATCGAGTGTCTCGTTGTGCCGGGAAGGTCTAGTCTAAAGAGGTATGGCGATGCGAGAAGTCATCCTAAACCTGTTCCTCGTAACCGCGGTTACTTCTGTTTGCTCTCCGTGTTACGCACAGGAACGCCACCTGGAATATTCGAAGGACGGTTCTGGCGTGTTTGGCTATAAAGACACGCCGGTTCAGCCTTGGTCGGGATATCACATACATGACCCGGATCGGCCGGTGCCCAAGAAAGTCGATCCCGGCGATTCGGTTCCTTCTAAGCCGCCGCGCAGACCTCCGTCCGACGCCATCGTGCTTTTCGGGGGCAAAGATCTGTCGATGTGGCAGCCATCCGACTGGATCGTCCGTGACGGGTACATCGAGGCAGGCGAGGGAATCCTGACCACCCGGCAGGAATTCGGGAGCTACCAACTGCATCTGGAATTCCGTACGCCGGAGCGCCCGGAGCCTGACATGATGAACCGCGGAAACAACGGCGTCGTGCTCATGGGGGCGTCCGAAGTCCAGATCTTCGAGTCATACAACACGAAGATCTATCCCGACGGCCAGGCCGCCTCAATCTATTCGCAAACTCCGCCACTGGTCAACGCCTGCCGCAAACCCGGCGAGTGGCAGAACTACGATATTGTCTTTCTTGCTCCAGTGTTCGAGAACGGCAAACTCACCCAACCCGCACGGATCACGATGTTGCACAACGGCCTGCTGGTCCATCTGAACCAGGAAATCTATGGAACGACGTCACACCGGCGTCTCCCTGGCGGTTTCCCGGCTGGAAAATCAGTCGGTCCGCTCTGTCTGGCAGGACACTCAAGCCCGGTGCGTTTCCGCAACATATGGATTCGGCCCTTGCAGCGAAGCCCCGGAAACGACTCCGTGCAGTAGGCACGTTTGCCTGGGAGGACGTGGCTGCTACACTGCTCGAAGCGGAGCATCGTATGACATTGACTAGAAGAAATCTCCTCAGAACCGGCGCTGCTGCCACATTAGGCGCCGCGTTGCCATCCGCCCTCATGGCCGCCCCGAAGATTCGGATCGGTGCGATGGACGGAATCCTTAGGATGCGCGGCAAGGTCGAAGTGTTCGACTTTGCGGCCAGACTGGGGCTGGAAGGTATCGAGGTGGGTCTTACGCGAGCGCAGGGATCTGAAACCCTGAACCTCGCCGACCCGGAACTGCAGGCCAGATATCGGATGGCGACAGAGAAATCCAAGGTGCCCATCGTCGGCCTCGTTCTGTCCACTTTGCACGAGAACCATTTCAAGAGCGACAAGTTGGCATTGAAGTGGGTCCATGACGCCATCCCTATCGCTCGTAGCCTGCGGACTCGGGTTCTTCTGCTGCCGTTCTTCGGACCGGCTGCCATTCAGAATGCAGCGGAACGGGACCACGTCGCGGACCTGCTGAAGGACTTTCGCCCGGAGGCGGAGAAGGCCGGGGTGGTCCTCGCCGTCGAGAATACGCTGACCGCCGAAGACAACGCGGCGCTGCTGGACCGCGTCGGCTCCAAATGGGTCCGCGTTTACTACGACGTCGGAAACTCCACGAACATGGTGGGTGTCGATGCCGCCAAGGAGATCCGGTGGCTTGGCAAGAGCCGGATCTGCCAGATCCATCTCAAGGACAAGGGTTATCTGGGAGAGGGGAAAGTGAACTTCCCCGACGTGATGCGTGCGATCCGGGATATCGGATACAAAGGTTTTGCCGTTCTCGAAACATCATCACCGTCGCATAACGTTGAAAGCGACATTCGGCGCAATCTCGCGTATTTGCGCGGCCTCATGTAATCTCTGGGGCCTGTCCAAAGACTCCTCCGGCGCCCTGGTTGACGCCGGGCTTTCCAAACTCTCCCCCAATAAAAAAGGGCACGCCCGTGAGCGTGCCCTCAACTTTTGAGACTGCTTCAGTCCTACGGATCGCGATACTTGATCTCGACTGTATCTGTACTAGTCGCTCCGTGCTCATCGGTGACTGTTAACTCAAATGTGTAGTCACCGTACCCATTGAGGAACGTCACGACCGGTATCGCTGTCGTGTTGCCGCTGACTTGGGCCGCGCGCGCGCCGGTGTTACGCCACGAGAACGTGATCGCATCGCCGTCCGGATCGTAGGATTTGGTCCCATCGAGCCGGTACTGCGCATCGAGCGTGACGGAACTCAGCCCCGCGTCCGCGATCGGCGGATTGTTTACTCCACCGGCTGAACTCGAGACCTTCACGATCACGAGAGCCGTCGCCTGAGTGCGCCGGCCGTATGCGATCAGCGAGTAGCTCACGTCCGACTTGGGCTTCACAACAACGGAGCCGTTCACCGGTACGGAGCCGACGCCCGTGATGATGACCTCGTCGGCATTCTGGGTCGTCCATCGCAGCGTCGTCGTTCCGTCTGGCCCGGTGATCTTCGATGGGTCGGCCGTGAAGTCAAGAATCTTGACTGGCTTGATCACCGTGACCACCGCGCTTGCCGTCACCTCACCCGTCGCACCGGTTGCCGTCAGGACATACGTCGTGGTCTCGGACGGACTGACCGTTGACGTGCCGGACGCATTCACCGTGCCTAGGTTGCTGATGGTGACCTGTTTGGCGCCCTCGACCTCCCACGCCAGCACCGATTGCTCGGTGGGCAGGATCTCGGTCGGCGCCGCCATGAACTTAACGATCCGCGGACCGGCGGCCACTGTGATGGTGACCGTCGAACTTACCGCGGTGATGTCGTTCTTCGCCGTAAGTATGTATGTTGTCGTTTCGGTCGGCGAGACCGTGGTGCTGCCGTTCGCCTTCACCGTGCCGATGCCGGAGATGTGTACTTCGGTAGCTCCTTCGGTCTCCCAGGCGAGCGTTGATGCCTCACCCGCGCTGACGTTGGTCGGCGTCGCCATGAAGCGTGTGATGCGGACTTCGGCGCGTTCGACCGTAACGGTGAGCGTTTCGTTGACTTCCTCGCCCGACTCGCTCTTCGCGGTCAGCTTGTAGACCGTTGTCTGAGTCGGAGCGACGGTTGTCGTGCCCGCCTTCGGATCGACGGCGCCTATGTCGCTGATCGTGACTTCCTTGGCGTTGTTGACCTGCCAGACGAGCGTCGTGGATTCGCCTTTCTCGATCGTTGCCGGGTTGGCCGTGAACTTCACAATCTTCACGGTGGCTTCCTCGGTGACAACGACCCTTACGGAATCCCTGCCAACCCCACCCTGGTCGTCTTTCACGATCAGGCGGAAGGTGTAAGAACTTCCGGCAGCGCCCGTAAATGACATCTGCGCGGTGTTCCCTCCTGTGATGGAGACTGTGGGTCCGCCGGTCTGCTCCCACGTATACGTGATGGGATCGCCGTCGGGATCATACGACTCGGACCCGTCGAGCGCGATCTGCCCGGCGCCAACGCCAAGCTGGTCGACTCCTGCGTCCGCGATAGGCGCATCGTTGCCCGTGCGTACCCGCCGCTTCAGGACCTCGTACCGGATCCGTGGAATGTCCATCGGGACCGGGTGGTCGAGCTTCACGTAGTCCTTCGGCCGCAGCCAGTTGCCGAACTGCACGCCGAATACGACGCGGCCGCTGTTGTTCGTGCCGAGCATCGTCTCGTTGAGCCCGGCCTCAAACGTGAGCGCCCAGTGCTGGTTGAGTGGGTGTACATAGCGCACCATGCCGCCCGGACGGTTGTCCCCGCCGCGGCGGAATAGCGCCCCGAGGTTGCCCTCGATGTACGAATCCCCAAACAGGCCCACCTGTGTGCTCGCGCCGATCTGGTCAACCACCTTCAGGTAAGTCTCTTCATATATGTTGCGGCTTATCGCGTAGTGGTTGATCACCGGGTTGTCGAGGAACGCCTTGGTGCCGAACAGCCCAACCCGCCCGCGCGAGAACAGGTAGTCGACCGCCAGGGCCGCTTGGCCCAGCGTGCCGCCCGATTGATACTCCTTTATCTCGACGCGCTTGAAGCTGGAGAACAAGCCGGCCTGGAAGTTCTTGTAACGGTTTACTAGACCGATATCGAACTGTCCCTCCTGCCTGTCTGTGTATTTCAGGTACTCGGCTTCGGCCTGCAGTGCACTGGATTTGCTGAACGCTCCGAAGAAGCGCCCCTTGCCCGTAATATTCAGGTTTCCTGACATATCCGGGCCGGCGTTGAAGCCCAGCAGCGAGAATTTGCTCGCCCGGGCCTGTGCGGAGGCCTTCTGCGCCGCGTCTTCAACGACCTTCTTCGCGGTCTCTTCGACGACTTTGGCGAGTTCGGCCTTCTCCGGCGCCCTGGGAAGCGCCGCGACCTCTTCTTTGATGCCGCTCTGCGCTTTCTTCAGGTTGGCGACGTCTGCCTTCAGAACGTCGTTCTCCTTCTTCAGGTCGCGCAGTAGGGCGAGGATCTCGTCCAATTTGTCAAGTTTCTTTAGGATGTCGCTGCAGCAGTCCTTCTGGCGATTGGCGATTTCCTGAAGGGCCTTAATCGCGTCGCCGACGCCGCCCGCGCCAATCAGTTTCCCCTGGCCGTCGCGCAAAGCCATGGCGACGCGGCGGTTGATGAACCGCCCTTCCCTGGTGTTGTTTTGAACCTTTGGTGCGCGCCTCCCATGGGCGGTGATCTCGACCTGCTTGGCCCGCGCCCCGTACTTTATGAGGAAAGCTCTTACCGTCTCGGCGCGCGCATTCGCGAGCTTTTTGTTGTAGTTGTCCGAGCCGATCGAATCCGTGTGCCCATCCAGGGCCACCGAGTAGTCCGGATTCTGATTGAGGAGTTCCGCCAGCCGCAGTAGGCTGGGGTAACCATCAGAAAGTACTGAGGAATTGAACTCGAAGTTGATCTCCTCCCACTCGTCTTTAGTGGCCGTCGTGGTCAGACCTTGACCCGGCAGGAGAGTTGTAAAGGAGATAGCGAAAACAAGCAACAAGAGGAGCGTGTACCTGTGAAACATCGTTAATTCCCTCCGTGAAATTCGGGACGGCTGGATGCGGTGGAACCGCCCGTAAATGCCTCTGATAAAAAGCGTTAACCATTGAATATACTACATGTTCCCTGGTACCGTCACCCGAAAAAGCCATCCGGACGTTCGCTGAACTGTCATAATGAAACTGGAGGGATTCGCCGGGCGGGCAGTCGCTCCCGAAAGGGAGAGGAAAGTCCGGTCTCCATAGGGCAGCGTGCCGGCTAACGGCCGGGGGGACTCGCTCAAAGCGGGTTCTACGGATAGTGCCACAGAAAACGTACCGCCTCGCCGGATCCGGCGGGGTAAGGGTGAAAAGGTGCGGTAAGAGCGCACCGCGACGGGAGTAATCCCGCTGGCAGGGCAAACCCCACGCGGAGCAAGACCAAATAGGAGGGGAGGAGTGGCCCGCTCCGCTCGACTCTCGGGTAGGTCGCTTGAGCCGGGTAGCAATGCCCGGTCTAGACGAATGACTGCCACCCGCAAGGGCACAGAAACCGGCTTATAGCCAGGTGGATCCCTCCAATTCCACCCTTTCAGAACTTTTTCTGCTTTTTCTTATTCCCAACCCGTCACCTCCGCAAAGGACTTTGCATCGGCATCAATGCAGGATCAGAGTGTGTTACCCCTGGCGTAGTGTAGAGGTTTTATGCATAATGAGTGAGTGGCAACACTCAGGGTGTGGCATTTTGCACTATCTGTAATCCCCGCAATGGGGTGAATAGACGGTGCGCATTCGGGCAAATTGATTAATATTCATTGAAAAATGGGCCAGCAGGGGGCCGGTCAGGGATTGGGCGTCTCCCTGCAACAGACAATGGGATCGATTTGACTCGAACCTTCTCCAAGGTGTCGTAAAGGGAGAACCGGCTGTTGAAGTGGCGGTACAGGGAGTATCAGCGATTTTGGATGGAGGAAAGTGGATATGCGCGTTCCTTTCCGAACAAGCTGGGCATTCCGTCTTGCCCTTGTGTTAACGGTCGTACTGGGTTCGCTGGCCTTGATTAGTGCCCCGGGGCCGGAGTACACAGTTCACCAAAAAGCCTTTTACGCCGATCCTTGGGTCGTGGCTTTCGTCCGTCCTGGACTGACCATCACGATTCAATCGGCTTCAATCACTTCTGACGGTACGATCAAAGTTACCTTCAAACTGACCGATCCGAAGGGGCTGCCCTTGGATCGCCTCGGCGTGACGACGCCCGGAGCAGTCAGTCTGGGCTTCATCGCCGCTTACAT
>JBDKSR010000183.1:0-6680 GCA_039680545.1 Bryobacteraceae bacterium | reverse complement strand
CCAATCTGGCGAAGAAGGCGCCCGGCAGTAAGGTTTGGTTGGTCAGCCTGGGGCCCAAGGCGAAGCTCCAGCAGGTCATGATGACCGTAGCGCAGAAGGTGCCCTTCGAATTGGTTGCGCTTGACGGACCGGCGGCGGGTTTTACGGAAGCTTCCGAGATTGCGACCGCGCTCGCTGGTGCGATTCAGGGTATCGCAGGGCTCGATCTTTCGCGTGTCCTCGTGTTTGGCGGCTGGGAGTCGGCATCGAGGGGAGCTGGTGTCACGATGCAGATGATCGGGGAGCGCCTGGGGATCATCGACCAATTCCAGGGTGTGGACGAAATCACGGTAGCCGAGGATGGCTCGTTTGAAGTGCTTGAGCGCATTGAAGGCGGCCGGCACCAGGTCTCCAAGTGCGCCGGAGCGCCCGCCGTGCTTGGTTGGGCCACTGGTAACCTGCCGGAACCTCCCAACAATCCGCAGATCGGAATGGCGAATATGCGTACGGTCATGCCGGCCCTGCAACGCGCCAAGGCGGTCAAACCCACCGGTGAGGGTCTATCGTTCAAATCGGTCAGCCTGCCGAGCCAGAAGCGAGAGACGAAGATCGTGAAAGATCTGCCAGTGGAAGACATCGCGAAAGAAATCATTGAGTGGATCAGGAGCTAACCGCCATGGAAACTATCTTGTGTCTTGCCCATACGGAAAGCGATGGGACGCTCTCGCGAGTTGCGCTCGAGGCGATGGCTGCTGCGAAGTGGCTGGCCGGTGCGGTCGCCGGTTCGACCCTGTGTGTGGGTCTCGTCGGTGAGAAGACCGAAGCAGCGGCTGGACAGGCGGGTTCGAGTGGCGCCGCGCGATTCCTCAGTGTAAGCGGGCCGGAGTTCGGACAATCCCGCTATGCGAGTGACGCCGCCGCTGCCGAGGCCTTGTGCCGTGCGGCCGACGCAACGGTCGTCATCGTTCCATCGACATCCCGATGGGCGCGTTGCCTGGCGGGCGTTGCCCAGCGTTTGAACGGTGTAATTGATTCCCACGTGACCGGACTTTCGGCTGACGGCGACAAGCCGGCGGTTTCGCGCTGGTATTACCGGCAGCGCATGGAAGCCGTGCTGGAACGCACGCGGCGCCCGTGGATGATCTTGCTTGAGAGCGGCGTCTTCCCTGCCTTGGAAGCTACTGCGAGCCCGGTTTCAGTTGAACCGGTCGCGGTCGAATTGCCGGACTCCGCCAAGCGTACCCAGTTTGCCGGAATCAGGGCCCCGCAAACAGACGAACAGACCATCCGGCCTGACGCTAACCTCCTGTTCGTCGCGGGCGCGGGCTGGACAAAGAAACAGGCCGATGGACAGGTGCATGCGAGCGAGGCCGCGAGTTCTATTCTGGATTTCCTGCACAAGACTCAGGCGTCACTCGGCAGCAGCAAGTCCCTGGTCGATCTTTCGGGCGAAGGACAGGCGGTGCTCCCGTTCCTGACCCACCTGAATCAGATCGGGCAGACGGGCTCGACGCCGCGGCATCCAAAGGGCCTGGCTACCTGTTGCCATGGAGAAGAGCCACACGTCGTGGGCTGGCGCTTCGTCAATGAGAGACGGGCTGTGAATCTGGACCCGAACTGCGGTTGGGCGCGCGGCAAGGCCGACGTGCTTTACGTCGCGGATGCCTTCAAGGTGGTTGCCAAGGTTAACGAACTGCTTGGGAAATAGCCGGCGCGCGGAAGCGTTGCGCGCCGGTTTCACAAATCAAACCTTCGGAAGCGTGTAGGGCGCCCGGTAGCGTTTCGCGAGGAACGCATTCGCTTCGCGGTCACCGGGGAACGTCTCGGTCTTTGGGTCGTAATGTACAGTGCGGCCGAGCCGTTGGGAAATGTTCCCAAGGTGGCAGATGGTCGTGCTGAGGCGTCCGATCTCAATATCGCCGTTGGGCTGCTTGCGGCTCCTCATGCACTCCAGCCAGGTTTCGAGATGTGTGTGGCCGGTTGACTTATCGCTGGCGACGACTTCATCCTTCGGGCCATAGGCCTTCCATCCGTTCGAGGTGACAACGACGCTGCCTTCGGTGCCATAGAACGCTGTCCCCGTGTACTCGTGCTCTTCGAGGTGCAGCTTCTGGAAGCTGTGCATTTCCCAGACGAGCATCAAGTCACCGAAATCCCACGTGGCAAGCTGCGTATCCGGCACTTCTTTGGCGTCCTTAAGCCAGTAAATGCCTCCGTTGGCGGAGATTCGCTTCGGCATGCAGTTCGCGAGGCCGCCGCGCATCCTCTGGATGGCATTCATCCCGATATCGAGCATATGGATGCCCTGGTTGCCAAGCTCGGTGTTGCAATAGTCGTAAAAGAACCGCCAGTTGTAGTGGAATCGGTTGGGATTGAAGGGGCACTTTGGAGCCGGTCCGAGCCAGACGTCGTAGTCCACTCCCTCCGGGGGCGTCCCATCCGGAGGATTCCCGATGCTCTCGCGGAGCTGGTTGATCCATGACTTGATCATGCACACCTTGCCCAGCTTGCCTGAGACAACGTAATCGATCGCGCTTTTCACGTGTGGCGCGCTGCGGCGCTGCGTTCCCACTTGAACCACGCGGTTGTATTTCCGCGCGGCATCGCGCATCAACTGGCCTTCCTGGATCGTGTGGGACAGAGGCTTTTCGATGTAAATATCCTTGCCTGCCTGGCAGCCGTGAATCGTCTGGATCGCGTGCCAGTGGTCCGGGGTAGCGAAGATAACGCCATCGATATCTTTGTCGTCAAGAACGCGCCGGTATTCCTTCACCGTTCCGGGCGTTTTTCCTTGCATCTGCGTAATCTTCGGAAGAGTTTTCGCGATGATTTCAGGGTCGAGATCGCAGATAGTCTTGATCTCTGCGCCCGCTTTGATCACGGCAGCCGCGTCGGTCATTCCCATATTGCGGCAGCCGACGAGCGCCACTGTGATTTTGTCGTTCGGAGAAAGTGGCCGTGCGTTCAGTCGTGTTGCCACGCCAGCCGACATCAAGCCCGCCGCCATCAGAAAGGAGCGGCGGTCTGGCGTCCTGTCCTTGAGTTCCATGTACTACAAGATAACGTAATCCGGGGCGGCGCACGGGCTCTCGCCGGATGCCGCTACCTCAGGCGTTCGTCCTTCTCGACCTTTCCGTCGCGAATATGGACGACACGGTGGGCAAACATCGCGATATCGTGCTCGTGTGTGACCAGGACGATCGTGTTGCCCTCGTCGTGCAACCGCGCAAAGAGGGCCATGATCTCGTTGCCGGTGGCGGTGTCGAGGTTGCCGGTGGGCTCGTCCGCCAACAAGATCGAAGGATTGTTGACAAGGGCGCGGGCAACGGCGACGCGCTGGCGCTGGCCTCCCGAAAGCTCACTCGGCTTGTGATACATGCGCTGTTCCAGGTCCACCTGGCGCATCGCCTGTATGGATCTCTCCAACCGCTGTTCGGCGGGGATTCCGGAGTAGATGAGGGGCAGTTCGACGTTGTGCAGAGCTGTCGCGCGGGGCAGCAGATTGAACGTCTGGAAGACGAAGCCGATCTCCTTGTTACGGATGCGCGCCAGTTCGTCGTCGTTCATCTCGCTTACCAGGCGGCCATTGATGAAATACTGGCCGGCGGTCGGCGTATCTAGACAGCCGATCAGGTTCATGAGCGTCGACTTGCCGGAGCCCGAGGGCCCCATGATGGCGACATACTCGCCCCGGCGTATCTCGACATCCACGCCTGAAACGGCGTGAATCTCCTGATCACCCATGAGGTAGGTTTTCCAGAGGTCGTACGTGCGAATCACGACGCCATCGCGCTTCAACTGCTCACCGCGTTCGTTCAACTCTCCAACTGCTGCGTTCATACCAGATCCTTGTTCCTTGCCAACCGCGCGCTACTCGGATTTCACCGGCGCCCGGTTGTCGATCTTCACTCTGGCCCCGTTTCGAATCGTGCGGATCACCTTATAGCTGCCTGTGATGATCTCTTCTCCCTGCTTTAAACCGTTCAATACTTCAATGTCGGTGCTGCCGGTGATCCCGGTCTCCACCTTATGGAACTCCGCCTTCTCTCCGGAGATTGTGAAAACTCCCTGCAACTCTTCCTTCCGGGCCTTCTCCTTAGCTGGATCCGTCTTGACCGCGGCCTGCACACCTTTCTTCGGTGTCGCCTCCAGGTCCCCCTTCTGACGGATCGTCAGCGCCTGGATGGGAATAGTGAGAACCTTCTGGCGCGTCGCAGTAGTCAGCTTCGACGAGCAGGACAAGCCGGGACGGATTTCTTTCGGCGGACTGTCCAGCGCGATGACGACCTTGAAGTCCTTGGCCTCCTGGCTCGATATGGCGCTTTGTGACGCAGCCAGTCCAGTCGAACGAAGTATCGCCGTGTTGCCGATCTCGATCACGTGACCTTTGAATGTCCGGTTGGGCATTGCGTCGATCGTGACGTCGGCGGTCTGATCGAGTTTGACGCTGACAATGTCCGTTTCGTCAACCTTCACCTCGGCCGTGATGAGGGACATATCGGCGATCGTCATGATGAGGCTCGCTGACGAGTTCTGGATTCCAGGAACCACAGTCTCGCCGACGCGGACCGGAAGGTTCGTTACAACGCCGTCAAGAGGAGAAATCGCCTGGTGCTTCTCAAGCACGTCTGATGCGCGGCGCAAAGTGGCCTTCATCTGGGCGATCCTGCGCTGCGACGCGGTCAATTGGGACAAAGACTGCCGGCGCTGCGCCTGTGCCTGCGCGAGCCTTGCTTCAGTCTCTCGAACGGCTGCGTCGTTTGACTCGTACTCGGCTTTCTTTTGATCGAATTCCTGGCGGGAGATCAGTTTCTCGTTGTTGAGCTGCTCGGAGCGCCGGAAATTCAGCATTGCCTGTTGCCGCTCCGCCTTGGCCCGGTCAATGGAGGCTTGTGTCGTCCTGAGGTTTTCGTCAGCCGCTCTGACAGAGGCCTCTGAGGCAGCCGCTTCCGCTTCCGCGGAGCTGAGAAGAGCTTTCTGTGCTTGGACGTCGGATTCCGCCTGAATCGACTCGAGGCGGGCCAAGAGCTGGCCCTTGTGGACAGCGTCTCCCTCTTTGACCAGAATTTCCGTGATTCGGCCCATGGCGTTGGCGCCGATATTGATATAGTTCCTGGGTTTGATTTCTCCGGAAGCGGTGACGATCGAGGTAAGATCCTGGCGCGCCACACGCCCTGTCTGCACGGTGACGATGCCCGCCCGGCTCTTCCGGATACCGACGAATACAGAAATCGCAATAACGAGGACGGCGAGGACGGCTAGCCAGACCTTCCACTTTCGTTTCACAAAAACTCCTTCTCCTTTTAGACGACCCGTAGGAGCTATTTGTTCACGCGACTCACGCCAGTACTAAATAAACAGCTAACTTATTTTATTCCAAACAGTTGACTAATGCAGGCCAGCAGCCGGCTGACGAAGCGCCGCTGCAAGCGGCTATCCAGCGGCCTCTGTGAAGAAACTGCCAATCTTCCGGAACCGCTGGTAGCGCTGTTCCACGAGCGCCTCCGGAGTAAGCTGGCACAATTCATCCAAGGCCTTCCGAATCGTGAGACGGAGGAAGTCGGCCGCAGCGTCAGGGTCTGAATGAGCGCCGTCGCCCGGCTCTGGAACAATACCCTCGATGATCCCGAACCTGAGCAAATCCTGTGCGGTAAGTTTCAGGGCCGAAGCGGCGAGTTCGGCCTTTCCGGAATCCCTCCAAATGATAGCTGCACAACTTTCCGGGGAAATCACGCTGTAAATCGCGTTTTCCAGCATAAAAACGCGGTTGCCGACGCCGAGCGCGAGCGCCCCGCCGCTCCCGCCCTCCC
This sequence comes from Bryobacteraceae bacterium, assembly GCA_039680545.1. Classification (GTDB taxonomy): domain Bacteria; phylum Acidobacteriota; class Terriglobia; order Bryobacterales; family Bryobacteraceae; genus JAEHDI01. The sequence continues at coordinate 891 of JBDKSR010000183.1, read as the reverse complement.
CGATGCAGACTGAAACCACCGGGGTGGTCAGGCGGGTCATGTCTCGAAGATTCATGGCGATTGCTTCGGCCTGGCCCCGTTCCTCAGCGTCTATGCCCGGATAGGCTCCGGGGGTATCCATCAGGGTAATGATGGGGAGGCCGAACTTGGCCGCCATTCGAAACAGGCGCATCGCCTTGCGATAACCCTCGGGCTTCGGCATACCGAAGTTCCGATAGAGCTTCTGCTTCGTGTCGCGGCCTTTTTGCTCCCCGGCAACGGCAACTGGCATGCCGTCGAAGCTTCCGATCCCGCAAATGATGGCGGGATCGTCGCCGAACGCACGATCTCCATGAATCTCGTGAAAATCCGTGATGAGCCGCTGAATGTAGTCACTCGAATGCGGCCGCTTCGGATGACGAGCCAGCTGCACCCTCTGCCATGCCTGACCATTCGCGGCGGGCTGAGACGCCGCCGTTTGATCCGTGTCCATCTAAAACCCTCAACCTACACTACCACTGCCAATCGTGAGTTTCACCCTGCGAGGTCTTCAATTGATTCCGGTCCGCAAATACGCTCCACCTCGGCCCGGAATTCCTTGTCGGGGCGAACCTTAAGCGGCACGTCAAGGATGACGGCAAAGTCGCGGGACTTTTCGAGGCGAAGCCGCACCTCGGTGTCCCCCGGTTTGCGCTCGAACAACTCGCGGAGCGCCTGTACCTTATCGGTGGAGCCGTTCGAGTCCGAAGAAAGCCACACCCGAATCGCAATCAGAGAAGCCAGCCGGACTCGCGCCACATCCAACGGGACGATGTCCTGAATCGAGACTTTCGGCGGGGCGTTCTCTTCAGGAAGGACGCTCGCGCGAACCATCATCGCCTTGTCCTCGACGAGATTGTCCTCGAGGCGTTC
>JBDKSR010000182.1:0-2519 GCA_039680545.1 Bryobacteraceae bacterium | reverse complement strand
CTCTCGCCACGAGGAGACCTAAACAGACGCCAACGACACCGCTGACCATTCCTACCAGGACGCTTTCTCCAAGCACTTGGCGAAAGAGCTTCACCCTGGTGGCGCCTAGCGGGACTTTCCTGCGATCGAGGCGACAACGGTAGGAAGTGCTTTTAGCAGAGGCAGATGGCACGACGCTCCGTATATACCACCAGCTCAATCTAGCGCCGGGATCGCGTTGAGGGCCTCGGCGAGGACTTTAGCTTCGGGGGTGGTTTCTTCGCTCTGCCAGCGCACCCGTGGTCTACCTTTGCGTCCGGTCACATCAATTAGCCGGCATGTCCGCATCCCGGCCAGTTCGGCGAGAAGCCGGCGGGAACTACCCTGAAATGAGGCTTTGAGGGTTGCGCGTCTGTGCAAGAGAGTCACCAGGAGGTAGGCCGTCACACAGATGAAGGCGTGGACATGGAGCTTCTGATCAGTCCAGTGAAATTGCGGCCGGGTGGAGAGCATGTAGGGGTCTTTCATGTCTCGAAATGCCGCCTCGACTCGCGATTGCCCCCGGTAGGCTTCGATGATCTCAGCAGTCGTCCACTCCGCGCGATCGGTGACGAGAATCCGGAGTCCGAAGTAGCGCGTTGTCAGACGCTGATACTCCTGGTAATCGGTCCAGATGCGGAGTCGCGGACCTGTCTCTTCGTTGGTTTCGATTTGATAACAGAGCAAGGATCGAACATACTGCCGGCCACGGATGTGTTCGAGCCGCTGTTTCGCGGCCTCCGGGGTGAGCCGTGGATTCAGCCCCATGCCCGCTAACTCCCGATGAGTTCGCGCCAAAGCCTGATGCAGTCCACGGATCTGTCCTTCCTGCAGTTTCGGACTGAAGACGACGACCACCTCGCGCTGCTGTCCCGCCATCATCGGGCGGCTGCGGTAGGCTCGCACGACAGCTCCGTTGGACAGCTGCACGTCGGTCAGTTGGCCAGCTGCTTCGGCCAGAAAGGCCGCTTGCTGGGAGGGCCGGATCGCCGTCACGTAGTGCCGGAGGCCCTCCAGATTCTGCCGGGACGAGGCGCCGGCGTCAAAGACGATCGTCAATTGCTCTGGCGTGGCGGATAAGGCGCGCAGGCGTTTGCCGAGAGGCTTGAGGAACTCAGCAAAGGTCCGCATGTCCGAATGCGCTCCTTCATAGAGCGAGTGAGCCAGAGGCAATTGCGAATTCTGATCCACCACCAAAGCCAAGCCCATTTGCCGGAGGTCGTGGCGCGCTTGCTTGTTGTGGCCGCGTGCGGGTAGTTTCGCGCGTTGGTTGGTGCTGGCAATGTGGGTGTAGAAGTTGGTCGTGTCGTAGGCCAGCGCCTGAATCTGCAAACGCTCGGTGTCAATGACGTGGCCGACTATTTCCTGCTCGATAGCGGCCAACTGCTTCACCGGCACCGCGTTCATCTGATCCCAGAAATGCTGGCTGGTTAGATCCGTGGCGCGAAAGTCCATCAGTTCGGGTAGGCAGGTCGTCCGAGCCCAATCAGCAAAAGCGCGCTTGCTGCGAGGCGCGCAGCAACGGGCCAACATGGCAGCGACAAGCGACTCGCCCACAGTGAGGCCGTCGCGTTTCTGCACCGTGCCGGTAGGGGCCGCGGCACGGTTGATTCGACCAGCCAGGTCGAACTCCACAGCCAGGCGATGGAGCGCGGTGACGGCCCCCGAGGTGACAGAGGAGACTCGCAGCGGCGCGTCCACCTGTTGCTGATGACGGCGCAGGATGTCGTCGACGCGGCCGAGATGGGCTAATACGCGAATGGCGGGCTTGCCGTCCTTGCGGAACGACTCGACGATGCGGAAGTAGGAGATGCCGTGAGACTGATAGGACTGGAGGGAGGCCATGAATTACGTATATACATCCAAGAAGCCACCTTTGTCAAGAGGTATAACGAGACTGAGCCTGTGGTTGTTGTGACAGTTCGCAATTACGTATATACAGCGCCGACGCCGCAAAGTCGTTACGCCAGAGAGAGTTCCGGACGCAGGAGAGTGAGAACGTAGGAAAGTCCCGCTAGAGTAGTTCGTCCCGGTGCAGGGCCTCGAGTTCCTTCACCAGGTCTCCGACGCGCTGCGCCATGTCCTTATGCGCGACCAGCAAGGCGTCCGGCGTATCGACGACGATCAGGTCCTTGACGCCCAGTAGCGCGACCATCCGGCCCGAGTCCCCGCTCACCATATTGCCCTTGCTGTTCATCAACACGGCATCGGCGCGGACCCCGTTGCCGTCGTCATCCCGCTCCAGCAGCTCATACACCGCGTTCCAACTGCCCACGTCATTCCAGCCGATGTCTCCGGCGACAAACCCGGCCACGCCTTCAGCCTTCTCGAGAAATGCGTAATCCACCGAGATGTTCTCGCACTGCGGGAACGCGCCCTCGACGGCCTTCGCGAACCGTCTCGACGCAAATGACGGCAATGAGTCAATCAGCGCGGCGCTGGCCGGCAGATGCCTCCGCAAGGCGTCAAGATAGACCGATGCGCGCCAGAAGAACATCCCC
>JBDKSR010000181.1:0-8313 GCA_039680545.1 Bryobacteraceae bacterium | reverse complement strand
GGCGTATAGGACGGCACGGGCCGGAACAGCTTGATCGCCTGTTCGGCGTCTGCTTCGGTGTAAAGCGGTTCGATCAAGCCGTTGTCACTTACCGCTTCGAGTGCCTTGCGGCGCTGGTGCCGCTTGTTGAGGTACTCCGCATCGCGTTCCTGTACGTGCGCGGAATCACGCAGCATCGCGTCGCACAGGTCGGCCGTCGGCGGCGTTGCATAGATAGGACCCGTGTAGCCCTGCCTGGCAAGGCTTGGGAGGTTGCCGCTGTGATCGATGTGCGCGTGGGAAAGGACCACCGCGTCAATCGAATTCGCAGGAAACGGAAGCGTCTTGTTGCGTTCGTTCGCTTCCTTGCGGCGCCCTTGATAGAGGCCGCAATCGAGCAGGTAACGCTTGCCGTCCACCTGAATTTCGTGCAGCGATCCCGTTACCGTGTGTACAGCACCCCAAAAGGTGACTTTCATAACCCACCAGCATGCCACAACCGTGCCGGTCCGGGGACGTGCTCGCGGAAACGATACAATCGGAATTCACCCTAACCAATGCGACTTTTTTCTTTGGTTGTTCTTGCCCTTCTCCCCTGCCTGTCACTCGCGGAAAAGAAGCCCGTCACCGTTGATGCCGTCATGGAAGCATCGAAGGCGGCACGGGAGAGCGCCGCGCCCATTACATGGGCTCCCTCCGGCTCGACGTTCGCCTGGATGAGCGGCGACGATCTCTTGATCTATGAGCTTGCCTCCAAGACCAGACGCCGCGTTCTCTCTGTTTCCAGCCTCGAACACGGCAAATCCGAACCCTCGCCCGAAGCGTGGAGAAATCGGCGTGCCCGCGAGGAGACGTTCCAGTGGTTGCCTGACAGCCAGGGTTTCCTGCTTCATGCTCATGGTGATCTGTACTCCGCCCGCCTCTCGGGAGGCGCCCCGGTCCGCCTGACAGCCACGCGCGAGGCCGAGCGTGATCCGCGGCTTTCTCCCGATGGCCGCCGCGTCTCGTTCCGCCGCGGCAACGACCTCTACTCGATGGAGATCGCATCGAAACGTGTGACACGCCTCACGCGCGATGGCTCCCAGACGCGCTGGAATGGCCGCCTCGATTGGGTATATCCCGAAGAACTCGACCTCGGTGAGGCGCACTGGTGGTCGCCGGACTCCCGTTTCGTCGCGTACCTCCAGTTCGATGTCAGTCGCGAGCCGCTCTACCCGCACGCCGACCTCATCCCCGAGCAGCCCGTCTTTGAACCGCAGCGCTATCCCAGAGCCGGGGAGCCGAACGCGGACGTGCGGCTCGGCGTTGTCCCCGCGAGTGGCGGCAGGACTCGCTGGATGAACCTCGGCAGCACGCGTGACGCTCTATTTGCGCGCGTCTACTGGTCGCCCGATTCGAAGAGCATCGTTGTGGAACGTTTGAACCGAATCCAGAACCGCCTGGAACTCGTCAGCGCGGACATTCGGACCGGAGCCGCCCGCGTCATCCTGCGCGAGGAAGACCCGCATTGGGTGGACTTTGTGGGAGACCTGCGTTTCCTTCATGAAGGACGCGAATTCATACGCACGAGCGAGCAGGATGGCTACCGCCACATTCACCTCTACACGGCTGATGGCCGCCAGGTCCGGCGTCTCACCGAGGGCAAATGGGAAGTGACTGAAATCGTCGGGGTTGATGAGGCCGCCCGCCGCGTGTACTACCTCTCCAAGGAAGCCTCACCGCTCGAAAACCAGCTCTATAGCGTCTCTCTCGATGGCCGCGATCGCCGCCGCCTCACGAAGGCCCCGGGGGCGCACGATATATCAATGTCCCCTGACTGCAAGTATTTCCTGGACACGTACAGCAACCTCCAGACGCCCAGACGGCGTATCCTCGCTCACGCGGACGGCGCCGAGTACTCCGTATTCCTCGAAGCGGACCGCACTTTTGCCGAAGAGTACGATCTCCAGCCTCCCCAGCTCTTCGAAGTGAAGGCCACCGATGGCTCGGTACTTTACGCCCGGCTCCTTCGCCCCGCTGGCTTTCGTCCCGGCGTCAAATACCCCGCCGTCGTACTCGTCTACGGAGGACCGGGCTCTCAAGATGTCGTGAACGAGTGGATCGGTCCGTCCGTCGAGCAGCTCCTCGCGAGCCGCGGCTTCGCCGTCTGGCAACTCGACAACCGCGGGACGCCCGGGCGCGGCCATCAATTCGAAACGGCGGTCTATCGGAATCTCGGCCCGAAGCAACTGGAAGATCAGAAGACCGGAATCGAGCACCTGATCTCAATGGGTTTCGTGGATCCCACCCGAATCGGCATTCACGGCTGGAGTTTTGGCGGGTACATGACGATGTACTCCCTGCTGCACGCGCCCGATCTCTTTCGCGCGGGCGTCGCGGGCGCGCCGGTCACCGATTGGCGGAACTACGACACCACTTACACGGAACGCTACATGGGACTCCCTGCTGAGAATCCCGATGCCTACCGCCGCAGTTCACCCGTCCACTATGCGGGTGAGCTGCGCGCCTCCCTGCTGCTCGTGCATGACTTCGAAGACGACAACGTGCTCTTCCAGAACACGATGCAGATGGCGAATGCACTTCAAAAGGCGGGTAAGCGTTTCGAGATGATGGTCTATCCGCTCAAGACACACGGCACGACAGGCACGTACCGCGCCCATTTCCTGGATACGCTTGTCTCGTATTTCGAAAGGACCTTAAAGAACTGATTGCAAGCGGTTCGCGCCCCTAACGGTCACGTCTCGATCCGCCGCCTCCATCGCCTGCGGCGGAACTGCCCCGGGCGGCCCCTGCCGTCATTCCCCCGGAATGTCCCGCTGACGAGCCCGCCGAACCCATTCCGGATGTACCGGCGGATGTGCCACCAGTGGTGCCGCCTCCGGTCGAGATCGTACCTCCGCCGGTCCGGACCCCGCCCGACGATGCCCCTATGTATCCAGGTCCCACGCTCGATCCATCCGAAAGGAGCGGCGGGTTCTGATACGCCGAAATCACCGAGGACGGACTCCAATAGCTATAGCCATATGGGCTGTTGTAGATGCCGCTCATCGGAATGTACGTCATCATTCCGAAATACGGATTCCACATCCACCCGGAACTCAGCCACGAAGTGCCGGAGTCTCGGACCGATCGCGCGGCATACACGTTGGCCATCGACAGGTACTCTGCGCGCCGGGCGCTCCAATTATCGAGCGCGTCGGTCAACTCCCGATCGAACTTCGCCGTGGCGAAAGTGCCATTCAATGGCAACATCCTGCCTTTGGAAACGGTCACTTTCTGGCCGCCAACCTCCACGACCGCCGATCCTTCGAATACTCGCAATTCCCCTGGAGCGGAATTGAACCGGAAGAGCCCGCCTTTGGTCAGATTGATGACGCTGTCTTTGTGCAGTATCGCCACCGATTGTCCGCTCTCGAACTGCGCCGCCTCAATCACCATGGAGCCTGACAGGAATTCGAGCCGCGCAGCCGTCAGACGGGTGGAGAGCATCTTGAACGAGGTATTCTCAGCCGCCCGCAGGAATACGCCTGGGGTGAGCAAAACTTCTGCCCGGCCAAGCTCGGTCCGCAGTTGCTCGCCTTCCTTCATCTGCGGAAACTCGCTGGCCTTCGCCTCGATCGCCTTGTCCGCCAGGAACACGTCGCCTTCGGTGTAATGAACCAAACCCGACTGCGCCGAGATCACCTGTTGGCTGAACGCAGGAAGCGCCGCAAACAGGCAAATGGTCAGGAGGACTGGAAGCTGGATTCGCGGGACCATCGTAAACACCTCACTCCCTTTGTACTCCCTTTATACAGCCTTTGCACACTCTGCCGCCTCATCTGACGGGGACCAGTCTGTTTCGGTTACAACGAGTTCGTAGAATCTCGCGCCGCTCCGAAGAGAAAGGAAGGGTCGCCGTGTCGTGACCCGTTCCTGGGGCCGTTCGAGGGACCGGATCAAAAGCCCTGACAATAGCCCCGGTCGGAACCCACGGTAATAGTGGAAGTGAAGCACTTAAGCCAGATTTTGTCGACGACCCCGACGGACGTCCTGGCGGGGTAAATTGGCTGCTCGCAGTCGGGAAATTGCTGGAGAAAGGAGGCAAGGACGGAAGGGTGCCCGAGCTACCGTTTGAAAATGTGCCTGCTTCCCGTTCTGGCTGACCGGGGAGAGGCTGGATGACCCTTGGTGGGTCGCTGGAGTGGCTTGGGGAATGGAGCGGGTGGAAAACACCCTCAACGGAGGTGGATGGATATATACTCGTTACGAGCCGGGAGTCCAAAACGGGAATCCCGGTTTGCCGCTTTCTGGCCAGAATGGTTGTTTCGGTTCGATGACGACAGGGGCACCTGGGCGGTGAAAATGCGCCATGAATCGACCCAATAGCTTGCTCGCCCGCTCGATCATGCTGCTGGCGGCGGTCTGCGGCATCGTGTCGATTGGTCTTTTCGTGCTGGCCCCGACCGGATCGTTGCGCGTATTCCAGACGCAATGGCCGGTGGCCGGGGTGCTGTGCTGGGATGCGGGTTTGTCGCTCCTGTTCTTCGTCCAGCACAGCGGCATGGTGCGGAAAGGGTTCCGCGCCCGCCTCGCGCGGTTCGTTCCGCCGTGGTGTTACCTGGCCTTCTATGCAATCGCATCGGGCGTTGCGCTGGCCGCGGTGGCTTTGCTCTGGCAGCCTTCCGGACGCCATCTACTGGTGCTCGATGGGCTTCCGCTGCGAATCACCCAGGGTGGCTCGCTCGTCGCGGTCGCGTTCTTCTTTTGGGGTGTGTTCGCCTTGAAAGGTTTCGACCTGTTCGGCCTTTCTCCCGTTCGGGCCCACTTGAGGGGGACGCAGGAGCCGCCGACAGCGTTCGTCGTACGCGGCCCGTACCGTTGGGTGCGACACCCGCTCTACTTCAGCATTCTCGTGCTCTTCTGGTTGTGTCCGGACCTGACGCTCGACCGCCTGCTGTTCAATGTTCTCTGGACGGGGTGGATCTGGATAGGAACCCGCCTGGAGGAAGGCGACCTCGAGAACGAATTCGGCGGGGCCTACCGCGACTACCGGCGAAGCGTGCCCATGCTCATCCCATGGCGCGCGGGCCTCATGCGACAACCATAACTGGATTTCTCCGAACTTTACATTGATTTCGCTACTCCCGTTGCACACTCTGCCGCCTGATTTGACAGGGCTCAGTCTGTTTCAGTTACAACGAGTTCGTAAAATCTTGCGCCGCTCCGAAGGAACCCGAAGCGGCGTTAGCCTACCGCGTCACAGGAAACGGCGGGATTGGCGTGCCTTCCGATGGGATCCTTGTAGGATAGGTGCCGGTCCCAGGATTCGGATATAGGCTCCGATCCGATTTGAGGTAGTCCGGTGCATCCGGGCTCTCCTGCCCTTTGAAGTACGACGCGCAAACCCCACCTCCGGACGGCCACCCATTCCCATTGAGGAAACCATAGCCATACGCGCTGCAACGGACGCCTTTCGCCGGAACGTACGTCAGAACATGATAATTCGGGCTCGAAACCCATCCGGAACCACGCAAAGGGACCTTGGTCTTTCGCGCCGAAAGCCAAAGCTCCCAGTTGGCCCTGTGCATCAACGCCGTGCGCCGCCAACTCCATTGGTCAAACGAATCGGCCGCATTGTCTTTGGATTTCGCCGGAGTCAGCCGCCCATCGAGCGGCAGTACCCGGGCATTGCGAATCTCGATTTTCCGGCCGGCGGACTCAACCGTAGCCGATCCCGTAAAGACCCGCAGTGTTCCCGCTTTGGAATCGAACCGGTACAGTCCAGCCTTGGTCAAGTGGACAAGGGTGCCCCCATAGGAAACGGTTACCCCCGGCTCCTCTTGGTTTCTCAGCGCTTCAACGATGAGAGAGCCCGATAGGAACTCGATTGGGAAACCGGTCTGGCCGTTGGACAACAGCCGGAAAGAGCTGCCGGAATCCAGCCGCACAATCACGCCCGGCCATAGCAGAACTTCCGCCCGCCCGTGTCCGGTCTTGAGTTCCTCCCCTGCAAACATTACCGGAAAGTCTCCGAACGTTACGTTGACCTCGCTATTCGCAAGGAGTACATCGCCCTCCGAACAATGAATCGTAGCGGGTTGAACCGAAAAGGGCTGCTGGCCGAACATCGGAAACGCCGCAAAAAGGAGAATAACCGTGAGTATCAGAAACTGTGCATGTGGGATCATCGTTCTCTTGCTTCCTCAAATAGTTGGCAGCTCATCCTGCAATGAACAAATAGTCACCTCCGCAGTACATCCGGAACAGCTTGCACTACTCCGGAGAAGAAAGAAGCTGCGCCCCTAGTGAGCATTCGGCATATCCCGCGGGGCTGTGGTACCACTTGAGCTCATTTCCGGTTGAAGGCTCCGATTAGATTGCAGGTATCCGGGCGCGTCCGGACTTCGCTGATTCGACTTCTCGAGATACGACGTACAAAAGCACGGCACCAACAGCCCGGCGCCATTGTGGAAACAAACCCCGTATGCACTGCAGCAACCATCCTTCTTCGGAACGTATGTTAGGAAATGAAAACCTGGGCTCGTGATCCATCCGGATACCTTCACAATCTTGCCGGTCTCCCGGGCTGAACGCCAGATGCTAAAGTTGGCCCGCTGCAGCGCCAATGTGCGCCTCCGGCTCCAGTAGTCAAAGGCATCGGCTGGCTTGCCTTTGTACTTTGCCGGCGTGAAACGTCCGTCGAACGGCAGTATCCGGACTTTTTCAATCTCCAGCTTCCGGCCGCCTGTCTCCACAACTGCCGACCCCGCAAATACCCGGAGCGCCGCCGGGTCGGCATCGAACCGGTAAAGTCCGGCCTTTGCTAGGTAGACCGAGATGTCCCCAAAAGAAACCGTTATTGGCTGCTTTTCCGGGATAGCCAAGGCTTCAACGATCAAAGAACCCGTCAGGAATTCGAGATGGGAACCGGTAGGGCCTGTGGACAACAACCGGAAGGAACTGTCATAACCTGTTCGCACAAACACGCCGGGAGAGAACAGGACTTCTGCCCGCCCATGGCCAGTTTTGAGTTCCTCTCCGGCAAACATCACCGGAAAGTCTCCGAACTTTACGTTGACTTCATCATTCGCAAGGAGTACATCGCCTTCCGAACAGTGAATCAGTCCGGGCTGGACCGAAAAGGGCTGCTGGCCGAACATCGGAAGCGCCGCAAAAAGGAAAACAACTGCGAGGATGAGGAGCCGCATTCGTGGGAGCATTGTTGTTTCCTCGTTCCATGGGAACCTGTGCCGCCATATTGACGCCATTAGGTTTCTTCAGGTTTCGACAATTTTTCGAGCTTCCGTCTCAAACTGGCCAATGGCAATCGAACTGCTAGGATAGAGATAGATACTATCACTGGATGGTACGACCCCAAACATGCCAAAGGGTTCAGTCAAAATCGTGGTCGAGCGGTGTAAAGGGTGCGCATTTTGCATCGAATTCTGCCCGACGAAGGTTCTAGCGCTTTCTTCTGAGTTCAACGCCAAGGGTTACCACCCGCCGCAGGTGGTCTCCCCCGAGAAGTGTAGCGGCTGTGATTTGTGTGGGATGTACTGCCCCGACTTCGCAATTCACGGCTGGAGAGTGGGGGATATGACGCAATCGGGGGTAAACAATGCCCTCTGATCCGCGCGGAGTCCTCACTGGTGTCCATTTTCTCGACGGCGACCAGGCGTGCTGCGAAGGTGCTCTGGCCGCGGGTGCGCGGTTTGCCGCGGGTTACCCTATCACGCCCTCGACGGAAGTGGTGGAGCGATTTGCGGCCCGTATCCCCAGGGTCGGTGGTACGTTCGTCCAGATGGAAGATGAGCTTGCCTCTTCGATCGCCATTCTCGGCGCGGTCTGGGGCGGCGCCAAGGCCTTCACGGTGACGTCCGGCCCCGGGTTCTCGCTGATGATGGAACACATCGGCTACGCCGCTATGACCGAGACGCCCTGCGTCTTCGTCAACGTGCAGCGGGGCGGCCCGTCAACCGGTCTGCCGACGTTGCCCGCGCAGAGCGACATGATGCAGGCCCGCTGGGGTTCGCACGGCGACTACCAAATCATCGCCCTCTGCCCGAACTCGCCGCAGGAGTGCTTCGATCTTGCCATCCGGGCGTTCAACCTCGCCGAGCAGTACCGCGTGCCGGTCATGTTCATGATGGACGAGTGTGTCGGCCACATGACCGAGAAGGTGGTCATTCCGCAGGCGGACGAGATTGAAATCTACCCCCGCCGCCGCACGAAAAAGACACCGGACGAGTATCACGCCTACGCCACAGGCGACGACCTTGTGCCGGAGATGGTTCACGCCGGTGAGGGTTACAGGTTCCACATCACGGGACTGACGCACGACGAACGCGGCTA
>JBDKSR010000180.1:0-19120 GCA_039680545.1 Bryobacteraceae bacterium | reverse complement strand
GCGCTGGACCTCGGCGTGAAAATCGCTGTCGAGAATCACAGCGGTGACATGCAGGCGCGGGAGTTGAAGACGTTGATCGAGGAAGCAGGGAAAGATTACGTCGGGGCCTGCCTGGATACGGGCAATCCGATCTGGGCCGTCGAGGACCCGATGGTCAGCCTCGAAGTGCTTGCTCCGTACGTCATTTGCACGCACGTTCGCGATACCGTTGTATACGAACATCCGCGCGGGGCCGCGGCGCAGTGGGTCGCGTTGGGTGACGGCTCAATCGATTACCGGCAGTTCTTTGCACGTTTCCGGCAACTCTGTCCGAATGTCGCGGTGCAGTTTGAGAACATCACGGGACGGCCGCCACAGGTGTTGCCGTACCTCGAGCCGGACTTCTGGAAGGCGTATCCGAAGGCCAACGCCGCCGAGTTTGCGCGTTTCGTCGCGCTTGCGAAGGCCGGACACCCCTTTATGGGCACGATGATTGTGGCAGACCGCGGCAATCCTCCGGAAGAATACCGGGTCGCGCTGCGCGAACAACAGCGCATTGACCTCGAAAGAAGCATCGCATACGCGCGAAATGTCCTCGGGGCCGGTCTGCGGGGACGTGCCTGAAGCGCTCCGGCTTAGGACGCCTGTGCGAGCGAGATGCGCTTGAGTTGCCCGCAAGCGGCGAAAATGTCACGCCCGCGGGGCTTTCGGATGAAGCATGGGATCGAGCGCCGTATGATCGTCTGAAATGATGCGACGCGTTCGGGGTCCGGAGTGTTGAAGTCGATGCCGGGCCCGGGATTCAGGGCGATCAGGTTCACGTGGCACCTGAGTTGCGCCAACATTCGGACGACGCGCCGTGCGTCTGCATCGGTGTCGTTTACGTCTTTCAATAAAACGTATTCGAACGTGAGGTTTTCCCAGGGCCGGAGCGGATACGCGCGGCATGCCTCCATCAGATCTTTCAACGTGTACTTCCGGGTGATCGGCATCAGGAGCCGGCGCTGCTCTTCGGTCGATGCATTCAACGAGATAGCGAGCTTCGGCCGCACATCGGCGCGCCCCATCTCCTCCATTTTCGGGATGATCCCGGATGTCGACAGCGTGATCCGCCGCACGGGAATGCCGACGCCGCGCGGATCGGACGCCAGCCGCGTAGCTTTCAGGACGTTTTCCAGGTTCAAGAGCGGCTCGCCCATTCCCATCATGACGATGTTGATGCGATTGGCTCCGGCCCAGAGCCCGTTATCGCCTGCCACGAAGAGGATCTGCCCGACAATCTCCCCCGCTGTCAGATTCCGCTCAAATCCCATCAATGCTGTCATGCAGAACTTGCAGTTCACGGGACAACCGACCTGGGTGGAGATACACATCGTGTTCCGCTCTCCCTCAGGCATGAGTACGGCTTCGACCGTCCGTCCGTCGTCGAGGCGGAGCAGGTAGCGCTTCGTGCCATCGGACGACACGAAAATCTTCTCCGCACCCGGGAATCCGGTGCTCCAGCCCTCCTTGAGGGACTCGCGAAGGGGCAGGGGCAGGTCGGAAGCTTTGGAAGGTTCGCCGGTCCGCCGCCGGTACAGCGCGTCATAGACCTGCCGGGCGCGGTAGCCGGGATACTCCGGCCCCAGAAGTGCTTGAATCTCAGCGAGTTCCATGCCCAGAAGGGCCTGCGGCATACCTATTAGTTTACCAGAGGGCTCCTGCCCCTCTATTTAGATAAGGATGGCCCGGTGGCGGGTGATAGCTCAAAAATGATACAAAGGAAGAAGGAACTCCTTCCCTTTAGTCTTCATAAATTATGTCCAGCTGTAACCCGGCGGTGCGTGAAATCGAGGTCTCTACGCTCGCAAATGGGATTCGACTTGTCACCGAGACCATCCCCCATGTGCGTTCCGTGGCTATTGGTGTCTGGATGGGAACCGGTTCCCGCCAGGAGTCAGCCGAAGAAAACGGAATCTCCCATTTTGTCGAACACATGGTGTTCAAGGGGACCAACAAGCGGTCCGCCGAGGACATTGCGCGGTTGATCGACTCCGTTGGCGGTAACCTGGACGCCTTCACGGCCAAAGAACTGGTCAGTTTCAATGCCAAGGTGCTCGACGAACACCTGCCCAAGGTGTTCGATGTGCTGGCCGATCTCGTGCTTGACCCCCTATTCCACGAAGAGGACATCGAGAAGGAGAGAGGCGTCATCCTGGAAGAGTTGAAGATGGAAGCCGATGACCCCGAGTACCTGGTGCACGAGGTCTTCTCGAACAATTTCTGGAAGGATCACCCGCTCGGCAAGCCGATCCTCGGGACGCGGGAGACGGTGAAGCGCTTTGACCGGGGGATGCTTGACGCTTATTACCGCAAGACTTACGTTCCCTCCAACATCACGATCACGGCGGCGGGCAACCTCACGCACCGGCAACTCGCGGATTTGGCCGGCGCGCGGTTCGAAGCACTGACCCGGAACGGCTCGGTGGCCCCCTCCGCGCAGGCAACCACGCACGCGCGCATCAGCCTGCGAAACAAGAAGTCGCTTGAACAGGCTCACATCTGTTTGGGCGTGCCCTGCTATCCCCTGCCGCACGAAAAACGATATGTGTCGTACGTGCTGAATACACTGCTGGGCGGTGGCATGAGCTCGCGGCTGTTCCAGAACATCCGCGAGAAGCGCGGGCTGGTTTACGCCGTCTTTTCGGAGTTGAGCGCGTATCGCGACACGGGATGCCTCTCGGTGTATGCTGGCGCGTCTCTTGAAACATCGCACCAAGTGATTGCACTGGTGCTGCAAGAGTTCCGGCGGCTCAAGGATGAGCTGGTCGGCGAAGAAGAACTGCGGCGCGCCAAGGATCACCTGAAGGGCTCCATGATGCTGGGGCTCGAGTCGACCTCCAACCGCATGGCAAATCTTGCCCGGCAGTCGCTCTATTTCGGCCGCTTCTTCTCGATGGATGAACTGGCGTCCCGCATCGAGGCGGTGACTGCGGCTGAGGTGCAACGACTGGCGCAAGAACTCTTCGATTCAAAACAAATCGCGTTGACGGTGCTGGGGAACCTCGAAGGGTTTCGCATCGGGCGCGAACAACTCGCCTGCTGACATCAAGTCGCGTCTGCGGGGCCGGGTGGCTCGGGGTACACTAGAGTCTTCGAATAATGAAGCGCCTGCTCCGGAATTCCTGTGTGCTACTGCTGTGGGCTGTCGCCGCCGCTTGGGCGACGGACTACGCAGCGCTGCAGCCTGAAGGCTACGTGAGCGATTTTGCTCGCGTCGTCGCTCCCGCCGAACGAACTGCGCTCGAACAGTATTGCGCGCGTCTCGAAGCGCAGACCGGCGCTCAACTTGCCGTCGTCACCCTTGATACCATTTCCGGCGAACCAATCGAAGATGTAGCCAACTCAATGTTTCGCCGGTGGGGTGTCGGTCAAAAGGGGAAGAATGAGGGCCTTCTGCTGCTCCTGGTCATAAAGGACCGCAAGATGCGCATGGAAGTAGGCTATGGGCTCGAACCCATCATCCCTGACGGGTTTGCCGGCAGCGTACTACGGTCAATGCGCCCCTCTTTGCGCGAACAACGGTACGGAGAAGCGCTCATCGAGGCCGTCCGGACAGCCGGCTCGCGCATAGCGGAAGCGAAGGGCGTCAACCTCGATACAACTTTGCCGGCACGCGCGCGACCCAAACGGGTGCATATTCCCTGGTCGCTCGTGATGTTCGGGATTTTCATCCTGCTCCTTCTGATGGGAGGCGGCGGCAGGCGCGGGCGGCGGGGCGGCGGCTCGGGCACAGACATTCTCCTGGCTATGCTCGCCGGGAACCTAATGGGCCGTTCGATGGGTGGGCGGTCCAGCGGCGGCGGTTTCGGAGGCTGGGATTCGCACGACACCTTCGGCGGCTTTGGCGGCGGAGACTCGGGGGGCGGCGGCGCCTCGAGCGGTTGGTAATCTGGTGAACTGATGGAACGGGTTCTAAATCAATTAGTCGAGCGGCTTCGTAAGGCGCATGGTGATGGCCTGGTGTCCGTCGTGCTGTATGGTTCCGCGGCGGTCGGTGACCATCATGGGCGGTTCTCGGATATCAACGTTCTGTGTGTGCTTCGACAAGTGACGCCCGCGGAACTGGGTGCTTCGGCGTCCGTCTTTCGCTGGTGGCGGGATTTGGGCAATCCGTCCCCGCTGCTGATGAGCGTAGACGAGGTCCGGACATCGACCGACTGCTTCTCGATCGAGTTCCACGATATCCGCGAGCGGCATCGGATTCTGACCGGCGATGACGTCGTCAAGGATCTTGATATAGACGATTCGTTTTACAGAGCACAAGTCGAGCACGAACTGCGGGCAAAGCTCCTCCGCCTGAGGCAGAAAGGGGCAGGAGTCCTGGCTAAGCCGGACCTGCTTCGGGAGTTGCTGGCGGATTCGCTCTCGACATTCTGCGTCCTGTTTCGCCATGCGCTGCGGCTCGCAGGCGAACAGTCCGGTTTCGAGAAACGGCAGATCCTTGCGAAGGCGCAGGAGAGGTTTGGCATCGACCCGTCCCCGTTCGAAAAGATTTTGGAAGTGCGTGAGGGGAAACGAAAACCGCGCGAGGTCGACTCCACACCGCTGTTTGAAGGCTATTTGAAGCAGATACAGATTGTGGTGGATGTCGTGGATCAGTTCGAAAAATAGCGAGGTGCACATGAAGGTTGTCGCGATTGTATTGGGCGTACTTTTGTTGCTGGGCTTGGTTTTTGGCGCCAAGCTGGTAGGGATTCGCAACGATCTCGTCACACAGCGGGAGTCGATCAACGGCGCGTGGGCTCAGGTGGATGTTGCCCTGCAGCGCCGGGCCGACCTGATCCCGAACCTGGTTTCGACCGTGAAGGGATTCGCGAAACAGGAGCTCTCTGTGATGGAGGCGGTGACCAGCGCGCGTGCTGCCCTGGTCGGAGCGCGCACTCCGCAGGAAAAGATCAACGCCAACTCGCAGTTGGATGGCGCCCTGGCCCGGTTGTTGGTCATCGTCGAAAACTACCCGAACCTGAAGTCGAACGAGAATTTTCTCCGGCTGCAAGACGAACTGGCGGGGACTGAGAACCGGATCGCCGTCGAACGGCGGAAATACAACGAAACCGTGCAGAAGTACAATACGACGATCGAGCTGTTCCCGAACAACATCGCCGCTTCCCTGTTCGGTTTTTCGAGAAACGACGCATACTTCAAGACGGAGCCGGCAGCCCGAACGGTCCCCAAGGTAGCTTTCTAGCCGCGACGCGATCCACGCGGGTCTGGCCGGGGGCTGGCCGGAGTCATGAGCATGACAGTCTTCGCTAATTACATCAATGGCGAATGGGTCACGGGACCCGTATTCGAGAACCGCAACCCTGCCAATTCGGAGGAAGTAGTCGGACTGTTCGTGCGTGGCGCCGCGGCGGATGTTGAGGCTGCGGCACAAGCGGCGCAGGAGGCGCTCGGTCCCTGGTCGAAGATGCCCGCTCCGGCGCGCGGCAATTACCTGTTCAAGGTTGCGGAGATCCTCGATCGCAAATGCGAGCAGCTCGCGATTGAGATGACACGGGAGGAAGGGAAGACGCTCCTCGAATCGAGGGGCGAAGTGCGCCGCTCGATCAACATCTTCAGGTACTTTGCAGCCGAGGGAACGCGATTAAACGGATACGTCGTGCCATCCGAGCGTGACCGTGTCCATATGTTCGCGATCCGGAAGCCGGTCGGAGTGGTCGGGCTCATCACTCCCTGGAATTTTCCCAGTGCGATTCCCGCCTGGAAGCTGGCCCCGGCACTGATCTGCGGAAACACGGCCGTCCTCAAGCCGGCGTCCGCCGCGCCATTGAGCGCGTGGCGAATCGTCGAGGCTTGCCATGAGGCGGGTATCCCGAAGGGTGTTGTGAACTACGTGGCCGGACCGGGAGGCGAGATCGGAAGCGCCCTCGTCAACGCGAAGCCGGTTCGGGCGGTTTCGTTCACCGGATCGTGCACCGTCGGCGCCTCGCTACACGCCGAGGCGTCCCGCCGAAGAATCAAGATTCAGTTGGAGATGGGCGGCAAGAACCCGACCATCGTGCTCGCGGATGCTGATTTTCAGCAGGCAGTAGAGAACGTGATCAACGGCGCGTTCTCCGCGACGGGCCAGAAGTGTACTGCGACGGGACGGGTCATCGTGGAGGAGTCGATCTACGACCGGTTCGTCGAAGCGCTCGTCGAGCGGACGCGCAAGCTGCGCGTGGGCAACGGGCTCGATGCCGGCGTGGACATCGGACCCGCGGTTGACCAGGCGCAGTTGGACACGGATCTACGATACATCGAGGCCGGATGGGCAGAAGCAGGCGCGCCCAAGGCCGGCGGCTCCAGATTGACCGGTGAAAGCTACGACAAGGGATACTTCGTGGCTCCGACAATCTTCGCGGACGTCACTCCGGAAATGACCATCGCGCGCGAGGAAGTGTTTGGCCCCGTGCTAGCCGTTATGCGCGCCAAAGATTTCGAGGATGCACTCCGGATCGCCAACGATTCCCCATTCGGGCTCAGTGCATCGCTTCAGACTTCCAATGTGTCACGGGTATTCGAGTACGTGTATCGCATGGAGGCGGGTTTGCTCACGGTGAACCTGCCGAGTGCGGGCGTCGAATACCAGTTACCGTTTGGAGGCACGAAGGATTCCAGCTTCGGGCCCAAAGAACAGGGTCCGGCCGCGCTGGAGTTTTACAGCGACTTTAAGACTATCTATTTGAAATACTGAGCGTTCCATGCATCTTGGACAAATCAGGCAACAAAATACGAATACCGCAGCCGTTTTTGAGCGGAACCTCGTGCGGCCCATACCCGGATACACGCTGGTCGATCTGATTGAGAAATCAGAGAAGGAGGGAGTGCCGCTCATTGATCTGGTGGCCGAGTCCGCCAGCCGCCACGCGGAGCCCGGTACGCCCATGTCTCCTATCTGCCCGGTCGAAATCTGGGCGTGCGGATGCACCTATGAGGTGAGCGCGAGCTTTCGCGACGGCGAACAGTCGACGCTGGACGGCATGTACGCGCACGTGTTCGCAGGAGCGCGGCCTGAGATCTTCTTCAAAGGCACGGCAAGGATCTGTGTCGGTCCAGGAAAGGCGATCGGCATCCGCGCCGACTCGAAATTCACGGCTCCCGAACCGGAACTCGCCCTCGTGCTGGGGAAAAAGGGCAAAATACTCGGCTACACGATTGCCAATGATGTTTCGGCCTGGGACATCGAACGCGAGAATCCGCTCTACCTTCCGCAGTCCAAGATCTTCAAAGGCTCCTGCGCGCTCGGTCCGGTGATCGTGACGGCGGACGAACTCGTGGACCCCTATAACCTCGAGATGACCTGCACGATCTCGCGGGACGGCAACACGATCTTCTCGCAGAAGGTTTCCACGTCGCGGCTGCATCGCCGCTTCGAGTCGCTGGTCGAGTATTTGCTTCGCTCGAATCCCGTCCCGGCCGGTTCCGTTCTGCTCACAGGCACTGGCGTGATCGTACCGGAATCCGCCGCATTGCAGCCGGGTGATATTGTCACGATTTCCGTACCGGAAATCGGGGAATTGTCGAATCCGGCGGCGATTATTTCGTAAAGGCGCCGCTTCTCATTCGGATTCCTGGGACGAGTCCTCCGTCTCCAGGGCTTCGATTTCGTCCGTTCCGGCGGCATACCGTTTCAACACGCGAATGACGCTGCCGGAGCCGAAGCCGGCGGTACGCAACCGACGGTAAGCGGAGGCAAGATTCTTCGGTTCGGCGAGGAACTCGCCAAGATTGACCCTGCGGTACTTCCGTTCCAGATAGTTCTCGATCAAGGCTGTCTCGTCGGCTTCCTTGTACGCCGACTGCACCGCCCGTTCGGCGACGGTGGGAGCGACCTTGCGGCCACGCAGATCGCGCAGGACGCGAAAGCGCCCGAAGCCCTGGCTATCACGGCGGGAAGACGCGAAGCTCTCAGCGAAGCGCTTGTCGTCGAGGTAACCGTACTCCTTCAGCTTGGCGAGGATCTCCGGCACGTCGCCGGCTTCCGCGGCCTTTCCGAGCAACTTTCCGCGGAGTTCCGAGATGGAATAGGCCCGCGCGCCGAGCACACGGAGAGCGTAGTTCCAGAGAGCCTCGGAGTCCAGTTTCTTGTTTCTTCCAGCCGTCATCGGCGAGCAATTCTCCGCGAGAGAAAGCCCGTGCGGAAAACCCACTCGATTCTAACACGCTGTTTTGCGGCGACCCCAGGCTGGATGTGCTAGTATTCGAAGGGAAGCGCGGCGAATCAGCCAGTGCCGCAACTGGAGGGTAATATGGGTGACGATAGGAGACTCTCCTACTTCTTTCTGGGCCTTGGAATCGGCGTGGCAGTCGGCGTGTTGTTTGCCCCGAAGTCGGGCGAGGAAACGCGCGGCCTGATTCGTGCCAAGGCCGACGAAAGCAAGGAGTATTTGCGAAAGCGCGGCGAGCAACTCTACGATAGCGCTGGTGAGTTGGTCGAAAAGAGCAAGTCGGCGCTTGAACGCCAGCGTGAGCAGTTAAGCGCGGCCGTTCAGGCCGGCAAGCAAGCGTATCGCGAAGCGGTCGCCGCTCCTGGCCCAACTGTTGAAGGGGCCTCTGAGACGCAGGGATAGCTGCAAAGACTGTCGATCTTCTATTCATGACTTCGGATGCTGTGGTGTACGTGATGGCGGTGGCCGTCGTCCTGGTGGCGGCTGCCATGATAGCCCAGACGATTGTGCTTGTGGGCTTGTACCGGACGTCAAAGGCTGCTGGAGAGCGGATTAGTGTGGTCGCGAGCCAGGCGGAATCCTTGTTCCAATCGGCGCAGCGCACTCTTGAGCAGAGCCGGAAACAACTCACCGACATCTCAACCAGATCCACGGAAGTTCTGGAACTCGCGCGCACGCAACTGGTGCGGATCGACCAAGTGCTTGGCGAGGCGACTTCCCGGGCGAAGATCCAGATGGACCGCGTCGAAATGGTGCTCGACGATACGGTGAGCCGCCTGCACGAGACAGCCGCGATCATTCACAACGGCGTTTTGCGCCCCGTGAAGGAGATCAGCGGAATTGCGATCGGGATCCGGGCGTTTGTCGATGCGCTGTTCCGTGGGCGCCGGCTCACGGTCGAGCAGGCCACGCACGACGAAGAAATGTTTATCTGAGACGCCGGTACGTGAGCCTCTCGCTTCCAGGAGGGCACTGACGCCCCTCCATGATAGACATCCATAGTCACATACTGCCCGGGCTCGACGACGGCGCGCGCGACCTGGACCAAAGTGTTGCTATGGTGCGCCTTGCGGCCGGGGCGGGGACAACCGACATCGTCGCGACGCCGCACTCCGATCTTGAATACACGTACGACCTGGAGACCGTCGAGCAGAAGATCGCCGAACTCACGGCTGCTACGGGGGGAGCCGTACGCATCCATCGTGGGTGTGACTTCCACATGTACTACGAGAACATTCACGATGCTCTCGAAAACCCCTCCCGCTACACGATCAACGGCAAGAAGTATCTGCTGATCGAGTTCTCCGAGTTGTTGATTCCCCAGACTACCGAGGAGGTGCTGCGGCGGATGTTCGAAGCCGGCATCGTCCCCGTCGTCACTCACCCCGAGCGGAACAGTCTGTTGCGAAATCACTTCCCCCGCCTGGAGATGTGGGCCCAAAGCGGCTGCTGCCTCCAGGTCACGGCGCAATCGTTTTTCGGCAAGTTCGGTGAGCGTGCCAAACGCTTTTCGGATGACCTTGTGAGCCGTGGCCTCGTTCACGTCGTGGCCAGCGACGCCCACGATACGGTACACCGCCCGCCGCGCCTTGACGAGGCACACCAGTACATCGAGAAGCGATGCGGCCGGGAGACCGCCGACCTCCTGTGCGTGAAGAATCCGTCGGCGATGCTTTCCGGGGAACCGATCCAGCATCCGTATCCGGCGCCTCTCCGTGCGCGCAAGTGGTACCGGTTCTGGCAGTAAGTGTCCGTCCCCGCGGGACGGTAGACTTAGGATGTATGCGGCGCCTCCTGTCACTGCTGGCCCTTTTTCCTCTTAGCCTGCCGGCTTGGGACGGCAGCGCGGCCGACCTCGCTACCCAAATACAGAACGTTGGCCTGGACCGCGAAGAGTGTTACCGCATCCGCGATCTGAATTTCACCAAAGGCGACATTCGTTTCTACCTAACGGACGGGTACTTGATCCTGGGAAAGCCCGTAGCCGGCCGAAGAATCTCAGCCGTGTTCACGGGGGACATCGAGACCGGAGACGCCGAGATCCTGCTCTTCCCGCCAAGCCGAAGCGAACGGCTTTCGCTCGCCTCGGCTACCGGTTCTCCGAACCTTAACGAGCACTTCAAGGTGGCGGTGATGGTGTTCACCGACGACACCCCGGAGACTCTCCTGAATCTGATCCGCCAACGCGGAGACCCGAGGAAATCGTCGGAGCAGGGCGCCCTCATGGACGAAAAGTGGGAGACGGTCACGCGGAACCTCTCTCAAAGTTTCGAAATGCGCGTCGTGCGTGACTTGTTGTCTTCAGGGCCTGTTTCGCGCGGATTTTTCTATGCGGCGCTAAACGGACAGAATCTCGGCAACTTCGATGTTGTCTATGATCCTCTCGCACGCGAGCAGATCACCGTAGGGAAAGTGGAATTTCGGAACGAGCACGTGCATTTCAACACCTGGACCAGTTTTGAGACGCGTGCCGTTCGCAATGGGGCCGTGCCGCCCTCTCTCACGGACGTCCGTGTGAGCAACTTTCGGATCGACGCTACACTTCAGCCCGACCTGACGTTGAAAGTAACGACGCGCGTGACCGTAACGCCGGAGGCGGACGGCTATCGGGCCATTGCCTTCGAGCTATCGGAGAATATGCGCGTAACAGAAGCGCTGGTCGATGGCGCACCGGCTGAGGTGTTCCGGCGCGGGGCAATGCGGGATGCTCTGATCAGCGGCCGCCGGGATGACGCCATTCTGCTCATTCCCTCCACGAAGTTGGAGCGCGGGAGGCAGTACGAGATCGAGTTCCACCATGAAGGCGGAGTGATTTCGGAGGCCGGCAACGGCGTCTATTATGTCGGCTCGCGCGGCAATTGGTATCCAAATCGTGCCTGGCAGTTCGCGCGCTGCGACGCAACATTCCGTTACCCGGCGATGCTCGATCTGGTGGCGGGCGGTGAGGTCGTGGAGCAGAGGAGAGAGGGTGACTGGCTCATTACGCGCCGTCAGACCGGGGCGCCTGTTCGATTCATCGGCTTCAACCTCGGCGGTTACCGCACCGTCAGCTTGAAGCGGCAGCAATACGTCATCGACGTTTGCGCCAACCGGGAGGTCGAGTCCGCTTTGCAGCCAAAGCGGCCTCAGACCATCGTTCTGCCGGCTTCTCCGGGCTGGCCGCGCCGGAAAAACGAGCCGCGCGACGTAATCCCGTTTGAACTGCCGCCGCCTAAGATTGATCCCACGGCCCGGCTCGAAGATCTTGCCTCTGAGATCGCCGATGCATTTGAGTTTATGGCGGAGCGGTTCGGCCCTCCTCCCATCCGGCATCTCACGGTCTCGCCGATTCCCGGCACGTTCGGGCAAGGGTTTCCTGGACTCGTTTACCTGTCCACCATTTCGTATCTCGACCCGAAACAGCGGCCCGCGATGGTGTCCGGAGAGTACCAACAAACGTTCTTCTCCGAGCTGCTGTACGCCCACGAAACGGCTCATCAATGGTGGGGAAACGTGGTCACGTCCGGCAGCAATCAGGACGATTGGCTCATGGAGGCGCTCGCCAACTACTCGGCGTTGCTCTACCTGGAGAAGCGGAAAGGCCCGGGGGCGTTGCAGTCCGTACTTTCGGAGTACCGGAAGCGGCTGCTTGCCAAGACAAGTTCCGGAAGAACGATCGACTCGGTTGGACCGGTCATCTGGGGCACTCGTCTGGATACGCCGGACGCACCCGCGGCTTGGCGCAGAATCACATACGAGAAGGGTTCCTGGATCATACACATGCTCCGCCGGCGGATGGGCGACGAGCGCTTCTTCGGCATGCTTTCCGAGTTGCGCCGGCGCTTCGAATACCGCGCCATCAAGACAGAGGAATTCCGGGCGCTGGCTGTTGAATTCCAGCCGCCCCGGTCGGCCGATCCCGGACTCCACAGTTTCTTCGAGAAGTGGGTGTACTCCACCGGCATACCGACCCTGCAACTGCGCTATACGACTCGCGGAAAGGGCACTGCGTGGAAATTGGCCGGCACGCTTACGCAGTCCGACGTCCCGGAGGACTTCATTATTGACGTGCCGGTCGAAATTCAACTCGGGCAGGGCAAGACCGAAACGCGCTGGCTGCAGACCGATGCCCCAACGGTCACATTTTCCGCAAATCTGCGCCGGAAGCCTGTGAAGGTGATCCTCGCCCCGGGCGACAGCGTGCTCGCGGTACAGAAATAGCCTCCGTGCTGCGGTATCATTTCTCTTCCCATGGAAGAGAAGCAAGTTGCACCGAAAGTCTCCGCCATAGTCGTGTCCTGGAACAACGCTGCTCAACTGAGGCGTTGTCTCGAAGCTCTGGAGCGTTCGACCAACCGGCAGGAGATGGAAGTGGTTGTTGTGGACTGCGGTTCGCAGGACGAGTCGCCCCGGATGGACGCTGATTTTCCCGCAATCAACATGTTGCGGCTGCCACGGCACTTCGGCATCGTGAAAGCCCTCAACATCGGCATGAGAACCGCTGTGGGCGAGTACTTCCTCCTCCTCCCACCCGAGGTAGAACTGCAGCCTGACACTTCCGGCAAGCTTGCCGCGGCCCTGGACGCAACCTCGGAGGCTGTGGCGGTCTGCCCGCTGTCTCTCTCGCCCGAAGGGGATGCCGTAACCCGTTACCGAAGCGTTCCCGTCCCTCGGGAAGCCGCGCAAGCCTGGCGGGATGGGGACTTTGCGGACTGGGCCCCGGCAGAGCGAGATGCCGAACCCGTTCTCATCGAGTATCCCAACGTGCCTGTTTTCATGGCGCGCGCAAACTTCCTGAAGGGGATGCGGTATATCGACGAGAGATACGGGAACAGCGGTTGGGATCTCGAACTGTGCTGCCAGATTCGTCGCGCCGCGAAGCACATCCTTCTGCTGCCGCGCGTGTCCGTTATAATCCATCCCACCCCGGCAGGGATTCCGAGCCCCGCCGCGCGCGCCCAGTTGTCAGCCGACCGTGCGTTGTCGATTGCGATGTATGCCGGTAAGCATTTCAGTTGGAGTGCCGGCGCGAAGACCCGGATCGGCATCACGCTCCACGCAATCAAGGGGGCACTCGCGTCGCTCGTCACCTTCCGCGAGGTGCGGTATCACTTCGCACTGCTTTCGGCCCTCATAAGCGGCCAGAAGATCGATGGCTCTCAAAGCGCGTTCTGATACCCGACTTCATCGCTAAGTCGTTTCGTTTAGGCCCAGGTCAAATTTCTCCTTACTCCCGCTTGCGGCCTGCGCGCGCATCCGATCAAGGGAGCAGGCGCGGTATGTACGAAGTGCTCTGGATCGCTCTCCCGTTCGTGGCGGCTCTCGGATCCGGGCTGATCTCATTCGTCATCGTTCAGGCGCGAATGGAGGTGGCCCTCGCGAGGCAAAGGGAGGACCTCGTCACGGCGCAGGCCACGCTTGCCCAGCAGCACAAAGTGACGGAAGAAAAGATCAAGAAGGCGGAAGCGGAAGCGAGGCAAAAGGCTCTCGATGAGTTTCTCGCCGATGTTCGGGTCGAGGAGCGCCACTACATCAGGGAATCACAGCCTCCGGGGGGCATGCGGCGTAGCCTGGTGCTGCAGGAACGCATCTTTTTCCGCAATATCCCACTTTCCCAATGGGTGGAGCATGAGCTACCGATGGAGGAAGGTAGCGTTTCGCAGGTCGAAGCCTCAGCCGCTCCGCAGCTTAGCTCGTGCTGGAAGCTGTTGCGCTGACTTTACTTGCCTGCGATCAACATGCGCAGTGCAATCACCATCAGGAAGGTCCCGTAGATTCGCCGGATGAGGGTCGGGGGAAGGTTGACCATGATCTTTGCGCCGAAATAGGCTCCGATGAAGAGGCCAAGAGCCACAAGGAGCGCAACTCGCACATTAATAAACCCGTTACGGTAATATTCGATAGCTCCCAAGAGGCCGACAGGGGGAATTAGAGCCGCGAGGCTGGTACCGATCGCCTCGACTTCCTTCATCTTCACGATGAAGAGCAGAGCAGGAACGATGACAAGCCCGCCCCCGATTCCGAACATTCCCGCAAACACTCCGGCAACCAATCCGATACCGAGTAACGTCAGATTTGGCATGACTCAAGCAGTCTATCACTGGTGGTGCCGGCTTTGACCCCCGGAAGGTGTCCATGTAAACCTTCCCCGGTGGTTCCCGTCCAGAAGGGTATGATGGGCGAGATGGCCGAAAGCCTACCCGTGACAACTACGGCCGGAATCGAGCCCTGCGATTTTGAAGCCTGGATGCGCGCCGAGCAGAGGCGGGTTTTTATGCTCTGCCGGCGGCTTTTGGGCGATGCAGACGAGGCAGATACCGCTTCCCAAGAGGTCTTTCTCAAGGCATATCGCGCGATGAGCGGCATGGGGATGGCTGATGTAAGCGATCCGGCCAAGTGGCTCACGCGGGTGGCGGTGAATACGTGTCTCGACCGGTTGCGTTCGCGGCGTTGGCGATTCTGGAGACAACGGCCATCCCAAGAGGATGAAGCCACGATCCTGGCTTTGGCCGCCTCGACAGGACCGGACGCCGAGGACAAGCTGTTTGCGAGAGAGATTGCCGCGCGTATGAGTACCGCTCTGGAAGGGCTTTCGCCGCGCCAGAGGACGGTTTTTGCGCTGCGGCACTACGAGGATCATAGCCTCGAAGAGATATCGCAGATTCTCGGGCTCGATCTCGGTACGGTGAAAGCGCATTTGGCACGGGCCCTTGCAAAACTCCGTAATGAACTGAAGGATTTATACTTGAATTCCGGTCCCCTGCCAGCTCGGGACCGGTTGTAAGAAGGGTTGTTAACGGCAAGACGGGAAGAATGGATATGAGAGAGAGACATTGGACCGACGAGGAGTTGATCGCCCGTCTGTACGGTGTCGGACCTTCTGACGGGCACGTTGAGCAATGCTCGGAGTGCTCCGGACGATGGCGCGATCTGATGGCGGCACGAGAGCGAGTGTTACAGGAGCGGCCCGTAGTCGCCGATTCTTTTTTGGCTGCACAACGGCAGGCGGTGATGGATCGCATCGAACACAGGGCGCACAAGCCGTGGATGTGGTCGCTTACACCGGCGCTGAGCACCGTGGCGCTCGTTCTGATGGCGATAGTGCTTTCACGGCCGGTTCCCATCGAGCAGCCGGCGCCTTCACCGTCGGAAGCAGAGTTATTCACCGATATCTATTCGGAAGTTCAATTGAATGAACCAGCAGTCGTGACCCCAATCCGGGGCCTGTTCGAGGCAGGACAATGAAACGATTGATTCTGTTGGCATTAGCGTCGCTCACGAGCGCGTTCGCGCAGGGACCCGCGCCCGGGTTCTTCCCGTGGTGGGACACCCCCCTGGTCCGCGACCTTGGCCTGAGTGAAGATCAACAACAGAAGATCCGTGCCACAGTCCAGGAGTACCGGGATCGGCTTGCGAGGGAGCGGACGGAGCTTCGGTACGCTGAGAACCAGTTGCAGGATACCTTCAACGCAGATCAGATAGATGAGGCAACTGCAAATAAGGCAATCGAAAAGGCAATTGCCCGCAAGGGCGAGATGACGCGGACAATCTCTCAGATGAGCCTAAAGTTACGGTTGATTCTGACAGCTCAACAGTGGCAGGAACTGCGGAAACGCCGCCCGATGGAAGGATTTCCGCCGCGGCGAGATTTTGGCGCGGGCCGCAGGCAGCGGTTGCCTGGCCCCGGAGGTCTCCCTGCACCGCAAAACATTCCACCTGAAGAACCCTAGGCATTGATGCGGTTGTGTGCCCGCTCACTCATGACGGCGTTGGTACAATAAGGGCAGGTAGTACAATCCATGCCGGCAGTTACCACCATCGCCGAGGAAATCCTCGAACTCAAAAAAGAAAGACGGGCTATACTCCTCGCCCATCATTACCAAGAGCCTGAGATACAGGAGCTTGCGGACTGTGTGGGTGACAGTCTCGAACTTGCCCGGAAGGCTCGCGAGTTCGAAGGGGACGTCATCGCTTTCTGCGGCGTCTGGTTCATGGCCGAAACCGCCAAAGTGTTGAATCCGGGGCGTACAGTGGTCGTACCGGACCCCGAGGCAAACTGTAGCCTTGTTGAATCCTGCCCGGTTGAGCCAGTGCGGGAATACCGCCGCCAACATCCTGATGATGTAATCGTCAGCTACATCAACACGTCGATTGACGTAAAGGCGGAGAGCGACATTCTCTGTACGTCGCGCAACGCGGTCCAGGTAGTTGAGTCTATCCCTCCCGAGAAAACGATCCTATTCCTGCCGGACCGAAACTTGGGCAGCTACGTGAAGCGGCAGACCGGCCGGGAGAACATGAAGATCTGGCAGGGGACCTGCATCGTTCACGCTACATTCACTTCCCGGCGTCTGGCCGCCGCCAAGGCCGAACACCCGTTGGCTCTGGTGGCGTCGCATCCCGAGTGCCCGGAAGACGTGCTGGCAGCCTCCGATTTCATCGGTTCGACCTCGGCGATTATCAAGTGGTGCGTGGAAGCGGATGCTCCGGAGTTCATCGTAATGACCGAGAGCGGCGTCTCTCACTCGTTGAAGAAGTTGGCTCCGGAAAAGCGGTACTACTTCATCCCGAACGAGCAGTGCAACTGCAGCGAGTGCCCGTACATGAAGCGCAACACGCTCGAGAAACTTCGGGATTGTCTGCGCGACCTCAGGCCCACGGTCGAGGTGCCCGAGGAAACGGCCCGTCGTGCCCTCATCCCGCTCGAAAGAATGCTGGCGATCAAGTAATGTCCGCATGAGGTCCGGCGAGAGCACCCGCGGACTCCGGCGCTCGATGTCTCAGGCTCGTTAGAGGGCGGCACCAACTCCCAAGTTGTGGAATCCAGCCCTGTACAATAAATAGTCTCCATGCGTATCGCACTCGGGCAGATCAACACGACCGTCGGCGACATCGCGGGTAACGCCGATCTGATAGTTCGCGCTGCCCGCCAAGCTGCGGAGAAAGGCGCCGAACTGGTCCTCTTTCCGGAACTCAGCCTGACCGGGTATCCCCCACGTGACCTGATAGAGAAACCCAGTTTTCTGACGAGAACCGAGGAGCATCTCGACCGCCTCGCCGCCGAAACTGCCGGTCTGGATATCGCCATAGTCTGTGGTTACGCCGGACGTTCGAACTCAAGCTCCGGAAAGGCAGCCACCAACAGTGCAGCGGTGCTCGACAGGGGACGCGTCGTCTTCCGGCAGCACAAGATGCTGCTTCCCACGTACGACGTCTTCGACGAGGCGCGTTATTTCCGGCCCGCCGAGCAGCAATTGCTCCTGGAACTTCGGGGCCGGAAGATCGCACTCACAATTTGCGAGGATGCCTGGAACGATAAGCAGTTCTGGGAACGCCGCCTCTACCGTCGTGACCCGGTCGAAGAACTGGTACAGCAGGGCGCCGAGATCCTTCTGAGCATCAATGCCTCCCCGTATCACATGGGCAAGCGTGTCTTGCGCCGCGAGATTTTTGCCTCGACGGCCCACCGTTACGGACTGCCGGTTGTGTATGTGAACCAAGTGGGAGGGAACGACCAGCTCGTCTTTGACGGAAGCAGTTTTGCGATGGATGCGAACGCGCGTGTGATCGCCTCGGCGGCATCTTTTGAGGATGATCTCGTGATTGCCGACCTCGATGCGGGCACGGGCGAAATGCACGAGAACCTGGCCGACGAGAACGAGGCGGTCTATCAGGCGCTCGTGCTAGGCACGCGGGATTACATCCGCAAGTGTGGTTTTCGGCGGGTCCTTCTGGGCCTGAGCGGCGGCATCGACTCCTCTTTGACGGCAGTCATCGCGGCAGACGCCGTAGGGCGGGAGAACGTGGTCGGCGTCGCCATGCCGGGTCCGTATTCGTCCGATCACAGCGTGCGCGATGCTCGCGAACTTGCCGAACGGCTTGGCATCCGGTTCGAGATGATCCCGATCACCGGCGTCTACGAAAAGTATCTCGATGCGTTGGATCCGCTCTTCCAGGGAGCGCCCCGCGACGTGACCGAGGAGAACTTACAGGCTCGATTGCGCGGGGTCACGCTGATGGCGCTCTCGAACAAGTGGAGCGCGCTCGTCCTGACCACCGGGAACAAGAGTGAGATTGCCGTCGGCTACTGCACGCTGTATGGCGATATGATCGGCGGGCTCGCCGTGATCAGCGATGTCCCGAAAACGCTCGTCTATAAACTCTCGCGGGTAGCGAATACGCGTCATCCGGGGGCAATTCCGGAAAGCGTGTTTGAAAAACCGCCGTCAGCCGAGTTGCGGCCGAATCAGAAGGACTCGGATTCGCTGCCCGAGTACGAAGTGCTGGATGTGATCCTGCGTGATTACGTCGAAGAGTACAAGCCACCATGTTGGATCGCGGAGGCTCGTGGGTTGCCGATCGAACTGGTGCGGGATGTTATCAACAAGGTCGACCGTAACGAATACAAGCGCCAGCAGGCGGCGCCGGGTCTGAAGGTCACAACGAAAGCATTTGGCATAGGGCGTCGCTTCCCGATCGCACAGAGGTTCTTCGAATGAGACTCATTTTGGCCGGATTTTTGGCGGCGTTTGCCGCGATCCTCTCCTCACAGCCCGCTCCTCGTGAGCAGGTTGGCCCTCACCCGGAGGGCGGCTTCCTGCTTAACAGCGGGTGGAGGTTGCGGCCCGCGGGCAAGCAGGTGCCAGTCGATACGCTGCCCATGTCGATGGCGGTGTCTCCGGATGGAAAATACCTGGCCGTGCTGAACGGAGGATACCGGCCGCCCTCAATCAGTGTGATCGATGTTGCTTCGGACACCGAGGTTAGCCGCACGCCCGTGGCCGATGCGTGGCTCGGAATCACGTTTTCTCCGAGAGGGGACTTCCTTTACGTGGGAGGGGGCTCGCAGGCATCCGTCTTCGAGTTCGCATTCGCGAACGGGAAGCTCTCGCCCAGCCGGACGTTTGTCGTTGTGCCCGAAGCGGCACGCGCGCGGGAAGATTTTGTTGGCGACGTGGCGCTCAGCC